>NZ_JCAFUN010000002.1:0-329802 GCF_059371375.1 Stenotrophomonas sp. YJH_SMC_64 | reverse complement strand
GCGGGCAACAGTGAACTGACTGCGGGCTCGCTGACATTCACCGACCTGCAGAACCACATGGACTATACGGCCAGCTCCGGCAGCATCAGTGGTGGTGCGGGCGGGCAGATGGATGGCTGGGCGCCCAAGCCGGGAACTGCCCGATTTGTCTCTCAAACAACCTGAATCCGTTCTTCAGGCGTACTCGCAAAAGCGAATTGATGACCTCGCACACCAATACAATAGCAAGTCATTGGATCCTAAGGATTTTCAGCTTAATCTTGGTTCAAAGGTCTTGAAGGCCGATGCTCAAGTCAGTACGGGTGCTCCGGTTTATATTGGTGCAAGCACATCCGATGTCATGCTGTATTTCAGACAGCTGACTGGAACTGATCGCATGCCTGTCGCGAAGGTCGTACCTGGAAAGGGTCTTCTTTATACGGCAACCACGAGCTCTGGTGCAAAGATAACTCTTAGAGATTTTTCAACGAGCGCGCAGAAGACTGGTGCTAGTTGGACAATTGATGTGCAGGATAAATCCATAAATAATGGAAAGCGAGTAGAGGTGAAGTTCAAATGAAAGACGGGATTCATTGTGCAGTGGTGACTTCTTCGTTTGGGTTATCAATGGGTGCCGTCTGGCAGCACATGACGATGGAAATGGGAGGTGTTGGGATCTCCGAAAGAAAAGACGCGTTCTTCGAGTTGATGGGTCGTTTGTTGAGGGAAGGGAAAGTGAGGCTTGCAACGGACGGGGTGTTCTTGCAAGGCGACTGGAGGGAGCAGCTGACGCTAATCTCAAACGCTTGGCCCGAAAATCCTGGTGAAGATGATATCGATGGATTCGGCCTCTGGTTCTTGACCGATGCTCCGGCGGGTCTGGTTTGGATCGGCGCAGATGGCCGTGAACAGTGGACGTAGTAGTCCGATTCATGTCGGTGGCGCCCGATGATCCTGACGAATGGGTCAGGGCTTGTAACGACACCGAGCTTTGATGAAGCTTGCTTGAGTCGAAGCCGGTGCCGATCTGGGTTTCGTGCTGCGCGCTCTGGACTCGATCCAGGCCGTACTCCGACGGTGCCGACGGCCTGCGTGGATATCTTCCAGCATCCAACACCGGCTTCGGATTCAGCATCGTCGACCCGCCGGAAGCTGTCGTTGCGGAAGGGATTGAAGCCAAGTGGCAGGTCGGCCTGCTCGGCTCGTTTCATTTCCGCGCGAGCGGGTTTGAAAGTGCCTGGGAGGAAATCTGCCGCTTCATCAATCGTTACGCTGCGGCGTGCGAGTTCCGGTTTGTGCTCTCCTTCCAGTTCGAGAGCATCTATGCGGCAAGGCTCGGGAAGGATCTGGTCTTCCCGGGGCCTGCTGCTCCGTAATGCTGGATGCCGGGGCGGCAGGCCCGGGCCTGATCCCATTCTCGGTACACATGGCGATATGCCTTATGGATATAACGCGTTCGTGGGTTTTCTGATTTCACACCTGTCTGCACAGTTCCAGAGTTTTAGATCGATATAATAATATCGACCCATAAAGTTTCCCCTGCCTGCGCCGCCATCGATCATACGGCCATGATCAAGGGAATTGAGATGCTCGCCTTACGCAACCTTCGAGTGGGATCCCGGCTGGGTGCCGGGTTCGGTTTGCTGCTGCTGTTCATCGTGGCCATCGTTGGCTTGGTGCTGTACGGGAATCACCTGAAGTCCGCCCAGTTCGAGAAAGTGGTGGACGTCAACATGGTGAAGATGCGGCTGTTGAACGACATGCTGGATACCAACAACGCGGTGCTGATGCATCGCCGGCTGATGGTGATCAAGCGCGGCGAGGATTTCGACAAGGATTATCAGAAGGCGCAGGAGCTGTCGCAGACCTACGACGGTATCTGGGCCAAGTACATCAAGATTCCGCGCGACGCCACCGGCGATACCCTTGTTGCGAAAATCGACGCGGCACGCAAGGCCACCGACGCCTCCACCCAGCATCTGCACGAGCGCATGAAGGCCGGTGATTTCGACGGTGCGGCCAAGGAACTGCTCGCCGAGCACGGCCTGGCCACCGCATGGAATGAGGCGATCTCGACCCTGCTGCGGCATCAGGAGACACTGACCGAGCGCAGCCGCGAGGAATACCGTTCAACCGAATCCTGGACCGGCACGCTGTCGATCGTGTTCGGCGTGCTGAGCCTGATACTGGGTTCACTGGCGGCGTGGGCCATCACCCGCAGCCTGACCCGCCCGCTGGAAGGTGCGGTGAAGCTGGCCGACGGCATCGCCAACGGGCGGCTGGACAGCAGCATCGACGCGTCCGGCAACGATGAGGTGACGCAGCTGCTCAGGTCGATGCAGCGCATGCAGGCGCAGCTGCAGTCGGTGATGGCGGCGCAGGGCGAGCTGGCCCGCCAGCACGATGCCGGCAGCCTCAGCTATCGCATGGATGAGAGTGCCTTCCCCGGCGACTACGGGCGCATGGTGCACGAGACCAATGCGCTGGTCGGCTCGCACGTGCAGGTGCAGAACCGGCTGATCGAAGTGATGAAGCATTACGCCCGTGGCGACCTGTCGGTGGACATGGATCCGCTGCCGGGCGAGAAGGCGGCGATCACCCAGGCAATGGACGAAACCAAGACCAGCCTGTCGGCGATCAACAGCGAGATCCGCCGGTTGGCGACAGCGGCCGCGGCAGGCGACTTCAGCCTGCGCGGTGACGAAGATCGCTTCGCCTACGATTTCCGCGACATGGTGGCAGGGCTCAATCGCCTGATGCAGACCACCGACCAGAACCTGGTGCAGGTGTCGAGCCTGCTGCAGGCGATCTCGCGCGGTGACCTGACCGTGCGCATGCAGGGTGACTTCCACGGCGTGTTCGCCCGCATGCGCGATGACTGCAATGCCACCGTCGATCAGCTCAAGCAGATTGTCGGCCGTATCCAGTCCAGCGCGTCCAGCATCAACCTGGCGGCAGGCGAGATCGCTTCGGGCAACACCGATCTGTCGCGTCGCACCGAGCAGCAGGCGGCGAACCTGGAAGAGACGGCGGCGTCGATGGAAGAACTGACCTCCACCGTGAAGCAGAACGCCGAGCACGCACGCCAGGCCAACCAGCTTGCCATCGGTGCGCATGGCGTCGCCTCGCAGGGCGGCGAGGTGGTCGGCCAGGTGGTCACCACGATGTCGGCCATCGAAGCCTCGTCGAAGAAGATCGCCGAGATCATTTCGGTCATTGATGGCATCGCATTCCAGACCAACATCCTGGCGCTTAACGCTGCAGTGGAAGCCGCTCGTGCCGGCGAGCAGGGCAGGGGCTTTGCGGTGGTTGCCAGTGAGGTGCGCACGCTGGCGCAGCGCTCGGCCGGTGCGGCCAAGGAGATCAAGGGCCTGATCGAGGATTCGGTCGGCAAGGTCGCCGATGGATCGGCGCTGGTTCGCCAGGCCGGCACCACGATGGGCGAGATCGTGGCCTCGGTGCAGCGCGTGACCGACATCATGGCCGATATCTCTGCCGCCTCGCAGGAGCAGAGCTCGGGTATCGAACAGGTGAACCAGGCGGTGGTGCAGATGGACGAGACCACGCAGCAGAATGCGGCGCTGGTGGAAGAAGCCAGCGCGGCGGCACGCTCCATGGAGGAGCAGGCCAACCTGCTGGCCGAAGCGGTGTCGGTGTTCCGCACCGGTGCAGCCGCGGCAGCCGTATCGGTCCCGCGCGCGCTTGCGGCGGTAGCGGCCTCGGTCACGCCGGTGAGACGCCCGGCGGTGCTGTCACCGCGCATCGAGCCGACGTTGGCTGCCAATGCGGGTGGCTGGGAAGAGTTCTAGCAAGGCAGCACGCCGGTAGGGAGACGGCGCCCATCACGATGGCTGATCGTGATGGGCGCGGATTCTCTTCCTGAACGCGCGATGGCCGATGAGGCGGTGGACACGCGCATTTCACTTCCGGTTGCCAACCGCAGGAGGACACTTGCGCCATACCGGAACTCAGGAGATGGCCATGAAGACCTCGACCCGATTGCTTGTGCTGGGCACGCTGCTGGCGGCTTCGCCGGTGGCCGGTGCGCAGACGTATGGGCCGCGCGATGAGGGACGCAAGTTCAATGACGGCAGCCGCGTGGTCTGCAAGAACGTGGAAGTGCAGCGCAACTCGCGCGATCCGAACCGCATCACGGGTACCGCTACCGGCGCAGTGATCGGCGGCCTGCTGGGCAACCAGGTGGGCGGCGGTAACGGCAAGAAGCTTGCAACCGTGGCCGGCGCCGTGGCCGGTGGCGCGGCCGGCCGCCAGATCCAAGGCAACCAGCAGCAGAAGAACGGTGACCGCGTGGTTGAACGTCGCTGCGAACGCGTCTACCGCTGATCGGTCACAGCCAGACCTCGTTTCCCCTTCCACACCGCAGTACCCGAACGCCGGCCCCACGCCGGCGTTCTTCGTTGCAGGAAAAAGGGGACGGAGGGAATTAAGTCGCAATCCCCCAAACCGGCCGTTTACGACTTAATCCCCTCCGTCCCCTTTTTTGCGAGGAGGCGCCAGGTGGCGAGGCTGCCGTAGAGCAGCAGCAGGACGGTGAGGGTGATCAGTTCGTGGCTGACGTCGGCCAGGCTGGCGTCCATCTGGTTCAGGCGCACCATCAGGTTGATACCGGAGGTGGTAGGCAGCAGCTGCGCCAGCCAGACCAGCGGTTGCGGCGTCATCACTGCCGGCCACGACAGGTTGGCCAGGAAGAACAGCGGGATCGAGGTGGCGATGATGTACTGGAAGGCGCGTTCGCGGGTGCGGAAGAAGCTGCCGACGAACAGGCCGAAAACCACGGTAGCGGCGATGAACAGGGTGCCGCCCAGCAGCTGGCCCAGTGGGTTTCCGCCGCGCGGATAGTCCTGCACCCAGGCGGTGAACCCGGCGTACCAGAACAGGCCGAACAGGCCGATCAGGCCGAAGCCCATCGCCATGCCGGCCAGGGTCGGCAGGTCGAAGCGCAGGCGCCGGCCGAGTGCAAGACGACGACTACCGAGCAGCACGCCGATGCCCATCAGCAGGGTCTGGTGCACGATCAGCTCGGCCACACCGGGCACGATGGCGCTGCCATAGCCTTCCTGAGTGTTGTACAGCGGGCGCTGCACCAGGGTGACCGGCGGCGCCTGTGGCGCGCCCATGAACGCGGCCTGGCCGACCACGGCGTCACGCCCGAACGCGCCCAGTGCATCGGCCACGCTGCCCAGCACCCAGCTGGCACGGCCCAGGTAGGCGCCGTTGCCGAGCAGCACCAGCTTGGCCGGGTGGCCGCGCAGGATGTCGCGCTCCAGGTTGGCCGGGATCAGCACGATGCCTTCGGCATGGCCGGCTTCCAGCTGCTGACGCGCACTGTCGATGTCCGCCGGTTGCCCGACCACGCGTGCAACGCGGAGCGCATCGAGCTTGCGCAGCAGCTCGCGGCTGGTCGCGCTGTGGTCTTCGTCCACCACCAGCACCGGCAGGTTGCCGGCCACCTGGTGACGGTACGCGGCCGGGTAGAAGAAGGAATACAGGATCACCGCGCCGACCATCACCACGATCGCGTAGCGGTCGCAGAGCACCGCCATCAGGGTCTGCCGCAGGCTGCGCCAGAGTGCGCTCATGCGTCGGCTCCCGCAGGCTGCGCGGCTTCCGGCCTGCGCGCGAAGGCGATCAGGCGCAGGCCGCCAATGCCTCCTGCCACCACCGCCATCAGCAGCAATGTGGCCAACGGCCACACCGAAACCTGCAGCGGCGAACCGATGAACTGCTGCTGGGTCTGCAGCTTGATGTAGGCGCTGAGTGGCAGCAGCTGATGCCAGATGCGGGTGAACAGGGGGCCATCCAGGACCGGGAAGGTAGCGCTGGAGAACGCCAGTGCGGTGCCGATGCTGAGGCCGACCGCGGACAGCGCGGTACCCATGTCGCGGGTGACGCCGACGAAGAACAATGCGTAGGCGGCCGTGGCCAGGTAGAACAGTGGCTGTGCGAGCAGCAGCAGGAGCACGCTGCCGGCCACACCATCGCCGCGCAGCCAGGCCAGGTAACCGATGCCGAGCGCGCCATACAGCGAAAACAGCAGGATGTACGGCGCGACCTTGCTG
The DNA here is from genome assembly GCF_059371375.1 of Stenotrophomonas sp. YJH_SMC_64. Lineage (NCBI taxonomy): Bacteria > Pseudomonadati > Pseudomonadota > Gammaproteobacteria > Lysobacterales > Lysobacteraceae > Stenotrophomonas > Stenotrophomonas sp. YJH_SMC_64. The sequence goes on along the minus strand of NZ_JCAFUN010000002.1, from coordinate 323,743 downwards.
GCAATCGCCGACCACGGCGTTCGACCCAGCCAGGCGGGCAGGGTGCCGTCGCGGATCTCGCGGCCGAGGCTGCCGGCCACCGCAAGTGCGAGTACCAGCGACAGCACGGCTGGGAAGATCAGCGGCAGCAGGAACAACTCGTAGCTGCGCGCAGGGTTGTACAGGATGTCCGACTGCACCGCGATCGGTGCCGCACGCAGCTTGCCGGGGCCGACCTGCAGGCCGATGCGTTCGCGGAGCAGGCGTGCGTTCCAGGCCGAGACTGCGTCGCCGATATCGCGCGACGCAGATTGGCCGGTGGTCATGTAGGTGGCGTTGTAATAGGCGAACACCGTGCCCTGGCGTCCACGCAGCGCCTGCCGGGTGACATCGCGCGGCACCAGTACGATGGCAAACACATCCAGCCTGCGCAGCTGCGAACGCGCGTCCTCCAGGTCCGCCGGCTGGCTGGCGATGCGTACGCCGGGGCTGGCATCGAGCATGCGCAGCAGCAGGCGGCTGTCACTGCTGTGGTCGAGGTCGACCACGGCAATGGGGATGTCGCGCATCACCGACGGCGAGAACATCCACGCCATCACCGCCAGCATCAGCAGGGGCAGCACGGTGACCAGCAGCAGGTCGGCACGGTTGCCGCGCAGCGACTGCAGCTCGCGCCGCCACGAAGCAGCGAAGCCGTTGCGGTCCGGGCTCAGTGCTGGGGCCATGCGAACAGCACGCTCATGCCGGGGCGGAAGCCCTCGATGCGGCGTACCGGGCGCACCCGCACCTCGAAACTGCGGACGTCGTAGCCGGACGACTGGCGGGTGGTACGCCAGGTCGCATAGTCGCCGGCAGGGTTGATGAAGTAGACCTCGAACTCGCCGTCCAGGCCGAGTGCCGGCACGTTGCCCTGCAGCTTGCTGCCGACCTTCAGGCCCTGCATCTGTGATTCGCGCAGGTTCATCGCCACCCACATGCGATCAATGTCGACCAGGGTGAATACCGGGTAGCCGGCCGGCACCAGCTCGCCCGGGTCGGCCATGCGCTTGTTGATCTCGCCCGCCACCGGCGCGCGTCCTTCGACTTCGGCACGGGCGGCGTTGACTTCGGCCACCGCGCCCTGCGCCTGCTGCACCTGGCCCTGCGCGGCACGCTTGTCCTGCTCGCGTGCGCCGGCCAACGCCATGTCGTACTGCGCGCGCGCGGCACGGGCCAGTTCGCGCGAACTGGTGGCCTGGGCATGCGCTTCATCGCGCTTCTGCCGGGTCATCACCCCTTCGTTGAACAGGTTCTGCACGCGCTGGTAGGTGGCTTCGGCCAGCGTCGCACCGGCTTCGGCGCGCTTCCAGTTCGCTTCGGCGGCGCGGATGTCTTCGCTGCGCGCGCCTTCGTCGGCCTTGTCGGCCACCGCCTGTGCGGCGGCCAACGCGCCGTGGGCCTGCTGTTCCTTGGCGGCCACTTCGGGGCTGTCGAGCAGGAACAGCACCTGCCCGGGCTGCACGCGGTCGCCCTCGCGCACCTTCAACTCCGCCACGCGGGCGGTGATCTTGGCGGCCACGTTGATGGTGTCCGCGTCGGCCATGCCCTGGATCTGGTCGGCCGGGCTGCGCCAGGCCAGCCACAGGCCGAGCACCACCGCGACCAGCAGCGCCACTACCAGGATCGGGCCCAGGCGGCGCTTGGCCGGGGGTGTTGTCGCATCGTCGTGCAGCACATCACTCATGGTCGATCACCTCGTCCGCACGGCGCCGGAATTCTTCAAAACGGTCCATCTGTCCACTGACCTCCAGCAACTGTGCCAGCGCAATATCGTATTGGTAGGCGGCCTGTGCGCGCTCTACACGGGCACCGCCCAGGCCGAGCCGCGCGTCGATCACATCCAGCGAGGTGGCCTGGCCCTCGCGGAACGCCAGCTCCTGCAGGCGCAGGTTTTCCTGTGCCTGGGCAATGCTGCTGTCGAGCAGCACGTACTGCTGGCGCGCGGTTTCCAGTTCGTTCCAGGCCTTGCGCACGCCCAGCGCGACCTGGTTCTCGGCCTCGCGCAGGCCCGCTTCGGCCTGGTCCTGCTGCGCGCGCGCGGCGCTGATCTGCGCCGGCCGCGAGTTCGGCGACAGGAAGGTGTACTTCAGGCCGATGCCAAACGCCCAGTCCGGATCGGTCAGCATTTCGTCGCGGCGGCGGAAGTCGTACTGGCCGAAGGCAAAGATCTGCGGTTTCAGCTTGGCCTGCTGCACGCGCACGCCCTGTTCGGCCTGCGCCACCATGGCCCGCAGGCGTGCGATCTGCGGCTGGCGCGCCTGCGCAGTACGCTCGAAGCTGACCACCGGTTCCAGCGGCACGCGCTGCACGAACAGCGGCGAAACCGGCTGCACCTCGCCACCACTGCGCAGCAGCGTGGCCAGCGCGGCCTTCAGCGTTGCCAGGTCGTTCACCGTCTTCTGGTATTCGCGCTCGGCCTTGTCGCGGGCCACGGTGGCCTGCAGGCGCTGGGCGCGGGTGGCGAAACCCTCGCGTTCCAGCTTCTCCGCATCGGACAGGTGGCGGTTGAGGCCATCGCGCACGTCACGGCGCACGTCCACCGCCTGCTCGGCCAGGCGCTGCCCGAAGTAGGCCTGGGCCAGCTGCACGGTCAGCGATTGACGTTGTGCTTCGCGCTCGGCGCTGGCCTGTTCGTGGGCGGCACTGGCCGCACGCTGCGCGGCCGGAATCACGCCGCCGGTGTACAGCGGCAGCACCGCGGTGACCACTGGACGGGTGCGCCAGTCGCGCTCGGTGAACGACAGCGGCGAATCGATGCCGAAGGCTTCAGCCACCGGCGCCAGTGAGCCCAGCGGCAGAGTGAGCGTCTTCTGGAACTGCAGGCGGCGCACTTCGCCGGTGATCTCCGGCAGGCGCAGCAGCCGGGTGGCGTCCTGCAGGTCCTGCTTGTTGCGAACGGCTGCATCGGCAGCGGCCAGCGCATCGGAGACCTGCTCCAGGCGTTGCCGCGCCTGTTCCCAGTCCAGTGCGGGTGCATCGGCACTGCTCTGCGCTGCCGCCGCAAGCGGCATGCAGGCTGCCAGGGTCAACGCGACTTTCGCGCGGTGCATCCTTGTACGTCGGCCGATCACGCCCATGCCGTCCCAGTGGTAAAGAAGTGCGCAAACGGTAGTGCGCATGGTGTGAAGCCCGGGTCTGCGGTCATCGGTCTTTCCTCAACGAAGGGTGCCGCTGGCCGCAGTACGCAGCGCCTGGGTGATGTGCTGCAGCGTGCTTGAGCGCACGGCGGCATGCTGCCAGTACAACGGCACATCGAGCCAGCGGCGGGGTTCCAGTACCACCACGCGGCCGGCGAGCACAGCGGGCGCGGCCAGGGTTTCCGGGGCCAGGCCCCAGCCGAGTCCGCACGCGGCGGCTTCGACGAAACCGGTGGAGGAGGGCAGGTAGTGTAGCGGCGGCTGCAGCCTCGCGCGGGTCAGGCGACGCACGAAGCGCCACTGCAGTTCATCTTTGCGGTTGAACACCAGCATCGGTGCGCGTGCCAGCGCCGTGGCGTCCATGCCATCGCTGAAGTACTGGCGGGCGAAGCCGGGCGAAGCGATCGCTTGGTAGCGCATGGCGCCGAGCGGGTGCACGTTGCAGCCCTTCACCGGCTGGCTTTCGGCGGTGACCGCACCCAGCACGCTGCCGTCGCGCAGCAACCGCAGGGTGTGGTCCTGGTCGTCCATGCGCAGGTCGAACAGGTAGCCATGGCGCTGGTGCAGGTCGGCGATGGCCGGTACGAACCACGTATCGAGCGAATCATCATTGACCGCCAGCGGGATCGGGGTGCGCGCAGCGTCGCTGCTGCCACGCTCGGGTAGCAGCTCGGCCAATGCCTCGGCCTCCAGCGCCTGCATCGGTCGCACCCGGCGCAGCAGCGCCTCACCGGCGGCGGTGGGGCGGCATGGCGCCTGGCGCACCACCAGCACCTGCCCGAGCCGGTCTTCCAGAGCCTTGATCCGCTGCGACAGTGCTGATGGGCTGATCGACAGGCGGCGTGCCGCAGCCTCGAAGCTGCCTTCCTCCAGCACCGCGGCAAACGCGGCCAGTTGCGGGTGTACCAGGTCCATGCCGGTGCCTCTTCAGTTTTCCTGCACAGGATAAAGAAAAATCAGTTTGTCTAAACAAGGCTGTTGGCCGCACCCTGCGCGTCCCCTCGCTGCCTGGCCTGTCCCGATGTGGATTGCCGCTACCGTCGCCGGCCTCTTCGCGGGCGCCGGCCTGATCATCGCCATCGGCGCACAGAATGCCTTCGTGCTGCGCCAAGGCCTGCAACAACGTCATGTGGGCAGGGTGGTGCTGGCCTGCGCCGGCGCGGATATCGCGTTGATCCTGGCCGGCGTGGGCGGCATGGGCGCGCTGGTGCTGCAGTGGCCGTTGCTGCTGCAGGTGCTGCGCATCGGTGGTGCGGTCTTCCTGCTCTGGTATGGCCTGCAGGCCGGGATGCGTGCGTGGCGCGGTGGCAGTGCACTGGCGGCGGGTGACGTGGACGGTGGCGATCGACGGCAGGTGCTGCTGACCTGTCTGGCCTTCACCCTGCTCAACCCGCACGTCTATCTGGATACGGTGGTGCTGCTGGGCAGCCTGTCCACGCGCTACCCGGGCAATCTGCGCTGGGCCTTCGCCGCCGGTGCGTGCGTGGCCAGCGTGGCCTGGTTCTGCACATTGGGCTATGGCGCGCGCCTGCTGCAGCCGGTGTTCCGCAGGCCGGCTGCATGGCGGATGCTGGACACCGGCGTGGCGATCTTCATGTTCTGTCTCGCCACGCTGCTGCTGTTGCGCCCGCTCTAGGCCGCGTCCACCGCGCACTGCGGGGTTTCGCCGGGGCGCAGGGTCAGCACGCGCACGCCGCTGCGGGTGACCGCCACGGTGTGCTCGAACTGCGCCGACAGCTTGCCGTCGCGGGTGTAGACCGGCCATTCGTCCGGCTGCTGGCGGATCGCCGGCTTGCCCTGGTTGAGCATCGGTTCGATGGTGAACACCATGCCTTCTTCCAGCACCATTCCGGTGTTGGGATGGCCGTAGTGCAGGATCTGCGGTTCCTCGTGCATTTCCTGGCCGATGCCATGGCCGCAGTATTCCTTCACCACGCTGTAGCCGTGGCTGCGTGCGTGGCGGGCGATGGCGTGGCCGATATCGCCCAGGCGTGCGCCGGGGCGCACCGCGGCGATGCCTTTCCACATCGCCTGGTAGGCGGTCTGCACCAGCCGGCGCGCGGCGTAGTCGACCTCACCGACCAGGTAGGTGGTGCTGGAGTCGGCGATGTAGCCGTTCTTTTCCAAGGTGATGTCGAGGTTGACGATCTGGCCGTTGCGCAGCACGTCGGTGGTGCTGGGCACGCCGTGGCAGATGACGTTGTCGATCGAGGTATTGAGCACATACGGGAAGCCGTACTGGCCCTTGCTGGCCGGCCGTGCCTGCAGCTCATCGACGATCATGCGCTCGACGAATTCGTTGATCTCCATCGTGCTGCGGCCCTGCAGCGGCAGCTGGTCGAGCGCGGCGAACACCTGCGCCAGCAGGCGCCCGGATTCGGCCATCAACGCGATCTCGTCGGGGCGCTTGATGATGCCCATCGGCTCAGACCTGGCCCGGAGGCAACAGCGGCGGCTGCACGCCGGCCGCGCGCAGCTCGCTGGCGACGATGTCCTGGAAGCTCAGCGTCGGGTTCAGCTCGCAGAGCATGCCGACCCGGATCCAGAAGTTGGCCTGGGCGTTGATCGAGCGGCTGGAGACGGTACAGGCACGGCGCAGCTGGTCGTGCAGGGTGTCATCGATGTTGACGATGCCCATGGGTGGCCCTCGAAGTGTGAATATACGAATCGTATATGTTTCGTATATTCATCTCAAGCCGACGTCATTCAGTCCGTGTGGGTGGCGAAGCGCAGCCGGTTGCCGTCCGGGTCGCGCAGCAGCATTTCCCGGCTGCCCCATTCGGTGTCATGCGGGGGCTGCTCGATCGGCACGTTGGCGGCACTGAAGGCGCGGTGCAGGCTGTCGACGTCGTCAACGATGAAGTACACCGCGCCGCCGACCTCGCAGTCGCCGCTGTGTTCGGTGAGGAAGATCGTCTGGCCGTCGCGGGTGAGCTGGGCGAACAGCGGGAAGCCCGGTTCGAAGCGATGTTCCCAGTCGACCACGAAGCCCAGCCCCTGCACGTAGAACGGCAGGGTGGTGTCGGCGTGGCGCATGCGCAGTTGCGGGATGACGGTCTGGGGCATGGCGAGGGCTCCTGGGGTAGGCGCCCAGTGTAGTGCCGGCCGCTGGCCGGCATTGGTCTGGTAGATGCCAACCTCGGTTGGCATTGCCGGCCAGCGGCCGGCACTACCGAAGCCACGCCGGCCCGCGGCCGGCATTACCGGCGCGGTCAGCAGGCCGTCGGTACGGCGGCGATTGCCGCCAGCAGTTCGCGGTTCACCTGCTGGTGACGCGCCTGCCAGGCGGGAAGATCATCGGCGCTGATGTCCGGCTGGCCATCCAGCGACGACAGCCAGCGCTTGAAGCGGCTCTGGTAGGTGGCCAGCGACACCTCGCCGGTGATGTCACTGCCGACCAGGCCGCCGGCACGCAGCGCTTCGATCACCACCAGCGCGTCTTCCAGCTGGAATCGGCCCTGGTCCCAGTTGCTGCGCGCGACGTCCTCGGCGAACACGTCCTTGTCGATCGACAGGTAGGCCGGCTGCGGCGACTTGGCCTGTTCGGCAGCGAACGCGGCCACCAGCGCTTCGGGGTGCTCGAAGCGGCGGAACGCGTGGCCCATGCCGAGGCGATGGCCCCAGCTGACATCCACGTCCATGCACCAGTACGTCAAGCGACCGCCCAGCAGCGGGCGCCAGTGGTTCTCCCAGGCATGGCCGAGGCCGATGTCGCTGGAGGTAATGCCGAGCACATGGATGTGCGAGATCTGCGGCAGCTTGCTGGCTGCATTCACCCACGAGCCACAATGCATGCCGAACGGAAAACGCATGTTGTCCGGATGGTTGTCCAGCACTACCAGCTGGAACGGCGCCTGTGTGCGCATGCGGCACAACAGCGGCAGGCTGAGATGATGGAAGTCGCCACTGCCCAGCATCACGGTGCCGAGCTGCGCGGGCAGCGGCGCCAGCACTTCGGCGGCGAAACGGTGCAGGGTGGCAGTGCTGCAGGCGAAGCGCAGCGGGTCGTGCCACTGCGGCAGGGCCAGGGTCTGCGCCTGGGGCAGCGGCAGCACGCCACCGTCCAGGTCGAGGATCAACGGAGAACGCAACGGCATCGTTCAACCGCCTCCATCAGGTTCGCCCTGCAGATGCGGCGCCAGCTTGCGCAGGGCAGTGCGCAGCAGCGGGGAACGGGCGTGGATCGCGTGCCGGGTGGAGGTGAAGCGGGCGCCCAGTTCGGCCTTGATCCGCGAGTCGGTCCAGCCGGCCACGTAGTGGCTCAGGCCATGCAGCAGCGCGTACTCGAGGTTGTGCATCCAGCTCACCGCGTACAGGTTGTGCTCGCGTGACTGCGGGTAGGCCAGACCGATGTACTTGTCCACCAGCTTTCCGGCGTGGATGTAGCACAGGTTCCAGCCGATCAGCTGACCTTGGTGGCGGTACAGGAACATTCGTCCCTGGCCCTGGCTGTCGGCCAGCAGGTACTGGAAATAGGTCAGGTCGAGCTGGTCGAAATGCACCGCGCTCTGCGCATACACGCCCAGGTACAGCGCATACAGCTCGGCCTGCAGCCGTGGGTCGGCGAGGGCCGGATCGCCGGTGGCGATGCAGTCGATCTGCAGGTCATCACGCGAACGGAGCTTGCGCCGGATGTTCTTGCGGCGCGAGGGCGACAGGCGGCCGAGGTAGCCATCGAGCGAATCGAAATCGATCGCCACCCAGGCAAGCGGCATGCCTTCCAGTTCAACGAAGCCGCGCGCCAGCAAGGCCTGCAGGAACGCCGCGCTGTGCGCGTTGGCCGCGTCGTCCAGCAGCGGTGAATCGATGGCCAGGTCCTTGACCACCAGCAGCCGGGTATCGCCAATCGCGTGACGCGTCACGTCCTCGGCCAGCGCCTCCGGCGCCACGTGCGCCGGCAGCGGGGTGTACTCGGTGCTGGTGGCACCGACGAAACGGGTCTTCCAGGTGATCCATGGCCGCCACAGGCGCGACAGCGGCAGACCGAGCAGCTTGCTGCGCAGCGCGTCGTCCATCGTGGTGGTCAGGTCCAGCGGCGCACGGAAGGTCGGCAAGCCACTGGGAAGGCGGCCTGCCTCGAATCCGAGCGGCGGGTGGGCCAGGAAACCCTCCAGCAGCGCGGCCGGTTCCAGCGCGGTGCTGGATGCGCGTGACGTCATCTCCATCGGCACGGGAACCGGCAGCGCATCCAGCCTCAGCCCTTGGCCTTGGTCAGCGCCTGGTCGAGCAGGGTGATCGCCAGGTCGATCTCTTCGTAGCTGATGTCCAGCGACGGCGCGAAGGTGATCACGTTCTTGTACCAGCCACCCACGTCGAGCACGAGGCCCATGCGCTTGCCGTCGTGCAGGAGGTCACCGGCCAGGCCGATGTCGACCATGCGGTCCAGCAGTTCCTTGTTCGGGGTGTAGCCGTCGGCCTGGCAGATTTCGGCGCGCAGGGCCAGGCCCAGGCCGTCGACGTCGCCGATTTCCGGGTGGCGCTTCTGCAGTCCACGCAGGCCGTCGAGGAAGTACGCGCCCTTTTCCGGTACGATGCGCTCGTAGTCCATTTCCTTGCCCAGCTTCAACACTTCCAGGCCCAGGCGGGTGCCCAGCGGGTTGGAGTTGAAGGTGGAGTGGGTGGAACCCGGCGGGAACACGGTCGGGTTGATCAGCTCTTCGCGTGCCCACAGGCCCGACAGCGGGTTCAGGCCGTTGGTCAGCGCCTTGCCGAACACCAGCACGTCCGGGGTCACGCCGAAATGCTCGATCGACCACAGCTTGCCGGTACGCCAGAAGCCCATCTGGATCTCATCGACCACCATCAGGATGCCGTACTTGTCCAGCACGCGCTTGAGGCCGGTGAAGAAGTTGCGCGGCGGAATGACGTAGCCGCCGGTGCCCTGGATCGGCTCGACGTAGAACGCGGCGTACTCGGCCTGGCCGACCTTGGGATCCCACACGCCGTTGTACTCGCTTTCGAACAGGCGCTCGAACTGCCACACGCAGTGGTCGGAATACTCGTCCGGGGTCATGCCCTTCGGGCGACGGAAGGGGTACGGGAACGGGATGAACATCGCGCGCTCGCCGAAGTGGCCGTAGCGGCGGCGGTAGCGGTAGCTGGAGGTGATCGACGAGGCACCCAGGGTGCGGCCGTGGTAGCCGCCTTCGAAGGCGAACATCAGGCTCTTGCCGCCGCGCGCGTTGCGCACGATCTTCAACGAGTCTTCAATGGCCTGCGCGCCACCGACATTGAAATGCACGCGACCGTCGAGGCCGAACTTTTCGTGCATGTCCACGGCAATGGTCTTGGCCAGCTGCACGCGGGTCGGATGCAGGTATTGGCTGGCGACCTGCGGCAGGGTGTCGATCTGGTCCTTCAGCGCGTCATTCAGGCGCTTGTTGCTGTAGCCGAAGTTGCAGGCCGAGTACCACATCTGCAGATCGAGGTAGGGCACGCCCGCACCGTCGAACATGTAGCTGCCTTCGCCGCGCTGGAAGATCTTCGGCGGGTCGACGTAGTGGACGGTGTCGCCGAAGGAGCTGTAGCGGGCTTCGTCGGCCAGCAGCTGCGCATCGGAGGCAGCGGCGTCGGCGTTCTTGTCAAAAATGTTCATGCAGTTCGGTTCCGTGAAGGACGTTCGAAAGGGGGCAACGGGGGAGCGTGGCTGGAAGGGAGTGCTCAGGCGGTGGCCAGCAGCAGGGGCGGTACGGCGGGCTGCGGGGTGGCGTCGATGCGACGTGGCTGCAGCAGGCTGCCATCGAGCAGGCGCGGCAACAGTGCGACTGCATCGTGGAAGGTGTCGATGGCGGCATGCTCGATGCCGGCATTCGTGCAATGGGTAATCAGGCGGCGCTTGGCGAACACGAAGTCGGCGTCTTCGGACACGCAGAAATCCGAGCTGCCGTCACCGATCATCAGCACGCGCGGTGCTTCGTTGGCGCGCGCCTGCGCGGCGCAGGTGCACTTGCAGGTGCCACTGCGGCAGCCTTCGGCCTGGTAGGGCGACTCCAGTTCCCAATGGTCTTCGCACCAGCGCAGGTGGTTGGCCACCACCGGCAGCTGCGACAGGCCGTGGTTGGCCAGGATGCGGTGGATCGCATAGTCCAGGCCGTCACTGACGATGCGCAGCGGCAGGCCCAGCTGTTCGGCACGGCTGACAAAGGCGGCGAAGCCCGGATCGATCTGTACCTGGTCCAGATGGGCGTCGAGCGTGGCCGGGTCCAGCTTCAGCAGCCGCACCTGGCCCTGCATGCATTCACGCGAGCCGATCTTTCCCGCTTTCCACTGGTCTTCCAGTTCCTGCCAGCCCGGCTGGCCGTACTTTTCCAGCAGCGAGTCGATGACATCTTCGAGGCTGATGGTGCCGTCGAAGTCACACAGGATGCTCCAGTGCATGGGCAGGTCCGTCGATGAAAGAAACGCCCGGCCCGATGCCGGGGCAGGCTCAATGTAGGCAGGCCGCCTTTCTCGTTCCTTTCCTGTTGAAAGGCTCTTCTGACAGGCTGGGAAAACGTTCAGGAAGGTGCACGGATGAATGCGCGGAGGACAGGCCGCGCGTGCACGTTCGGGTCAGGCGCGGGCCAGGACCTGCAGTATTTCGGCAGTCTCTTCGCGGGTCTGCCAGGCGCTGTTGCCAAGGGTCAGCATGCGTGCGGCGAAGTCGCGTGCATTGGGCATGTCGTCCTGCGGCACGATGCCACGCAGGTACGCGTAGCCGGGCAGGGCATGGATGAACATGCGGCTGGCGCCGAGACCACGTGGCCACAGGTCCTTCAGCACGGCATCGCGGGCGCGCTGGCTGGGCAGGAGCAGCATCAGCAATGGCCAGGTGCCACCGCTACCGGCGAGGCCGTCGACCACCTCAACGGCTGGCAGCTGTGCCAGCTGCACGCGCAGCTGCAACGCACGCAGGCGACCGGCCTGCAGGAACGCCGGCAAGCGCCGCGCGGCATGCGCGCCGATGTTCTGCCGCCAGTGGCTGACCCGGTGCTGCGGTATATCAAGCGGGAAAATGTCGCCGACCGCTTCTTCCAGATCGTCGCGTTGAAGCGCACTGCGCAATGGATTGCCATACACCAGCGACAGCAGCGAAGGGCGATAGCAGGCAGCAAGGCCGATCAACTGCACGCTGCGCAGCAGCTCCCAGCGCAGGCTGGAGCGAACGTGCTGGACGGCATGTTCGGCCAGCGCAGCACGCAGTTCGTCGTCACGGCTGACCAGCAGGCCACCTTCATGCAGGCTCAGGCCCTTGCCAGCAGCCAGGCTGAAGAATCCGATGTCGCCACGCAGGCCGACACTGCTGTTGCCGACCCGTGCGCCGAGTGCCTGTGCGGCGTCCTCGATCACCCAGGCGCCGGCGTTGCGGGCGACTTCGCAGGCCAGTTCGACATCGGCGATGCGCCCGCCCAGGTGGGTCGGCAGGATCGCCAGCGTGCGCGCATCGGCCAGACGCCTGAGCTGGCCGGGATCAAAGTCGAAGTGACCACGACGGGTATCGCACAGTTGCACGCGCAGGCCCAGGCTGTGCACCGCGATCGGCACCAGCGGGCAGGTATAGGCCGGCATGATCACGGTGTCGCGCCTTGGCGCGCGCTTGCGCAGCGTACGCAGCGCGATCAGCAGTGCGTGCGTGCCGGAACAGGTCAGCTGCAGTGGCGGTGTGCCGAGCTGGCTGGCCAGGACTTCGCGCAGGTCGCCACCACCGGGCAGGAAATCGCTGGCCTGAATCGGCAGGCCAGCGGTAGGTGGCAGTTCGCGCGCGAACAGGCTCATCGCAGCCCACTCACGACGCGCTTTCGGCGGGACTGTGCGGGTCGTCCGCTTCAGCGCGGCCGAGGCAGACGATGCCGGCCACGATCAGTACCGCACCGAGCAGATGGTGCAGGGTCAGTGGCTCGTTCAACAGCCACGCCGACAGCAGCAGCACGCTGATCACTTCCAGGTGCGAGGCCGCGAACGCCGGGCCGATCGGCGCATGGCGCAGCAGGCTCATCCAGGTGAAGAACGCACCCACGTAGCCGAGGATGGCGCCATACACCCACGGCTGCGACAGCACGCGCAGCAGCCAGGCGGTGTTGGCCTCGACCGGCAGCGCGGCGTCACCGGCGTACTTGAAGCACAGCTGGGCCAGCGTGTCGAAGGCCATCAGCAGCGGGAAACCGATCACATACAGGCGCCTCATGAGCCGGCCCCCACCACCGCCACGCCCGCGGTGACCAGCAGCATGCCGGTCACCCGCAGCGGCGTGAGCTTCTCGCGGAACAGGAAACGACCGGCGATCATCAACGCAACGATGTTGATCGAGCCCAGCAGCACGCCCTTGGACAGCGGCACCAGCGACAGGAACGCAATCCAGGCCACGAACTCGAGCACGTAGCAGGCGATGCCGATCCACAGCCAGGGGCGGCTGAGCATGTGTTTCCAGCGTTGCAGTCCTTCGCCTTCCTGCGGATCGCTGGCGGCGGCCTTGAAGGCGAGCTGGCCACCGGTATCGAGTACCACATTGGCCAGCCACAGCAGGGTGGCGAGTGCCCCCATCTCAGGCCACCGCCTTGAGCACGCCCGTGCGTTCACCGATCTCGGTGAAAAAGCGCGCGCTGCGACGGATCACATCGCGGCGTTCGCGATCGATGGTGATCATGTGGTAGCTGTCTTCCAGCACCACCAGTTCCTTCGGGCCGCTGACCCGCGACATCACCAGCTCGGCGTTGCCCATGCTGGCCACATCGTCTTCGCGGGCGTGCATCACCAGGCACGGTGCGGTGACCTGGTGCAGGTGGCGGCGGGTCCAGTTGCTCAGCGCACGCATCTCGGCCAGCGCATGCCAGGGATTGCCCGGCAGGCCGGCAGCCGCGCTGTCGCCGGACAGCATTGCGGCGCTGACCTGCGCGCGCAGGCGCTCGTCGCGCAGGCCGTACGGCGGTTCTTCCATGAACATGCGGTCGCGGCCGATGTTGAAGCGCTTGAACCACGGCAGCAGGAACGAGAACCGGGCCACGGCGGGAATGTTCCAGCCGTCGTAACGGAAAGTGGCGCCGTACACGCCCACGCCGGACACCCACTCCGGGCGACGTGCCGCCAACGCCAGCGAAAGTACCGCGCCCATCGACAGTCCACCCACGAACAGCTGGTCGACCTTGCCGCGCAGGGCGGCCGCCGCATCTTCCACGCCCTGGTACCACTGTTCCCAGGTGGTCGCCAGCAGGTCATCCACGGTGCCGCAATGGCCGGGCAGCTGCACGCCGTGCACCGTGAAGCCGGCATTGTTCAAGCCCTTGCCCAGCATGCGCATTTCCGCCGGGGTGCCGGTCAGGCCATGGACCAGCAGCACGCCCTGGGGGCCACCGGGGAGGAAGAAGTCGTGCGATTCGGTCACCTGGCGGCTCCGGGACGGCAGTGGGGATGGCAGGATCGCAAGCGCGATTTTCACCAGCCTTTCAGCGCGCCGGGCCGGGTCAGGGGGCCTTCAGCAGCGGCAGCGTGATGGCGACCTTGAGCCCCCCGCCCGGGCGGTTGAGGAAGCTCAGGCGGCCGCCGAAGTGCTCTACCGCCTCGTGCGCGATGGCCAGGCCGAGGCCGGTGCCGCTGGCAGCGGTGCCCGGCGCCCGGAAGAAGCGCTCGCCCAGCCGTGGCATCACGTCGTCGGGCACGCCGGGGCCGTTGTCTTCCACATAGAGTTCGACATCATTGTCGTCCAGCGCGTGCACGCCCACCGTGACGGTCGCATTGCGGCCGGCATAACGCAGGGCGTTGTCGATCAGGTTGTCCAGCGCCTCCTGCAGCATGGCGCCGTTGCCAAGTACACGCAGCGGATGGGGGCTGCCGCGGTAGCCGAGGTCGATGCCATCGCGGATCGCCTCCGGCACGCGCATGCCAACCCACTGCGGCACCAGCTCGCACAGGTCCAGTGCTTCCACGGTATCGGGCACGGTCTGCGCCCGGCTCAGCGCCAGCAGCTGGGTGCTGACCCGGGCGGTGCGCTGGTTGAGCCGGCGGATGTGCTGCAGCGCCTCGCGCACCGTATCGGGGTCACCGTGTGCCAGCGCCTGGTCCACGTGCAGGGCCATGCCCGCCAGCGGCGAACGCAGCTGGTGCGCGGCATCGGCGATGAAGCGGTTCTGCAGGGTGATCATTTCCGCCTGGCGGGCAAACAGATCGTCGATGGTGCTGATCAGTGGCTGGATCTCCTCCGGTACGTCGGCATCGGAAATCGGTGCCAGTTCGCCACGGCGCTGCGCCAGGCGGGTCCTCAGCGGGGTCAGGATGCGCAGGCCGTAGGTCACGCCGAACCAGACCAGCGCTGCGGTGCCCAGCGCCAGCATGGTCATCAGCGGGATGATGATCATCAGGATCTCGCGCGCGCGCTGTCGGCGGTCGGCCATGCTCTCGGCCACGGTCACCGCCAGCTGGTCCTGCGGATCGTTCATCGCCTGCGTGCAGACCGTGGCCATGCGCACCTGCTGGCCATTGAGGTTGCCGTCGTACAGGGCCGGATGCACGCCGGTGCAGTCCTGAGAAGGGGCATACGGGCTGAAGTCGGCATTGCCGCTGAGCGTCCCCATGCGGCTGCTGTCGACATTGAAGTAACGATGGCCGTCGGGGTCGTACTCGATCAGGAAGCGCGCCTGCGGAGACAGGTCGCTGGTCACCGGCATGGTGCTCAGCATCTGCGCGAACGAATGCGTGTCGTCGATCAGGTTGCGGTCGTGGATGCGGTTGGAATAGTCCAGCGCAACGTAGTAGGCCAGGATCGTGTTGAAGGTGAGCAGGCCCAGCATCGGCAGCGCCAGGAAGGCGAGCAGGCGCCGGCGCAGGCTGGGCGGTCCACTGATCACGGGGTGCTGTCGTCCTGCGCGTCTTCCAGCATGTAGCCCAGCCCGCGCACGGTGCGGATGCCCATGCCGCCGGGCTGCAGCTTGCGGCGCAGGCGGTGCAGGGCGATGTCCAGGCCGTTGTCGGTCAGGTCCTGGCCCCAGTCGCACAGCGCTTCCACCAACTGCGCGCGTGACACGATTCGCTCGGCGCGCACTGCCAGTGCCGACAGCAGGCCGAACTCGCGTGCGGTCAGTTCCAGCGACTGGTCATCGATCCACACCCGATGCCCGGCCAGGTCGATGCGAAGGCGGCCGATGCGCAGGTCCGGGTTGCCATTGCTGGTGACCCGGCGCAGCTGGGCGCGCACGCGCGCTTCGAACTCGTCCAGCGCGAACGGCTTGACCAGGTAGTCATCGGCACCCAGGTCGAGCACACGCACGCGCTCGGCCAGGCCGTCACGGGCGGTCACCACCAGCACTGCGAGGCCATCACCGCGCTGGCGCAGGCGCTGCAGCACGTCGCGGCCATCCAGCTGCGGCAGCCCCAGGTCCAGTACCAGCAGCGCGTACTGCGTCGAGCCCAGTGCAGCATCGGCGTGCGCACCGTTGTCGACGTGGTCGACCACGTGCCCCTGCCGGCGCAGCGAGGCGCACAGGCCGGAGGCGATATCCGGGTCGTCTTCAGCAATCAGAACGCGCATGCGCGGGGCTCCTGTAACGGTCAGGCCCACCGGATGGACGGGGTGGGCCTCTCGGCTGCCGAGGGTAGCCGCAAACCGGCTGCAGGTGGAGCGCGCCGGCACCTCCCGGCACCGTCGCGCTGTCTCTCCATTCAGTCCTGCAGGCCCGGCTCACCGAGCGCCAGCGGCACCCGCGAACCATCCAGCAGGCCACGGCTGAGCTTGCCACCCTCGATGAACAGCAGTTCGCCGTTCTCGCCGTTCTTGATGCTGCTGTCGATGGCGATCACGCGGTCGCCGTGGAAGCTGCTGACGTGCGGCATCGAGGTATGGCCAACCACGATGCGCTTGAGCTGCAGGCGGTCGAGCACAGCCTGCACACCCGCGGTGTCGAGGCGGCCATCGAAATAGCCGCGGTACCAGATCGGGCTGGTCTTGCCGTCATACAGCGGTGCGGTGGCCGGGTCGGCCTTCACTTCGGCCTTGGGCAGGCCCAGCGAGGCCTGGTAGGCCGCGTTGGTGCGTGCCGGGTCCAGCGCCAGCTGCACCGCCTCGGGCGAGATGCCGCCGTGCAGGAACAGGGTATCGCCGATCTTCAGCAGCACCGGGCGGGTGCGCAGCCACTGGCCGATCACCGAGTCGGCGCCATACAGTTGCGGGTAGCTGCGGCCGAGCAGCTGGGCGCTGCGCAGGTATTTCGGGTTGACGTAGCGCAGGTCGTCGTACAGCACCATGGTCTCGTGGTTGCCGAGCACGAAGTGCACCGCGCCGCCGGCGGCGGCCGCCTGCTGCTGCAGGCCATACAGCAGCCAGAAGGCTTCGGTTACCTGCGGGCCGCGGTCGAACACATCGCCGGCGATGACCAGGGTGTCCTTGCCCAGCGCCCAGCGGTCCTGTGCGTCGATGACCTTGTGGGCACGCAGCAGGCGCACCAGCAGCCCGTACTGGCCGTGGATGTCGGACAGCGCCACGATGCGCGGCACGGCCGGCAGCACGGAGACCGAAGGTGCATTCGGGGCGGCCACGTGCACGCTGTGTTCGTAGCCGCAACGCGGGGCGATGTCGGCGCCTGCGGCCTGCGTGGCAAGTGTGTGCGACTCGACCTTGTCGTCGCAGATCCAACTGGCCTGCAGCTGGTTGCCCTGGCGGAACACATAGGGGCCATCGGCCTGCACGTGGTCGGCGGGCGCGGCAACCTCACGGGCCTGCGTGGTTGCTGTGGCGCAGGCCAGCAGCGGCAACAGCAGGGCGGTCAGCAGGGAAGGGCGACAGCGCGACATCGGCGGCATCCAGCGGCGGAAACATCCGATGCTAACCGGCGCGGGCGTCCGTCGGTGTGCGCGAATGGGCGGATCAGGTGTCGCGCCCGTCGCCCTTGAGCTTGCGCACGCGGGTGGCAGTGGGCTGAACCGGCTGGCCATCGCGCCCGCGCGGCTGCATGTAGGGCAGCGGCCGCCGCGTCGCCAATTCGATCAGCTGCGAATGGGCTTCGCCTGCACCGAAGCGATGGCGCTCCCCCCACTGGCGCAGTGCGACCAGCAGCGGGAACAGTTCCAGGCCTGCGGCGGTGAGCACGTACTCCTGGTAGGCCGATCCATCGGAGGCTGGCTGCAGCTGCAGGATGCCGGCCTCGACCAGCCGGCGCAGGCGGTCGCTGAGGATGTTGCGCGCCGCGCCGAGGCTGCGCTGGAAATCACCGAAGCGGGTGATGCCGTCGAAGGCGTCGCGGATCACCAGCAATGCCCAGCGGTCACCGAGCAGGTCGGCACTGCGGGCTACAGGGCAGGGGCTGTCGGCGTGCATGCTG
Source organism: Stenotrophomonas sp. YJH_SMC_64 (assembly GCF_059371375.1). NCBI lineage: Bacteria > Pseudomonadati > Pseudomonadota > Gammaproteobacteria > Lysobacterales > Lysobacteraceae > Stenotrophomonas > Stenotrophomonas sp. YJH_SMC_64. Next base: position 306,306 of record NZ_JCAFUN010000002.1, on the reverse strand, counting down.
GGTATCTCCGAATGTGGTTGCAGTTTAAAACCAATGGCGATAGCCTGCATCTGGTTTCAAATTGCAACCATATGGTGAGTGCCACATCGCTTCCCCGCCCGCTGCTGGTCCTGCTTGCGGCTGCCGCCGGCGCCAGCGTCGCCAACGTCTACTACGCGCAGCCGCTGCTGGATCAGCTTGCACGCGCCTTTGCGATGGACCGGGCCGTGGCCGGCGCAGTGCTGGCTGCCACCCAGGCCGGCAGCGTGCTGGCGTTGCTTGGCCTGCTGCCGCTGGCGGACTGCGGCGACCGGCGACGCCTGCTGCGGCTGCAGTTGATCGCGCTGGTGCTGGCCCTGTTGTGGCTGGCGGCGTCACGCACGGCGAGCTGGCTGTTGTCGGGCATGCTGCTGGCAGGCCTGTTGGGCACCGCGCTGACCCAGGGCCTGATTGCCTATACCGCCATGCTGGCACCGCCCGAGCAGCGCGGTCGCGTGGTCGGTGTGGTGCAGGGCGGCGTGTTCATCGGCCTGCTGCTGGCGCGCGTGGTGTCCGGTACGGTGGCGGCGGCCTTTGGCTGGCAGAGGGTCTACCTGCTGTCAGCGGTGGTGATGGCAGCGTTGGCGGCGCTGCTGTGGCGGCGCCTGCCCGCAGTACCGGTGCCGTCGGTCCCTCCACGCTGGCGCGAGCTGCTGGGCTCGATGCAGGGCATGCTGCGCCGCGATCGAACGCTGCGCGAGCGCGGGCCGCTGGCATTGCTGCTGTTTGCCGGCCTCAATGTGTTCTGGGCGGCGGCACCCTTGCCGCTGTCGGCACCGCCGCTGCACTGGTCAACCGCAGCCATCGGCGCGCTCGGCCTGGCCGGCGTGGTCGGTGCGCTGATGGCGGCGCGGGTCGGACACTGGATGGACCGTGGTTTCGCGCATCGGGTCAGCCTCGGCGCGCTGTTGTTGATGCTGGTCGCGTGGTGGCCGCTGCTGGGCCTGCCGCATTCGCTGTCCTTGCTGTTGCTGGGTGTGGTCGTGCTCGACCTGGGCGGCCAGGCACTGCATGTCTCGAACCAGGCATCGTTGCTGCGTGCACCGGCAGAACAGCATGGGCGCCTGGTGGCGTTGTACATGCTGTTCTATGCGGTGGGCAGCGGTGCGGGAGCGGCGGCGGGGCCCTGGATGCAGGTGCGGCATGGCTGGCCCGCTGTGTGCCTGCTGGGGGCAGGCATCGCGTTGCTGGCGCTGCTGTGGTGGGCAGCATGGCGGGTGGGGGCGGTGAAAGCAGCGGCTGGCGCGCGAACCGGTAGAGTCGACTGTTAGTCGACTGCTCTTCGTTCCGACGGCGAAAAATCCCGCGCTGCGCGCGATAGTCGACCAGCGGTCGACTCTACCTGTCCTGCCGTCATCGCCGCAGTGCACGCCGCCCCGGGGCTTCCTGCAGGTCCGCGCTGGCGACCACCACGCGGTTGCGGCCGCTGCGCTTGGCCTCGTACATCGCGGCGTCGGCACGTGCCATCAACCGCTCGTAGTCCGGATGACCATCGTGACCGGCCACGCCGATGCTGGCGGTCAGCTCCAGCACCTGGCCATTGGCCAGCGCAACGGGCGATTGCGCGATCTGCCGGCGCAGGCTCTCGGCGATCACGGTCGCCTGTGATTCGCTGGCCGCCACCAGCACCACCACGAATTCTTCGCCGCCATAGCGGAACAGGTAGTCGCTGCCACGCGTGAGCTGGCCGAGCAGGCCGGCCACGTGCTGCAACGCACGGTCGCCGGCATCGTGGCCATGGCCGTCGTTGATTGCCTTGAAATGATCCAGGTCGAGCAGCAGCAGCGAGAACGGTGTGCGGTTGCGCGTGGCCAGCTCGATTTCCCGGCGCAGCACGGTGGGCAGGAAGCGACGGTTGAGCAGGTTGGTCAGCGCGTCGCTGCCGGCATCCAGTTCGCCGATGCGCTCGAACAGCAGCGTCATCAGGGTGCGGATGGCGGCCAGGTCCTCGCGGATGGCCGGCAGCACCGCCAGTCGCTGCGCCGGAGCATCGCCACTCGCGCGCTGCAGGTGGCCGTCAATGCGGGCCATCAACTGGCCCACCTGCTGCGTTTCGCTGCTTTCGCCGAAGCTGGGGATGCCCTTGTGGGTGAACCACAGGCCGAACTCCGAGGTGGCCAGGCTGGCGTTGTCGCTGGCCTGCACGTGGCCGGCGAGTGCGTAGAGCAGGGCGTTCTCCCAGTCCAGCAGCAATGCGCGCTGGCGCTCGCGTTCGGTACCGACGTTCTGTACCAGCGAGAACAGCCGGTAGGCGGCGTCGGCACGGGTGGAGCGCTCGCGCGCATGGGTGTAGGCCAGGGTCATGCCTTCCATGGCGATGTCCATGATCGCGCTGAGGCAGGCGATGGCGGCGAACGCGGTCGCGCTGTCGGGCGCGTCGTCGCGCAGGCGCACGAACAGCTCGTGCTTGAGCACGCGCGCACCGCGCGTCACCAGGTCGACCGGGATGCCGACCCGTGCGTGTACGTCGCCGATCACCCGCTGCGAGGCGACCGTGGTGGCGATGCCAGCGGTGTCGGTGGTCAGCAGCTGTACCAGCCAGCGCTGCATGGCCGGCTGCAGGCGCTGCTTGACCTGGTCGTGGGACAGGAAGCGGCGTGCGCGCCCGTCCTGCAGCAGCACTTCGTAAAAGCGCTGGGCCAGCGCGGGTGGGGCATCGGAGGCAGCGGCCTTGAGCAGCGCGGTGGCGGCAGGGCCGGCCTGTAGCAGGCATTGCTGCCAGGCCTCGGCCAGCGGCTGGCTGGCATCGTCCAGTTGGGGTGGTTCCACGTCGATCTCTGACTGCGTACGGCAAACCACGGGTATCGGCCGCGGCGGCATACGGTTGATGGCGGGGTAGCCCGCCAGTTTACGCGCGGTGCAGGCTTGCACGGTGCGCAAAGCACATCGACGCCGCTGCGGCAATGAGTGAACGCATTTGAGAATCACTCGCATTGATGGGAGAATGCGCGCACGGAGCGGGCTGCAGGTGCCTGCAGGACGGCTCCGCCTCCCCCCTCGTCGTTGCCTCAAGCCCTTTGCCAGAGGCCCCGCAGCCCTGCCAGAAGGTCCTGATCATGTCTCCTGCCGTTGTCCATTCACCGCGCCCGCTGGCGCTTGCCGTCGCCGCCCTGCTGGCGGGCAGCGCCTTGACCGCCCAGGCCGAAACCGACGCCACCGATATCGACACGGTGCACGTCACCGCCTCGCAGATCGCGCGCCAGGCACTGGGTACCTCGACCATCACCGCCGAGGATATCGCCCGGCGCCCGCCAGCCAACGACATCGCCGAGCTGTTGCGGACCATGCCGGGCGTCAACCTGACCGGCAACAGCGCCTCGGGCCAGTACGGCAACAACCGCCAGATCGACCTGCGTGGCATGGGCCCGGAAAACACCCTGATCCTGGTCGATGGCAAGCGCATCGGCGCACGCGATGCCGTGCGCATGGGGCGCAGCGGCGAGCGCAATACCCGCGGTGACACCAACTGGGTGCCGGCGGAAATGATCGAGCGCATCGAAGTGCTGCGCGGCCCGGCGGCGGCACGCTATGGCTCCGGTGCCTCCGGCGGCGTGGTCAACATCATCACCAAGCGCCCGACCGGCGACCTGACCGGTGCGGTGGACCTGTATGGGCTGGTGCCCGAACACAGCGCCGAAGGTGGCAGCGAACGCGTCGGCCTGCAGCTGAGTGGGCCGATGACCGACACCCTGTCGTTCCGCCTGTACGGCAATCTCAACAAGACCGACGCGGACTCGCTGGAGCTCAACCGCCAGTACGCTACCAACCCCAACGCGGTGCCGCCGGCCGGCCGCGAGGGCGTCAAGAACCGCGATGTCAACGCGCTGCTGCGCTGGGACGTGACCGCCAACCAGGTGGTGGAGTTCGAAGCCGGCACCAGCCGCCAGGGCAACATCTACGCTGGTGATCGCGCGGTCAGCACCACCGGTACCTCGACCGGCGTTGACCTGGCGGCACTGGCCGAGGGCGAAGCGGAGACCAACCGCATGTACCGCAACACCGGCGCGATCACCCATCGTGGCCGCTGGGGCGACGTGACCTCGCGGGTGACAGCTGCGGTGGAGGCGGTGAACAACTCACGCATCAACGAAGGCCTGGCCGGTGGCCCGGAAGGCAGCTTCAACGGCACCGACTGGTCGACCTCGCGACTGCGCAACTACCAGTTGGACGGCGAAGTGAGCTTCCCGACCACGCTGGGTGGTGCCGAGAACATCTGGACGCTTGGCTTTGAATACCTGGACAGCCGCCTGACCGACCCGTACTCGATGAGCCAGTCCAGCAGCAGCGGCGGCGGCATCCCGGGGCTGTCGGGCGATCGTGCGCGGGGCAAGGCCGATGCGCAGACCACCGCCGTGTTCGTCGAAGACAACATCTACCTGGGTGAGCGCTGGATCGTTACCCCGGGCCTGCGCTTCGACCACCACAGCCAGTTCGGCAACAACACCAGCCCCAGCCTCAACGCGCAGTTCCGCATCAACGGCGACTGGGTGGTGAAGGGCGGCATCGCCCGGGCGTTCAAGGCGCCGAACCTGTACCAGTCGAATCCGGACTATCTGTATTACACCCGTGGCAATGGCTGCCCGAATGCACTGCCGAGCCTGGGCGCCGGCTGCTACATGCGCGGCAATGCGGACCTGAAGGCGGAAACCAGCCTGAACAAGGAACTCGGCATCGAGTGGGCACCGCAGAGCGGCTGGCAGGCCTCGTTGACGTACTTCCATAACGACTACAAGGACAAGATCCAGGCCGGCTACACCCAGATCGGCCTGACTGCCGACACCAGGGGCCGGATCTTCCGCTGGGAGAACGCGCCGAAGGCGATCGTGCAGGGGCTGGAAGGCAACCTGGTGATCCCGCTGCTGGGCGAGCAGGGCAACCGCCTGAAGTGGAGCAACAACTTCACCTACATGGTGGAGAACGAGAACAAGCGCACCGGCCAGCCGCTGTCGGTGATTCCGAAGTACACCGTCAACACGATGCTGGACTGGCAGGCCACCGACAAGCTGTCGCTGCTGCTGACCGGCACGTTCTACGGCAAGCAGAAGCCGGCCACCACCAACATCAACAATGATCCGCGCTGCACCGGCAGCTGCGACCCATCGATCGCACTGCAGGATCGCGGTGCGTACAACATCTGGGGCGTGAGCGCGCGCTACAAGGTGACCGAGACGGTCAGCTTCGGCTTCGGCGTGAACAACCTGGCCGACAAGCGCCTGTTCCGCGAGGCCAACAGCAGCGATGCCGGCGCGGCGACCTACAACGAGCCGGGCCGCGCGTACTGGGCCAGCCTGCGCTTCGGGTTCTGACCCGATGAGGCCTGCGCCGGGGCGTTCCCCGGCGCAGCCTGAAGGCTACTTCACCTGCCGGCAATCGCGCAGGTGGACGCCACCGGTGTCCATCTTGTCGACCACGCCTTCCAGTTTCACCCAGTCGTTCTCGCGCAGGGTGGCGCCCAGCGCCATCTGATCCGGCGCGAGCGCACAGTGCACGGTGAAGTTGGCGTTGTTGTCGTCGTTCGACTGGCGCCCGCCGATGCCACCGATGCCCTTCATCTTGGTGACCAGATAGCCCACCTCGAAGGTCTTGGCAAAGCGGTTGGGCTGGGCGGTGTAGACCTGGCCATCGATGATGAAACGACGGCCGAAATACTTGACGAGCAACGGCTGGTACATCGCATCGGTATCCGGCGGGGTGCTGGTGCCGGAGAACAGTGCCCTGAGCGGTGCGGTGTTGATTTCCCGCTGCAGCCGCTTGGCGTCCTTGCCCATTTCGGTGGACATGCCGACCGCAGTGGCCTGGATCGGCTTGTCGAAACCGCTGGAGACACGCACGGCTTCTGCGATCGCCTCGCCTTCCGGGCCGGTCTTGAGCTTGTCCAGCCAGCCACACAGCGCGCTGCGTGCGTCCTCTTCCTTGGCGGTCTGCCCGCGTGACAGCTTGGTGCCGACCACCACGTTGCCGCCATTGGAGGCGGTGATGATGCTGACCAGCGGCATCTTGGTGTCGGTCTGCAGCACGTACATCTGGCCTTCGGTCTCGGTGATGACATCTCCGCTGACGAAGTTGTTGCCCTCATCAAGCGCTGCCTTGCGCAGCTGGCCCAGGGCGCTGCGGGGCTTCAGGCCGGGGAGGGTGACTTCGGAGGTGAAGAACTGGCCATTGCGGGGATCGCCTACCGCCTGGAAATTCTGCTGGCAGGTCTTGGCCGAGGCGCTTGCGGCCGTGCCCAGCGCGCAGGCCACGGCGACGGCGACCCAGGGGGTCTTGGTAGTCCACATGTTCCGGATTCCTTGTGCTTGGGTGTCCATTGCGGGCCGCAACGCCGAAGCGGTCTGGCTGCCCGTTCCCCATCCAGAGGGGATGTGGTCATCATAGTGTGGCCCGGCACGGGCGCAAGCTGCGGCGAGCCGCGACGTGCAGTCTGCAATGTTATAAACACCGTGATAGTTTCCCCACGGCCGCCGGCGTAGCCTGCCTCCATCGCAAAGGAGCTGTTGCCATGGGCCACGACCACGATCACCTGCCATCCGAGATCCGCCACGAGAAACCCCTGTGGTGGGCGCTCGGCCTGACCTCCACCTTCCTCCTCGTCGAAGTGGTGGGCGCGTTCTGGACCAACAGCCTGGCGCTGTTGTCCGACGCAGCACACATGGCCACCGACGCGCTGGCCCTGATGATCGCGCTGGTCGCGGTGCGGCTGAGCCGGCGCCCGCCGGATGCGCGCCGCACCTACGGCTATGCGCGCCTGGAAGCGCTGGGCGCGATGATCAACGGCGCGATGCTGTTCGTGGTTGCCGGCTACATCCTGTGGGAAGCCGTCGGGCGCTTCAGCAAGCCGCAGGAGATCGCCTCCACCGGCATGCTGGTGATCGCCTCGGCCGGCCTGGTCATCAACCTGATCTCGATGCGCCTGCTGCAGGCCGGCAGCGGCGAGAGCCTCAACGTGAAGGGCGCCTACCTGGAAGTATGGGCGGACATGCTCGGCTCGGTGGCGGTGATTGCCGGTGCGGTGCTGATCCACTTCACCGGCTGGAAGCCGATCGATCCGATCCTGGCGGTGCTGATCGGCCTGTGGGTGTTGCCGCGCACCTGGGTGCTGATGCGCGAAGCGATCAACGTGCTGCTGGAAGGCGTGCCCAAGGGCATGGACGTGGCCAAGGTGCGCGACAGCCTGTCCAGCCATGCCGCGGTAATGGACGTGCATGACCTGCACGTGTGGGCGCTGGCCTCCAGCACGCCGGCGCTGACCGCGCATGTCGTGATGCGCGACGGCACCGATGCCGACGCGCTGCGCCGCGAGCTGGGAGCGCGCCTGCACGATGACTTCGGCATCGAGCACGTGACACTGCAGCTTGAAGCGGACCACTGCGGCGAAGCCTGTGGTGAGCCGGCGCCGGTGAAGGGCGGCGAGCACGAGGCCCATGAAGGCCATGACCACGGCGAGGACGCGCAGGGCCATCGCGGTCACGTGCATCGCTGAATGGGATATGCCGTCACGCGGATCGGGTGAAACCGGTCGGGCGAAACCGCATGGATGAAACCGACCGGGCGAAACCGCCTTGGTAGAGTCGACTGTCAGTCGACTGCTCTCCGGCGAGGCTGCGACGAAGCCCGCGCTGCGCGCGTTAGTCGACTGACAGTCGACTCTACCCTGTCGTCCCGACGCGACCGTGCAGGCTGCATCCGTCGAGAACAGCGAAGGTCATTCGTCCCGTCGCGAGGCCAGCCGATCCGCCAGCCGGGTCGGTTCCGGCAGCCGGTAACCGCGCAGCGTGCGCTGCACCCAGTCCAGCGCGGTATCGGCACTGACCCGATGGCCGCCGGCCACGAACAGCGGCTTGCAGCGCACCTTGCTGCGCAGCACCCAGCCGAGCTGCTCGTCACCGTCCATCAATGGCGTATGCGCGCCTGCTTCGGCACCTGGTTCGACGAACCGGCCCACCAGTTTCGACTTGGCCACGCCGATGCTCGGCAGGTCGGTGACCACGCCCAGATGCGCGGCCACGCCCAGTCTGCGCGGATGGCTGATGCCGTGGCCATCGACGAACACCAGATCCGGCGCCCGCGGCAGCAGTGCCAGCGCGGCCAACAACGCTGGCAGCTCGCGGAAGCTGAGCAGGCCGGGAATGTACGGCATCACCGTGGGAATGCGCGCTATTTCCTGCGCCACGGGCTGCAATGTCTTCGCATCCAGCAGGACCGCTGCGGCGCGGGTGGTGGCACCGTTGTCCTCAAAGCCCACATCCAGCCCGGCCAGCCAGCGCACGTCGTTGGGCAGGCGGTCCTGGCGCTCCACGCGGCCGGCCAGCTGGAGCTGCTGCGCGCGGGCCGCGGCGACGCTTCCTTCCCAGCGCCCGGGGTCGATCACCGTATTCATTGGCCACAGCATCGCATGGGTGGCGCCACGGCCCGGTGAGTGGCGGCCGGGGCTACAATGGCGGCCTGCCTTTCCTCGCGTTGGAGACCCTGCAGTGACCCGTAAACTCGTACTGTTGCGCCATGGCCAGAGCCAGTGGAACCTGGACAACCGCTTCACCGGCTGGGTCGATGTCGACCTGACCGAGCAGGGGTGCCGGGAAGCGGCCGCCGCCGGTCGTCTGATGCGTGAGGAAGGCCTGCAGTTCGACGTCGCCCACACCTCCGTTCTCAAGCGCGCCATCCACACCCTGCAGGGTGCACTGGCCGAGCTGGAGCAGGACTGGCTGCCGGTGAACAAGTCCTGGCGCCTCAACGAGCGTCATTACGGCGGCCTGCAGGGCCTGGACAAGGCCGAGACCGCCGCCAAGCACGGCGAGGAGCAGGTCAAGGTGTGGCGCCGTTCGTACGACATCCCGCCGCCGCCGATGGAGCTGGAAGATCCGGGCCACCCGATCCATGACCGCCGCTACGCCGGCCTGGACCGCAACGCGCTGCCGGGCACCGAATCGCTGGCCACCACCCTGGATCGCGTGCTGCCGTACTGGCACGACGCGATCGCGCCGCAGCTGAAGGACGGCAAGACCGTGCTGGTCACCGCCCACGGCAACTCGCTGCGCGCGATGTACAAGTACCTCAACAATGTCTCGCGCGAGGAAATCCTCGAGCTGAACATCCCGACCGGCATCCCGCTGCTGTTCGAACTGAACGACGACCTGACGGTGCAGTCGTTCCGCTACCTGGGCGACCCGGAAGCGGCGCGCAAGGCTGCTGAAGCCGTGGCCAACCAGGGCAAGGCGAAATAAGTAGATACCCACCGTTGGTGAGTATTCTTCTGCTGGGTGTGTGTGCGGACCAACGGTCTGCACACATCCGCTTGCGACCACGGGCGTTCCCCCTGTGACCTTTGGCCGGTCCCTGTCGTGGGCCTCCCCGGCTACCCTGTGAAATTACCCGCAGGAGAGCCTCATGAACGTCCGCAACCTGGTCCCGCTGGGCCTGACCATCGCCATCGCTGCCTCGCTGGCGGCCTGTGGCAAGAACGAAACCGCACCGGCGGCCGGTGCCGACGCCAAGCCGGCCTTCGACCTGTCGCAGATCAAGACGCCGCTGATCTCGCTCAACAGCGCCGACCTCGATCCGGCCATCTCGGCCTGTACCGACCTCAATGGCTTCGTCAACAGCAAGTGGCTGAAGGCCAACCCGGTGCCGGGTGACCAGACCACCTGGGGCAGCTTCGAGATCCTGCGCGAGCGCTCGCTGGAAGTGCAGCACGCGCTGGTGCAGCAGGCCGCCGCCAGCCAGGCCAAGGCCGGCTCGGTGGAAGCCAAGATCGGTGACATCTGGAAGACCGGCAATGACGAAGCCAAGATCGAATCCGCCGGCCTCGCGCCGCTGCAGCCGCAGCTGGACAAGATCACCGCGCTGAACGATACCGCCGCCATCACTCAGTACCTGCGCGACAGCCAGGCCGAGGGCAAGGGCGTGCTGTTCTCGCTGTTTGCCAATGCTGATTACAAGGATTCGGCCAACGTCATCGCCTACGTCGGCCAGGGCGGCCTGGGCCTGCCGGAGAAGGGCTACTACTTCGACGATGCGCAGGCCAAGATCCGCGACGCCTACGTGGCCTACATCGCGCAGGTGCTGACTCTGTCCGGCGTGGACGCCGCGCAGGCCGCCGAGCAGGCCAAGGCCGTGATGGCCTTTGAGACCCGCCTGGCCAAGGCCTCGATGTCGCGCATCGAAATGCGTGACCCGGCCAAGCGCTACAACCCGCTCAGCGCCGCAGACGCCGACAAGCTGACCCCGAACTTCAGCTGGACCGCGCTGTTCGACACCCTGAAGGTGCCGGCCGCACAGAAGTTCTCGCTGGCCCAGCCGGGCTTCTTCGGTGAAATGGACAAGATGCTGGCCGATGTGCCGGCCAGCACCTGGCAGGCCTACCTGCGCTTCCACACCATCGACGACGCCTCGCCGTACCTGAGCAGCCAGTTCGAGAAGGCCAACTTCGAGTTCTATGGCAAGACCCTGCGCGGCCAGCAGGAAATGCAGCCGCGCTGGAAGCGCGTGCTGGAGTCGGTCAACGGTGGCATGGGTGAAGCCCTTGGCCAGCTGTACGTCGACGCCGTGTTCCCGGCCGAGTCGAAGGTGGCCATGCAGCACCTGGTGGAGAACCTGTCGCAGGCGCTGAAGGCGCGCCTGGAGCAGCTGCCGTGGATGGGCGAAGAAACCAAGAAGAAGGCGCTGGAAAAGTGGGCCAGCTTCACCCCGAAGATCGGTTACCCGGACAAGTGGCGTGACTGGGCGGGCCTGCAGACCAACGGCGACAGCTACGTGGGCAACATGCAGGCAGCGCGTGCGTTCAACTACCGCTACATGCTGGACAAGATCGGCAAGCCGGTGGACAAGACCGAGTGGGGCATGACCCCGCAGACGGTCAACGCCTACTACAACGCCACCAAGAACGAGATCGTGTTCCCGGCGGCGATCCTGCAGGCGCCGTTCTTCGACGCCAAGGCCGATCCGGCGCTGAACTACGGCGGCATCGGTGCGGTCATCGGCCACGAAATGATGCACGGCTACGACGACTCGGGCAGCCAGTTCGCCGCCAACGGCAATTTCGACAACTGGTGGACCGACGCCGACCGCAAGGCCTTCACCGAGCGTACCGACCAGCTGGTTGCACAGTTCGATGGCTACGAGTCGGTGCCGGGCGTGTTCGTGAAGGGCAAGCTGACCCTGGGCGAGAACATCGGCGACCTGGGTGGCCTGACCGTGGCCTACGACGCACTGCAGATGGCGCTGAAGGAAGACCCGAAGGCGAATGTGGAAGTGGATGGCCACAGCCAGGACCAGCGCTTCTTCATGAACTGGGCCACCGTGTGGCGCCGCAACTTCACCGACGGTGAGCTGCGCGTACGCCTGAACACCGACCCGCATGCGCCGGCCAACTTCCGAGCCAACGGTGCACCGTCGAACATGCCGTCCTTCGCTGCGGCGTTCCAGTGCAAGGCAGGCGACGCGATGGTGCGTGCCGACGACAAGCGCGTGGTGATCTGGTAACCGATCACCCGTGATGCGTGATGCGAAAGGTCCGGCGAGCGCCGGGCCTTTTGTTTTTCAGGCCGACAGCGATGAGGGGACGGGTAGAGTCGACTGTCAGTCGACTATCGCGCGCAGCGCGGGATTTTCTCGATCCGAAGAGCAGTCGACTAACAGTCGACTCTACCGCCGGGTCGTTTCACGTGCCGGGAGTCGACCAACCGGTTCGACGGAATCCGCTTGGTAGAGTCGACCGTTGGTCGACTATCGCGCGCAGCGCGGGATTTCTCGATCTGGACGAAGAGCAGTCGACTAACAGTCGACTCTACCGCCGGGTCGTTTCACGTGCCGGGAGTCGACCAACCGGTTCGACGGAATCCGCTTGGTAGAGTCGACCGTTGGTCGACTATCGCGCGTAGCGCGGGATTTTCTCGATCTGGACGAAGGGCAGTCGACTAACAGTCGACTCTACCGGCGGGTCGTTTCACGTGCCGGGAGTCGACCAACCGGTTCGACGGAATCCGCTTGGTAGAGTCGACCGTTGGTCGACTATCGCGCGCAGCGCAGGATTTTCTCGATCTGGACGAAGAGCAGTCGACTAACAGTCGACTCTACCGGCGGGTCGTTTGACGTGCCGGGAGTCGACCAACCGGTTCGACGGAGTCCGCTTGGTAGAGTCGACCGTTGGTCGACTATCGCGCGCAGCGCGGGATTTTTTCGATCCGTGGAGCAGTCGACTAACAGTCGACTCTACCGCCGGGTCGTTTCACGTGCGGGGAGATCTCAGGCCAGCTCAGGTTCCTGCGCCAGCAGGCGATGGAAGCGTTGCAGAACGTAAGGGTCGATCAGACCACCGGATTGCTCGTCGATGATGCGCAGTGCCGTCTCGTGTTCCATCGCGGCACGGTAGGGACGCACGCTGGTCATCGCGTCATAGGCATCCGCAACGGTGACGATGCGTGAGCCCAACGGAATGCTCTCGCCGCGCAGCCCATCGGGATAGCCACTGCCATCGAACGCCTCGTGATGGGCGCGGATCAGCCGCGCAACCGGTGCCGCGTCGCTGCGGCCAGTGGCCAGGAAGATGTGTTCACCGCGCACCGGATGCTCGCGCATGATCGCGCGCTCCTCGTCGGTATGCCGGCGCGGGGCCAGCAGCACCTCATCGGGAATGCCGATCTTGCCGATGTCATGGAAGCGTGCGGCCAGGCCGATCTGCGCACTGGCCTCGTCATCCAGATCGCAGTGCGTGGCCAGGCGCTGCGCGAGCAGGCCAACGCGGTCGCAATGGTGGCGGGTGTAAGCGTCGCGCATCTGCAGCGACATCGAGAGGGCATCGATCAGGCAGGCCTGTGCATGCAGCAGGTCGGGGGCGGGTACGGCGTCAGGAAACATGGTCATCCGCCCGCACCGGGTGGGGACCGGTGCGGGGTGTTCGGGGGCGATCAACCCGGGGCGAGGGTGGTCAGAAGGGCGCGGGCCGCGTTGAAGCGGTCCTCCGGCAACGGCAGCGGATGCTTGATGCGAAGCTTGTCGGGCCCTTCCATGGCATAGAGGTTTGGCTGTTTCTGGATCAGCTGGATCACCGCCATCGGATCGATGTTCGGCTTGGACTCAAACACGATGCGGCCACCGTTCTCACCCAGGTCCAGCTTGCGGATGCCCAGCGCGTTGGCTTTCAGCTTCAGCTCGGCGATGGCGAACAGGTGCTTGGCCGCATCCGGCAGCAGGCCGAAGCGATCGATCATCTCCACCTGCAGTTCGCGCAGCGCATCGCTGTCGCGCGCGCTGGAAATACGCTTGTACAGGGTCAGGCGGGTATGCACGTCCGGCAGGTAGTCTTCCGGGATCAATGCCGGCACATGCAGCTCGACCTCGGCACCACGCACTTCCTCGCCGGCATCCAGGTCGGGCAGCTTGCCCTGCTTGATGCTGCGTACCGCGCGCTCCAGAAGCTCGGTGTACAGGCTGAAGCCGACCTCGGCCATCTGCCCGCTCTGGTCCTCGCCGAGCAGTTCGCCGGCACCGCGGATCTCCAGATCGTGCGTGGCCAGGGTGAAGCCGGCGCCCAACTCGTCCATCGAGGCGATCGCTTCCAGGCGCTTCTCAGCGTCGGGGGTGATCGCGCGGCGGTCGGGGGTGATCAGGTAGGCGTAGGCACGGTGGTGCGAACGGCCCACGCGGCCACGCAGCTGGTGCAGCTGGGCCAGGCCGAAGCGGTCGGCGCGGTTGATGATGATGGTGTTGGCGTTGGGGATGTCGATGCCCGATTCGATGATCGTGGTCGACAGCAGCACGTTGAAGCGCTGCTTCTGGAAGTCCAGCATCACCTTTTCCAGCTCGCGCTCGGGCATCTGCCCGTGGGCGATGCCGATGCGCGCTTCCGGCACCAGCTCGGACAGCTCGCGCTGCATGCGGCCGATGCTTTCCACGTCGTTGTGCAGGAAGTACAGCTGGCCGCCACGTGCCAGCTCGCGCTGGAAGGCTTCGCGCAGCAGCGCGTTGTCCCACTGGGTGATGAAGGTCTGCACCGCCAGCCGGTTCGGCGGCGGCGTGGCGATGATCGACAGGTCACGCAGGCCGGCCATGGCCATGTTCAAGGTGCGCGGGATCGGCGTGGCGGTCAGGGTCAGCAGGTGCACGTTGGCGCGCAGCGCCTTCAGGGCTTCCTTCTGGCGCACGCCGAAACGCTGCTCTTCGTCGACGATGACCATGCCCAGGTCCTTGAACTTCACGTCGGGCTGCAGCAGGCGATGGGTGCCGACGATGACGTCGATGGTGCCGGCGGCGACCTTTTCCAGCTCGGCCTTGATCTCCTTGGTGCTCTTGAAGCGCGACAGCACCTCGACCTTCAGCGGGTAATCGGCGAAGCGGTCGCGGAAGTTGCGGTAATGCTGTTCGGCCAGCAGCGTGGTCGGCACCAGCACGGCCACCTGCTTGCCGGCACTGGCGGCGGCGAATGCCGCACGCACCGCCACCTCGGTCTTGCCGAAGCCGACGTCGCCGCAGACCACACGGTCCATCGGCTGGCTGCTGGCGAGGTCGCGCAGGGTGGCGTCGATGGCGGCCAGCTGATCGGGGGTTTCCTCGAACGGGAATCCGGCTGCGAACGGCTCGTACATCGCACGGTCCACCTGCAGTGCCAGGCCGGCACGCGCCTGGCGACGGGCCTGGATCTCCAGCAGTTCGGCAGCGACGTCGCGAACCTTTTCGGCGGCCTTGCGCTTGGCCTTGCTCCACTGTTCGCCACCGAGCGAATGCAGCGGCGCGGTTTCCGCTGAAGCGCCGGAGTAGCGGCTGATCAGGTGCAGCTGGGCGACCGGCACATACAGGCGGTCGCCCTTGGCGTATTCGATTTCGAGGAACTCGCCGGGCATGCCGCCGACGTCCATCGCGATCAGGCCACGGTAGCGGCCGACACCATGGTCCTCGTGCACGATCGGTGCACCCTCGGTCAGTTCGCCGAGGTCGCGGATGATCGCTTCCGGCTCGCGGCCGGCACGACGCGTGCGGCGGGTGCTGCCGGCGCGCTCGGGGAACAGCTGGCGCTCGGTCAGCACCGCGATGCGCGGATCGTCCAGTGCGAAGCCATCTTCCAGCGGTGCCACCGCGATCGCGAAGCGCGCATCGTCGGCGAGGAAGCTGGGCAGGTCGGCCACCACCGGCGGCTTCAGTTCGGCGGCCTGCAGCACTTCCAGCAGGGCCTCGCGACGTCCGGGCGAATCGGCGGCGATCAGTACCCGGCCCGGATAGTGGCCGAGGAAGGATTTCAGCGCGTCGCCAGCGGGGGCCTCGCGCGCGGCCACCGGCAGCGGCGGCAGCGGCTGGTCACCCAGCGCATGGGCATCGGCGATGCGCGCGTGGTCAGCCGACCACACCTCGATGCGCGGGGCATCGTTCAGGCGCTCGCGCAGCAGCTCCGGCGACAGGTACAACGCCGAAGGCGGCAGCAGCGGGCGCTCCACATCATGGCGGCGCTGCTCATAGCGGTCCGCGGTCTGCGCCCAGAACGCGACGGACGCTTCATACGCACCGGTACAGACCACCGGCAGGCTGCCGTCGGGCAGGTAGTCGAACAGGGTTGCGGTGCGTTCGAAGAACAGCGGCAGGTAGTACTCGACGCCGGCCGGGGCCAGCCCGGACTTCAGATCCTGGTACAGCGAACTGCGCCGGGTATCCACATCGAAACGCTCGCGCAGCGTGGCCAGCACGCGTGCGATGCTGGCCTCGTCCATCGGCACTTCGCGGCCAGGCAGCATGTGCACCGCCTCGACCTTGTCCAGCGAACGCTGGCTTTCCGGATCGAAGGCACGGATCGAGTCGATGTCCTCGTCCAGTAGTTCTACCCGCAGCGGCTCGTCGGCGCCCATCGGGAACACGTCGAGCAGGCCGCCGCGCACCGCGAAGTCACCCGGGTCCATCACCTGCGGCACGTTGCGGTAGCCGGCGCTTTCCAGGCGACGCTTCTCGGCTTCCAGGTCCAGGCGCTGGCCCACTTTCAGGTCGAAGCTGCCACCGATCACATAGCTGCGCGGGGCCAGCTGCTGCAGCAGGGTCTGCACCGGCACGATCACCAGGCCGCGCTTCAGCGCCGGCAGGCGGTGCAGGGCGGACAAGCGCTGCGAGATGATGTCCGGATGCGGGCTGAAGCGGTCGTAGGGCAGGGTTTCCCAGTCCGGGAAGGCGACCACCGGCAGGGCCGGGTCACCGCCAAGCAGGGTCTGCAGGTCGGCTTCGAGCTGGTTGGCACCGTGGTTGTCACGGGCGATCACCAGCAGCGGGGCGTCATGCGCACGCGCGGCCTGGGCCAGGTACCAGGCCAGGGCGGTCGACGAGGCGGGGGCGCGCCACCAGGCGCGGAGCTGGCCGGCGCGCGGCAGCGGCGGGGCGGGGTATGAGGTACGCGACATGGACCCCGGATTTTAGCAGAAGCCCGATCGAAGCCCGGTGGGTCGTGCCGGCCGTTTGCCGACGGCCTCACGTGCCGTTGGGGGAACACAATGCCGGCCAGCGGCCGGCACTACCGGGAGGCATGGCCGGGCAGGGCCCGGCGCATCCGTCAGTTGTCCAGCTCCAGCACCATCCGCACCAGGCCTTCGGCACCGGTCGGGTGCGGCACCGGCTTGAAGCCCAGCGAGGCGGCCAGCTGCTTCATCGGCTCGTTCTCGGCGGCAACGTCGCCGTACAGGCGGTCGAGGTACTTGCCGC
Organism: Stenotrophomonas sp. YJH_SMC_64; assembly: GCF_059371375.1. NCBI lineage: Bacteria > Pseudomonadati > Pseudomonadota > Gammaproteobacteria > Lysobacterales > Lysobacteraceae > Stenotrophomonas > Stenotrophomonas sp. YJH_SMC_64. The sequence goes on along the minus strand of NZ_JCAFUN010000002.1, from coordinate 289,623 downwards.
GGCCCCACTTCACCAGCTTGCGCATCAGCTGCCGGCCCAGGCCTTGGCCAATGAGGAAGCGGCTGATCAGGATCGCGTACTCGGCTTCACGGGTACCGGGGATGATCGAGGCCCGGGCGACCGCGCCGACCACCGCTTCGCCAGCGGGCAGGGACTCGGCTGCGACCAGGGTGATCTCGGTCTTGGGATTGGGGTGGGTCAGGCGCTGGGTGGTTTCCGGTGACAGCTCGGTCACCGCCTGCAGGAAACGATCACGGATTTCTTCCGGCCCGAACAGGCTGAACGCCGCTTGCAGCGGTGCGCCGTCTTCCGGGCGGATGGGGCGGATCAGCAGCTCGTGGCCGCTGGGAGCCTTGAAGATCTCATGCCAGGGCGGCATGCGGTTGCGAGTGGCCATACCGGGTGATTCCTTGGTGGTCCATCGATTGTGGCATCACCGGGGCTGCATTCCGTGAACGAAAGGCTCACGGCGGTACAGCCTCGTGAAGGCCGTTATTCGGGGGCTTTGAGCCAATCCAGGCGGGTGCTGGCCCCCGGTTCGCCCAGGTGCTGGCGCAGCGCCGGCAGGGCCGGGCCGACCACCCGGTCGAACTGCCACGGCGGGTTGAGCAGCAGCATGCCGCTGCCGTTGAGGCGCAGCGGCGAGTCGTCCGGGCGCACCAGGAACTCGATCGTCATCGCCGACTTGACCGGCAGGGCAGTGGCCTTGCGCAGGAAATGCAGGATGGTGCGGCGCTGCTTGATCGGGAACCAGACCGCACAGGTGGCCTGCGGCCAGCGTGCCAGGGTCTCGGCCAGGGCAGCCAGGATGTTCTGGTATTCGGCGTCCTGCGCCTCGTACGGCGGATCGATCAGCACCAGGCCACGACCGATCTTGCTGCCGTTGAACTTCGGCGGCAGCAGCGAGCGCAGCAGGGCATAGCCATCGCCAGCGCGCACATCGACGCGGCTGTCATGGGCAAACAGGGCCTTCAGCGTGGCCGTTTCGGCTTCCTGCAGCTCGCAGACCGCCATGCGGTCCTGAGCACGCATCGCCTGTGCGCTCAGCAGCGGCGAGCCCGGGTAGTTGGTCAGCGCGCCCACCGGGTTGTCGGCCTGGACCGCCTTCAGGTAGCGCTCGACTACCTCCGGCAGCTTGGGCTGGGCCATCAGCCGCATGATCCCGGATTCGGCCTCGAGGGTCTTGCGGCTCTCTTCGCTGGCCAGCAGGTAGCGGCCGGCACCGCCGTGGGTGTCGAGCACGAAGAACGGGCTGTCCTTGCGCTTGAAGCTGTCGATCAGGGCCAGCTGGACGATGTGCTTGAGCACATCGGCGTGGTTGCCGGCATGGAAGGCGTGGCGATAGTTCATGGGCGGCAGTGTACGGGGCGGCGGCCGCAGCGGCTATGCTGCGCGCCATGACAGCTCCCGTTGCCCATGTCCTGGTAGTCGAGGACGAAGCCGCCATCGCCGAAACCGTGCTCTATGCGCTGCGCAGCGAGGGCTATGCCGCCAGCCACTGCCTGCTGGGCGGGGAGGCGCTGCAGCGGCTGCAGGCCGGGGATATCGACGTGGTGGTGCTGGACGTGGGATTGCCCGACCTGGGCGGCTTCGAGGTCTGCCGACGGCTGCGCGCGCAGCCCGGGCCGGTGGCGCAGCTGCCGGTGATCTTCCTGACCGCCCGCAACGATGAAGTGGACCGGGTGCTCGGCCTGGAACTGGGCGCCGACGACTACATGACCAAGCCGTTCTCGCCGCGCGAGCTGGTGGCGCGGGTGCGTGCACGCCTGCGCCGTGCGGCGCCGGTCATCGCAGCGCCCAGCGCCGATGCAGGCTGGCAGGAACATGGCGCGTTCGCCATCGACCGCGAAGGCCGGCGCATCCGCTTCCGTGGCCAGGCACTGGACCTGACCCGCTACGAGTACGCGCTGCTGGAGGCGCTGCTGCAGCGACCCGGTGCCATCCTCAGCCGTGCCCAGCTGATGGACCGTGGCTGGGACAGCAGCGCCGACAGCGCCGACCGCACCGTTGATACGCATGTAAAGACGCTGCGCGCCAAGCTGCGCGCGGCCGGTGCCAGCGAAGACCCGATCCGTACCCACCGTGGCCTTGGCTACGCGCTGGAGGTCTAGCCGATGCGCCTGGTACTGAAGCTGTTCCTGGGCTTCTTCCTGATCACCGGCATCGCGGCGTTCTTCGTGATGCGCGTGTTCGTCAACGAAGTGAAGCCCGGTGTGCGCCAGGCGATGGAATCGACCTTGGTCGATGCGGCCAACGTGCTGGCCGAAATGGCCGCCGCCGACGTCAAGGCCGGCACCATCCGCAGCGGCAGCTTCACCCGCAACCTCGCCAAGGCACGCCAGCGTGACCTGAAGGCGATGGTCTGGCGCTTCCCGAAGCGCTCGCTGGATTACCGGGTGACCATCACCGATGCCAAGGGCATCGTCATCTACGACTCGCTGGGCCGCGATCTGGGGCGCGACAACTCGCGCTGGAATGATGTCTACCGCACCCTGCGTGGCGAGTACGGCGCCCGTTCCAGCCCCGAGATTCCGGGCGAGGAAGGCGATACGGTGATGCATGTGGCGGCGCCGGTATACGACCCGGCCGATGGCCGCACCCTGATCGGCGTGCTCAGCCTGGCCCAGCCCAACCGCAGCATCGATCCGTTCATCGCCGCCAGCCAGCGCGCCATCATCGAGCGCGGGGCCTGGCTGATCGGCTTGTCGGCGCTGGTCGGTGTGCTGGTAACGATGTGGCTGACCACCGGCCTCGGCCAGCTCAGCCGCTATGCGCGTGCGGTCAGCGCCGGCGAACCGGTGCCGCCGCCGCGCCGCCGCCGCGACGAGATCGGCGATCTCGGCCAGGCGCTGGAAACAATGCGCCGCAAGCTGGAAGGCAAGGCCTACGTCGAGCAGTACGTGCAGTCGCTGACGCATGAGATGAAGAGCCCGCTGGCGGCCATCCGCGGTGCCGCCGAGCTGCTGCAGGAGCCGCTGCCCGAAGCCGATCGCGTGCATTTCGCGCGTAGCATTGTCGACCAGCAGGAGCGGCTGACCGAGACCATCGACAAGCTGCTGGCACTGGCTGAAGTGGAACAGCACGGCTGGCTGCAGACCCGCGACCGGATCGCGCTGCCGGCATTGCTGGCCGATGCGGCCGCTGCCGCGCAGGTGCGCGCACAAGCGGCGGGCGTGCAGGTCCGCATCGGCAGCGTGCCCGACCTGCAGGTGCAGGGCGACGGCTACCTGCTGCGACAGGCACTGCACAACCTGATCGACAACGCGATTGCCTTCTCGCCGGCGGGCGCGGAGATCGCGCTGCAGGCCGAGGTGGACGGGCAGGGCGTGCGCCTGCAGGTGGCCGACCGTGGCGCCGGCATTCCCGACTACGCGCGTGAGCGGGTGTTCGAACGCTTCTATTCGCTGGCGCGCCCCGGCAGCGGGCGGCGCAGTTCCGGCCTGGGCCTGCCGTTCGTGCGGGAGGTCGCGCGCCTGCACGATGGGCGCGCCAATGTCGATGCACGCGACGGCGGCGGTACCGTAGCCAGCCTGTGGTTGCCGCTGGGTACACCGGGCCAGCGCCCGCGCCGCTGACTTCACACTCGCTTCAAATTCGCCACAAACCCTGCTCACTGCAGCGGTCCATCCTGCAGTCCTCTCCAACGAGGATGGACCATGAAATCCCTGAAGATGCTGCTGCGGTTCGCCATTGTCGGCGGGCTGATCCTGCTGCTGCTGATCCCGCTGACGATGATCCGCGGGGTCATCAACGAACGCAGTGCGTACCGCGATGAGGCCTTCTCGCGGGTGGCCGACAGCCGCGCCGGTGCGCAGCAGCTGGTCGGGCCGGTGCGGGTGGTGCCGTGGGTGGAGCGCAAGCAGGTTGAACTGGTCGATCCGCTGGGCGTCAAGAAGACCGAGGTGCAGGTCACCGAGGGGCACTGGTTGCAGATGCCGGCGTCGCTGGAGGTGGGCGGTGAGATGCTGCCGAGCCAGCGTGAGGTCGGGCTGTTCAAGGTGCCGGTCTACAGCTGGAACGGCCAGATGAAGGCGACGTTCGCCGAAGACGACTATCCGGTGAAGGCCGGCCGCAGTTACGGCCAGCCGTATGTAGCCGTGGGCATTTCCGATGTGCGTGGCCTGGTCGGTACGCCGAATCTGCGCGTGGATGGCAAGCAGCTGCGGCTGCTGCCCGGCGTGGGCGCTGCCAGCGAAGTCGGCCGCGGTCTGCATGCACCGGTGATCGGGTTTGCCGAAGACCACGGCGGCACGCTGGCCGCCAGCACCGTGGAGCTGGAACTGCGCCTGGACGGCAGCCGCATGCTGTCGGTGGTGCCGGTGGGCGACGATACGCATATCGCGCTGCGTTCGAGCTGGCCGCACCCGTCGTTCAGCGGGGCGTTCCTGCCCAATGAGCGACGCGTTGATGCGCAGGGCTTCGATGCACGCTGGGCGGTGTCCTCGCTGGCCTCCGATGCCCAGCGCCAGCTGCGCAATGATGGTGCGGTCGAATCGCAGGCGGTGACGGTGTCGCTGGTCGATCCGGTCGATACCTACACCCAGGCCGACCGTGCCTCGAAATACGGCGTGCTGTTCGTGCTGCTCACCTTCGTCGGCTTCATCCTGTTCGAGCTGATCAAGTCGCTGCGTATCCACCCGTTGCAGTACCTGATGGTGGGCCTGGCGCTGGCGATCTTCTTCCTGCTGCTGATCAGCCTGTCCGAGCACATCGCGTTCTGGAAGGCCTATCTGGTCTCGGCGGTGGCCTGTATCGGCCTGCAGGCGGTGTACCTGGCCAATGTGCTGGGCCACTGGAAGCGCGGCCTCGGCTTCGCTGCGCTGCTGACCGTGCTGTACGGCGCGCTGTATGGCCTGCTGGTGTCGGAGAACAACGCGCTGTTGATGGGTTCGCTGCTGCTGTTCGTGATCCTGGCGCTGGCGATGTGGGTGACCCGCCGGGTCGACTGGTACGCGCTCGGCGCGGAACTGAAGTAAGGAGCAGGCCATGGGCTGGCGCCAGGGATTGCGGCAACGGGCACGGCAGGGCATTCCGGCCCTGCTGGAAGTGGATGCGCTGCTGCAGGCACATGGCGTGCTGGCGGCCCTGCCGGGGGCACGGATCGCCCCCGGCCTGGTCCGCTTCCAGCTGGCGGCGGTGACCTGCGAAGGATTGCAGGGGCAGGGATTGCGCTGGCTGCAGGGCGCGCGGCAGGGACGCGGCGCGGTGGCTGGCCGGGTGCCGCGCTACCGGCCATGGAAGGCCGGGGCGGAGGCGCTGGCCGAGATCGGTATCGGTGGCCTTCCGGATGACTGGCCGGCACACGCGGCGGTGTACGGCTGCAGCAGCATCGACCGGCGGCACTGGTTGCTGCTGCTGCCGGAACGGGCGCAGTTGTGGCTGGGATGGAGTGGGTGATGTGGCGTGGCAGGTGCGAACCAACCACTCTCCTGTGGGTGCGAACCTTGGTTCGCACGCTTCCATCCCGCCCATGACCGATGGGACGGTATCCCCGCGCCCCCGCTGGCTAGACTCGACGAGTTGATGATCGAGCCGAAGGGCAGGGGTGCGATGTGTTGAAGTGGGGCATGCTGGCCGCAGCGCTGGCGATGGGTGGCAACGCAGGAGCGCAGCAGCGCGAGACGGTGGACCTGGACATGGTCAGCCGCATCCGCCAGGAGGCCTTCCACCGTTCGCAGGTGATGGACACCTTCAGCTATCTCACCGAGCGCATCGGCCCGCGCCTGACCAACTCGCCGGCCATGGGTCGCGCCAACGCCTGGACCCGCGGCAAGTTCAACGAATGGAAGCTGGACAACGTCCACGACGAGGCCTTCGACGACTTCGGGCGCGGCTGGGAGTTCACTTCGGCGAGCGTGGAGATGCTGGGCGACCGCGTGCAGCCGCTGCATGCATTGCCCAAGGCCTGGACGCCGGGCACCAAGGGGCCGGTTGAAGGCGAGCTGGTCCAGGTCGAGATCAAGAAGCCCGAAGACATCGAGAAGTACCGCGGCAAGCTGCGCGGCAAGATCCTGCTGCTGGGCGAGGCGCGCGAGTACAAGCGCGGCACCGAGGCGGATTCGCATCGCCACGACGCCACCTCGCTGGAAGGCCTGCAGGAATTCACCCTGCCCAAGGACAAGGACGCCACCGCCGAGCGCGCCAAGCGGGTCAAGGAGTACCAGGAACGCCAGCAGCTGGCGACCAAGGTCAATGCGTTCTTCGTGGAAGAAGGCGCGCTGGCCTCGATCAGCATCAGCAGCTGGGACAACGGCATCATCCGCGTTGCCGGTGGTGGTTCGCGCAAGGCCGGCGAGTCGGTGGGCATCCCCGAGCTGGCGATGATCAGCGAGCACTTCAATCCGCTGGTGCGCGCGCTGGAGGCCAAGCAGACGGTGCGCCTGCGCGTGGATGTGGCAGCACGCTTCACCGATGAGGCCGACCAGCCCGGTTACAACACGCTGGCCGAGATCCGTGGCAGCAGCAAACCCGATGAAGTGGTGATGATCGGCGCGCACCTGGATTCCTGGCACAGCGGTACCGGTGCGGCCGACAACGCGGCTGGCGTGGCGGTGATGATGGAGGCGATGCGCATCCTCAAGGCCACCGGCGCCAAGCCCAGGCGCACCATCCGCGTGGCGCTGTGGAGCGGTGAGGAACAGGGCCTGATCGGCTCGCAGGCTTATGTGGCCAAGCACTTCGGTCGTTTCCCGGAACCCACCGACCCGGCGCAGAAGGCGCTGCCGGCCTCGCTGCGCGAGCCCACCGGCGCGCTGCAGAAGACCCGCGATTACGGCAAGTTCCAGGTCTACTTCAACATGGACAACGGCTCGGGCCGCTTCCGCGGCATCTATGCGCAGGAAAACCTTGCGGCGATGCCGATCTTCGAAGCCTGGCTGGCGCCGTTCCATGACGTGGGTGCCACCACCGTGGCCACCCGCAACACCGGCAGCACCGACCACATCAGCTTCGACCGCATCGGCCTGCCGGGCTTCCAGTTCATCCAGGACCGGCTGGACTACTTCACCAATGTCCACCACAGCCACCTGGACACCTGGGACCACGCCGAACCGGAAGACCTGAAGCAGGCCGCAGCCATCGTCGCCTCGTTCGCCTACAACGCCGCGATGCGCGAGCAGCCGTTCCCGCGCAAGGTGGAACCGTAAAAGGGGACGGAGGGGATTAAGTCGTTTCTCCCCTCCGTTTCCCGGTTGCAGCGCCCCAGGCTGGGCAATCGCGACTTAATCCCCTCCGTCCCCTTTTTCCGTCGGGGGCGGAGGGCTGGTAAAATCGGGGGATTCCCGTTCCTCGAGCCGTCCATGACCTGCCGCACCCGCTTCGCCCCCAGTCCCACCGGCTACCTGCACATCGGTGGTGCCCGCACTGCGCTGTACTGCTGGCTGGAGGCCCGCCACCGTGGCGGCGAGTTCGTGCTGCGTATCGAGGACACCGACCGTGAGCGCAGCACCCAGGGCGCGATCGACGCCATCCTGGAGGCGATGGAGTGGCTGGGCCTGGACTATGACGAAGGCCCGATCTACCAGACCGACCGCGTCGCCCGTTACCTGGAAGTGGCCGAACAGCTGGTGGCCGACGGCAAGGCGTATTACGCATACGAGACCCGCGAAGAGCTGGACGCGATGCGCGAGGCCGCCATGGCCAGGCAGGAAAAGCCGCGCTACAACGGAGCCGCGCGTGACCTGGGCCTGCCGCGCAGGGATGATCCGAACCGCGTCATCCGCTTCAAGAACCCGCTGGAAGGTACGGTGGTGTTCGACGACCTGATCAAGGGCCGCATCGAGATCGCCAACAGCGAGCTGGATGACATGGTCATCTTCCGCCCGGACGGCTACCCCACCTACAACTTCGCGGTGGTGGTGGACGACTGGGACATGGGCATCACCGAGGTCATCCGCGGCGACGACCACATCAACAACACCCCGCGCCAGATCAACCTGTACGAAGGCATCGGTGCGCCTGTGCCGAAGTTCGGCCACATGCCGATGATCCTGGACGAGCAGGGCGCCAAGCTGTCCAAGCGCACCGGCGCGGCCGACGTGATGCAGTACAAGGACGCCGGCTACCTGCCCGATGCGCTGCTGAGCTACCTGGCCCGCCTGGGCTGGTCGCACGGTGACCAGGAGCTGTTCAGCCGCCAGGAGCTGATCGAGCTGTTCGACGTGAAGGACTGCAATTCCAAGGCCTCGCGCCTGGACATGGCCAAGCTGGGCTGGGTCAACCAGCACTTCCTGAAGACCGAGGACGTGGCCGCGATCGTGCCGCACCTGGTCTACCAGCTGCAGAAGCTGGGCCTGGACGTGGCCGCTGGCCCGGCCCCGGAGGACGTGGTGGTCGCCCTGCGTGAACGCGTGCAGACCCTGAAGGAAATGGCCGAGAAGGCCGTGGTCTGGTACCAGCCGCTGACCGAGTACGACGAAGCGGCGGTAGCCAAGCACTTCAAGGCCGGTGCCGAGGTGGCGCTGGGCAAGGCCCGCGAGCTGCTGGCCGCCCTGCCGGAATGGACCGCCGAGTCGGTGGGCGTCGCCCTGCACGACGCGGCCGCAGCGCTGGAAATCGGCATGGGCAAGGTTGCCCAGCCGCTGCGCGTGGCCATCACCGGCACCCAGGTCAGTCCTGACATTTCCCATACCGTTTACCTGGCCGGCCGCGAGCAGGCCTTGAAACGCATTGATGTGGCCATCACCAAGGTAGCAACGGCCTGAGGCATCCTTGCCAGGCCCGAACCGGAGAACACGCATGCCCGCCAAGACCGCCACCGCCTGTACCGCCCCGCACCACCACGTCCACGACGCATCGGACTTCGTGGCGGTGGTCGAGCGCGTCTCGCGCGAACGCGGGCTGCGCCTGACCCCGATCCGCGCCAACGTACTGAAGCTGATCGCCGAGGCCGGCAAGCCGGTCAAGGCCTACGAGCTGCTGGAGTGGGTGCGCAACGGCAAGGGCGTGGGTGCTGACGCCCCGCCCACCGTGTACCGCGCCCTCGACTTCCTGATGGCCAATGGCTTCGTGCACAAGCTGGAATCGGTGAATGCCTTCGTGGCCTGCCACCATCCCAGCAGCGCCGCGCATTCGGTGCCGTTCCTGATCTGCAACAGCTGCCACAGCGCGGTGGAGCTGGAAGACCGCGAGATCGTCACCCAGCTGGAGAAGCGTGCCAAGGAGCTGGGTTTCCAACCGCAGGCGCAGACCCTGGAAGTGCATGGCCTCTGCGCGCGCTGCGCCGGCTAACGGATCGGTAGTGCCGGCCGCTGGCCGGCATTTTGGAAACGGGGTCAGATCCCTTTGCCAGTGGCAAAGGGATCTGACCCCGTTTCATATCGGTGCGACAGGGCCTGCGTCCTACTCCATCGGCTTGGACCGGGTATCCACCCGCACGATCACCGACATGCCGGGGCGCAGCTGCGCGGCCAGCTTCTGGCCTTTGTTGATCGATATCCGCACCGGCAGCCGCTGCACCACCTTGGTGAAGTTGCCGCTGGCATTGTCCGGGCGCAGCACGCTGAATTCCGACCCGGTGGCGGGCGCGATCTCCTGCACGCGGCCCCGCAGCACCTGGCCTTGGAACGCGTCCACCGAGAACGTGGCCGGCTGGCCGATCGCCATCCCCCAGGTCTGGCCTTCCTTGTAGTTGGCCACCACCCACAGCGTGTCAGGTACCAGGAACAGCAGCTGCGAACCGGCGGCGACGTACTGGCCCACGCGTACGCTGGCTTCGCTGATCTGGCCGTCGCGCGGCGCGTGGATCACCGTGTTGGCCAGATCGATGCGCGCCAGTTCCAGCTGCGCCTGCGCGCTCTCCACCTGGGCCTCCAGGCTCTTGCGCGCTACCTGGGTCGATACCAGGGTCTCCTCGGCGATGCGGATCTGCGCCTGCGACTGCTGCACGCTGGCCTGCGCCGAGGCCTGCGCGGTGCGGAACTTGTCGCGATCGTTGATCGACACCAGCTGCTGCGCAGCCAGTTCCTCGTAGCGCTTGGTCTCGTTGCGTGAGCGTTGCAGCTCCGCCTGCCCGGCCGACAACGTGGCGCGGGCGGAGGCAATCTGCGCACGGTTCTGCGCCTGCGACTGGTCCGAGTTGGCCAGGGCCGCGCGTGCGCTGTCCAGCGTCGCCTGCGCCTGGGCGACCCGCTGCGCATAGATGCGGTCATCGATGCGCAGCAGCGGCTCGCCTTCCTTCACGTGCTGGAAGTCCTTCACCAGCACCTCGGTTACATAGCCGTTGACCTGTGGCGCCATCACCGTGATCTGTCCGCGTACATACGCGTTGTCGGTCACCATCACGCTGCTGGTGAACGGCCACAGGTGCCAGGCGCGCAGGATCAGCGCAATGCCCAGCAGGGCCACCACCGCCATTACCACCACGCTGCGCGCGCTGGGCTTGAGGTACTTCGGCGCGACAGCGGGTTCTACCGGCGTAGGGGCAGGCGCCGCGTCGGTCGGCGGCGGTGGGGTTACGTTGTCGGCGTCGTCGGGTCGGGGCGGGACGGGAGGCATGGTCGAGAACTCAGCGGGGCGCGGCCGGCGTGGCCACAGCGGGGGAAGTGGGGTGGCGCTTGCGCCATTGCTTGAGCACGGCGGTGCGCAGCGACAGCAGCAGCAACCAGCACAGGAAGCCGATGGCCAACCAACCGCTCAGCGTGAACACATCATTGAAGCCGCGTACGTTGGCTTCGCGGCGCGTCGTCTGCGCCAACTGCGCGCTGCCCTGCGCGCTGCGCAGCACCGGATCGGTGATCTGGGCGACGTACAGCTGCTGCTGGATGCGCAGGCGCTGTGCCACCACCGGGTCGGCCGGGTCGAGCTGGCTGGTCAGCGCGCTGGAATACAGCTGCTCGCGATGCAGCTGGAAGGTCCCCAGCACCGCCGAGCCGGCCAGGCCGCCCAGCGTCTGCGTGATCGACAGCGTCACCAGGAAGGTGATCATGTGGTCCACGCCCTGTTTCAGCGCGGCGGAAATGCCGAGCATGATCAACGGGCCCATGAACATGCCGGCACCGACCGAGGCCAGGAACTGGCTGGCGTAGAAGTCGTGCGGCCGATCCATGCTGGTGCGGTGCTGGTCGAAGAACGCGGCGGCGCCCAGCAGCAGGATCGCCATCAGCAGCTGCGGGATCAGCCGTTTGGGCCCGAAAGTCAGTGCAGTGCCGGCGATACCGGTGACCACGCCGGCGAGAATCACCACGAACAGCGGCCGCAACTGATCAGGGCCCATGCCGAGCGTGCGCATCAGGTTGACCACGCCGTAGGACTGCTCGGTGGTCAGAAAGCGGATCAGGAAGGCGCCGACGATGAAATGCAGTACGGGCAGGCTGGCCAGCCAGCGTGTCTGCAGCAGCGGATTGCGCCGGTAGTGCTCGATGATGAAGGCGGTGGTGGACAGCACGATCGAGGCGACCAGGGCCCAGCCCAGCCACGGCGTGTTGAGCCACCAGCGGGTGTAGCCCTGCGCCAGCACGATCACCAGCAGCGCGACGGCCGGTGCAAGCAGGGCGAACGTGAGGAAGTCCAGCGGTTCGAAGGCCTTCACCTGGATGCCGGGCGGCAGCTTCAGCACCACCACGGCGGCAAACGCGCACAGCGCCAACCCGGCTTCGAAGGAATACAGCTGGTGCCACTGGCCGGTATCGACCAGGCCTGGCGAGACGATCCAGGCGATCGGCACCGCCAGCTGCGAGAGGCCGACGCCGACCACCAGCAGATTGCCGGTAAAGCGGCGCGGCAGCGCCTGCAGCATGTACAGCGTGCCCAGTGTCGAACAGGCCGCACCCGCGAAGCCGCTGGCGGCGCGGGTCAGCATCGTGGTCTCGAAGCTGCCGACGAACAGGTGCAGCACCGCCAGTGCCGCGTACAGGCCCAGCCCGATCTCTGCGAACAGGCGGATGCCGTACTGCTGGCGGAACTTGAAGGCCAGCAGGTTGGCGGTGACATTCACCATGGCATAGGCGGCCACCAGCCAGCTGCCCTGGGTCGGGGTCAGCGCCAGCTGGCCCTGCAGGAACGGCAGGTTGGCGGTGACCAGCGCATTGCCGAGGCCGCCGGTGATCGCCACCAGCAGTGATACCAGCGCATAGGCCGCGCGCCGATACGGCGGGTGCCAGGGCATCGATGCCGAACCGGGCATGGTCGGCTTTTCGTGCTCCTCCCAATCCGGAACCGGCTTCAGATACGGCTGGACCATCAACGGGCCTCGTTGGCAGCTCCCTGGAGACCCCCACGCAGCAGCTGCAGGGCGCGCCCGGCCAACTGAGCACGCTCGTCGCGGGTCTTGCCGCGCAGGGCCGCACCCAGCATGCCCGAGATCAGTGAAATATCCGTCTTTTCCAGGTCGGCACGGCACAGCCCGGCGGCCTTGGCGCGCGCGATCGGTTCCTCCAGCAGGTCGCGCACGGTCTCGCGCGCGGCGCGCATGGACGGCACGTCCGAATCGACCGCACGCCAGTAATCGGCCAATGCCGGCGAATCAATGATGCGCTGGGCCATGCCTTCGAACACCTCGAACAGGGCGTCGTCGCGGTCACCGAGCTGTTCGACCTGGCGCCGGATGCGGTCGACCGTGCGCTGCAGCAGCGCCTGGATCAGCGCGGTGCGGTCGGGGAAGTTGCGGTACAGGGTGGCGCGGCCTACCTGGGCGCGTTCGACCACCAGGTCCAGCGGGGCGGTGACACCGTGTTGGCCGAACACATGATCGGCGGCGTCGAGGATGAGGGCACGGCGGGCGGCGGCATCGGCACGTTGGGCAGTCATGGAATTATTTTCGGACAGAAGTGTCCGATTGGCGAGACATTGGGTGACGGGATTGTCCGCTTGTTGTGGTACGCACATCTTTGTGACGGATGCGTGATGGAGTTGGTCGAAATGAAAACGGGGGCCCGAAGGCCCCCGCGGAATGGCGTGGGGGTCAGAGCCCTTTCCTTCGAAAAGGACTCCGACCCCGCCGTGCGCGATCAGAAGAACGCGCGGATGCCGAATGCGACACCACGGCCTGGCAGCGGCGAGTAGTCGCGCAGCAGCGAGGTATGCGGGCGCACTTCGCGGTTGGTCAGGTTGCTGCCATCCAGGAACACCTCGTAGCTGTTGCTGGCGTTGCGATCCCAGCGGTAGGCCAGGTGCGCGTCGACCAAGGTGTAGCCGTCGCTCGGGGCTTCGTTCTGGGCGACGTCCTTCTGGCGGCTGTAGCGCACCGCACCGACCGAAGCGCGCCAGCCGTCCTTCGACCAGCGCAGGTCGGCGCCGACGCGGGCCGGTGCGATGCGCGGCAGATAGCCGGTGTTGGCCAGTTCCACCGTGTAGTTGTGGTTGTGGTCGCCATGCGGCACGGCGATGTCCAGGTTGCGGCTGCCGCTGCCATCCAGCTTGGCCTTCACATAGTCGCCGAACAGGCGCAGGTCCCAGTCACCGGCGCCGCCCTCGAACAGGTGTACCAGCGCTTCGGCCTCGGCACCGCGGAATACCGCGTCCTGCTGCGTCCAGGTGCGCACTGGCAGGCCCTCGGTGATGCCGGTGTCGGCCAGGTAGATGAAGTCCTTGAACCTGGTCTGGTAGACCGACGCGGAGAAGTCCAGGCGCTCGCTGTGGGTGTGGATACCCAGTTCCACGCGCTGGCCGCGCTCGGTCTTCAGGTTGGCGTCGCCGATTTCCAGCGAACGGGTGGCGATGTGCGCGCCGGCGGCATACAGCTCTTCGTTGGTCGGTGCTCGCTCGGAGCTGTCCACGCCGATGCGCAGGTCAACGGCATCGTTGAGCTTCCAGATGCCAGCGGCAGACAGGTTGGTGGCGCCGAACGTGCGGCGGCGGTAGTCACCGCTCGGGTCCAGCTTGACCTGATCGTGGCGGCCGCCCAGTTCCAGCTTGAACGGGCCGAACTGCTTTTCCTGCAGCACGAACAGGCCGATGTTCTTCGTGCCGGTATCCGGAACGAACGCCTCTTCGCCCTTGGCACCGAAATCACTGTTGCCGAACTGCAGGCCGAAGGCGCCGTCCCAGCCGCCGATCTGCTGCTGCACCGCTTCCAGGCGCGCTTCGATGCCGCGGTTGGTGAAGCGGGTCGACGGCGTACCGGCTTCCAGCTCCACGTGTTCGTAGTCGGTGTAGGCCACGCGTGCGTTGATGTTCTTCAGGAACGAGACCGGGTTGTAGATGCCGGCCTTGGTCTCGAAGCGGTTCTGCACCATGTCGATGCGCACGTCGTGCTCGTCGCCGCCTTCCTCTTCGTCGCCATGGTCGTGACCGTGGTCATGGCCATGATCGTCACCATCGGCGTGCACGTGCGCGCCATTGGGAATGCCGTAGTTGGTGCGGTAGGTACTGGCCGATACGCCGAAGTAGCCGCCGTCGCCCAGCCACGTTGCGCCGACGCCACCGGCGCGGGTGCGGATCGAGCTGTTGTCGAGGCGGCCGCGGCGCGGCTCTTCGCCTTCCTCGCCCGCATGATCATGGTTGTGGTCGTCGTGGTGGTCTTCCAGGCTGTCGATCACCGCGTAGCCGGGAATGCGGTAGTCGTCGCCATTGCGGACCAGGCCATCCACATGGAGCACGACGTTGCCGCTGACGCCATCGAGGCGGAACATGCCGCTGCGCTCGTTGTTCACCGAATTGCCGCGCAGTTCGGCACGACCGCTGAGCGGCCGCTCCGGCAGCTCGCGCGCGATGCGCCCGTCGACCACATTGACCGCACCACCAATGGCGCCGCTGCCGAACAGCAGCGTGGCCGGGCCCTTCAGTACTTCGATCTGGTCGGCCAGGAACGGTTCGATGCTGGTGGCGTGGTCGGCGCTGACCGTGGAGGCATCCATGTTCCCCATGCCGTTGGACAGCACGGCCACGCGCGGGCCTTCCTGGCCACGGATGATCGGGCGGCCGACGCCGGGGCCGAAGAAGGTGCTCTGCACGCCGGGCAGCTTGGCCACGGTATCGCCGAGGGTGCCGGCCTTCTGCTCGTCCAGGCGTTCACCGGCCAGCACCTCCACCGGGCGCGCCAGCGATTCGGCATCACCCTGCAATGGCGACGCGGTGACCTGCACCGACGACAGCTCGGTCAGGTGGCGGTCACGATGGGCGGTGTCCTGGCCGGCTGCAAAGGCGACGGACGGCAGCAGGGCGGCGAGCGCCAGGGCCAGGGAATGCGGCTTGAGCCGTGGGGTATGGGCGGGCATGGACGGGTCCTTTGTTACAATGTATCAATCGCGGGGCGCACGAATCCCGTCGATGGGACAGGGGGGAGGGAAACCGTGCGGGTCGGAGAGGGATGTTATATTATTCCATAACGATTC
The DNA here is from genome assembly GCF_059371375.1 of Stenotrophomonas sp. YJH_SMC_64. Lineage (NCBI taxonomy): Bacteria > Pseudomonadati > Pseudomonadota > Gammaproteobacteria > Lysobacterales > Lysobacteraceae > Stenotrophomonas > Stenotrophomonas sp. YJH_SMC_64. Next base: position 274,354 of record NZ_JCAFUN010000002.1, on the reverse strand, counting down.
GCCGACCCTGCTGGAAGTCATGTCCCTGTCCTCACGCCTGCGCCACCTGCTCGACCGTTTCGGCGCCACTGGTTCGATGCTGTGCGCGGTGCACTGCGCGGTGATCCCGGTGCTGCTGGCCGCAGCGCCTTCATTGGGGCTGTCGTTCTGGCTGAGCGACGGCGTGGAACAGGCGCTGGTGGTGTTCGTGACCCTGCTGGGGTTGTTCAGCCTGGTCTGGGGCTACCGCCGGCACGGTGCGCTGCGTGCGCTGGGCTTCCTGATTCCCGGTCTGGTCGCATTGTGGGCCGGCGTGCTGTATGACCCGCTGCACCACAATGCGGTGCCGCACGCGGTGGTGATGACCATCGGTGGCCTGCTGGTGGGTGTGGCCCATCTGGTCAACCTGCGCCTCAACCACGGTCACGTGCACGACGCCAGCTGCGCGCACTAGGCGCTCCGTGATAGGATTTTCGATCGTGCGCGGGGGCGCCCAGCAAGGCGGCCCCGCCGAACCCGTGTCAGTACGGGGTAACCAGATTTCACATTTGAGGAGTTGAAGACATGGGTAAGGGTGACCGCAAGACCGCCAAGGGCAAGCGCTACAACGCCAGCTATGGCAACGCCCGTTCGCACACCGCCAGCAAGGTCGCCGTAGGCGCCGCCGCTCCGGTTGCCAAGAAGACCGTGGCCAAGGCTCCGGCGAAGAAGGCTGTGGCGAAGAAGGCCGTCGCCAAGGCCTGATCCGGTCGAACGACCGGTTCAATGAAAAACGCGGCGCCTGGCGCCGCGTTTTTTTTTTATGCCTGTCCGGTGAGCCGAGCGTGGGTTCGGCTCTACAACCGCATCAGCGCAGTGTCTTCTTCAGCGTTTCCGGATTGCCATCGTTCGGCGCGGCCGGTACCTGCAGCAGGTGGGCCAGCAGCGGATAGACATCGACGTTGTCGAAGCCATCGATCACCAGGCCCTGGCGGAACGACGGGCCGCCGGCCACGAACACTGCGCGCATGGAAGGCAGTGCGTTGTCGTAGCCATGCGAACCTCGATCCTGCTTCGCACGCTTGGCGATCTTCTCCTGGTGCAGGGCATCCCAGCCTTCATCCATGACACAGACGATGGCCGGAACCCGCGGATGCGTGCCGTAGTGCCAGCGTGCCGGCAGGTTCTCCTTCTTCCAGCATTCGTAGTGCGCGTGGCGTCCGAGCAGGGCGCGTTCGGCTTCCGCTTCGCGGCCGGCGACCGGCGCAAAACCCACTGACTGGCCTTGGCTGATATTGCGTGCGATGGCCGGGTCGGCCATCGACTCGGTGGCGATCACGTTGCCGTCGGCGACGCTGGCCATGCCGTGGTCGGAGACGACGATCACGTTGGTGGTCTTGGCTAGATCGCGCTGCTGCAGCCCGTCGAGCACCTGGCCGACGATCTGGTCGGCGCGCACGATGGCGTCGGCGTACTCCTTCGACCCGGGGCCGTAGTTGTGGCCGGCCTTGTCCACGTGTTCCATGTACAGCGTGGTGAGGCGCGGTGCATCAGCATCGGTCTGTGCCAGCCAGTCGAGCACGATGCCGGCCCGCTGCTCCAGCGGTTCCTTGCCGTCGTATACGCGCCACTTGCTGGGGCGCACGCCGCGGATTTCAGACTCACTGCCCGGCCACGCCGTGGTGGCCGAACGTACGCCAGCGTTCTCGGCACTGACCCAGATCGGTTCGCCACCCCACCAGCCGCTGGTGGTGACCGCGTCGCGGTTGCTCAGTTCGAAACGGCCCAAGGTTGCATCGTCCATGCTGTTGTTGACGATGCCGTGGTGGTCCGGACGCAGGCCGGTGACGATGGTGTAGTGGTTGGGGAAGGTCAGCGACGGATAGGACGGCGTCATCCAGCGTGCACGCACGCCGCCGTCGATCAGTCGCTGCAGGTTCGGAGTGAGCCCACGGTCCAGCGCATCGGCGCGCAGGCCGTCGATGGAGATCAGCAGCAGCTTCGGAGGCGAAGCCGCAGCGGCGGAACCGGGAACGGAGGCGGAAGGGGCGGGCGCGGTGGTGCAGGCGGCCAATGGCAGCAGCAGCGCCAGCGCGCAGGTCAGGCGTACGGAAGTCATCCACGCATGATAAGCCCGCGCAATGACGCGCCCAAGACACGGCGCGCTATCGCGCCCCGTGTCCGCGCATTTTTCCTTATCGCCGCGCCTGTCGGCGCGCCCCCTTCAACAGGAAGGGGGGGCTTTTCTCCAGACATGTCCCTGATGCTTCCATCCACGCATGGCGTGGATCTACCGTGTCGACCAAGGTCGACACCTACCAACAGTTGCGCAGAATGACGTCCGGACAGATCGCCGGAACCTGTCGAAGCTGGGTGGGTCCGGTTGCAGGGGCGTGAGCGCCATGGATGGCGCGACCGAGCTTACAGGGACGTACTTGCAGCGTCCCCTGCAACTGAACCCACCCTGCCTCCCCGCAGGAAGCCCGCTGTTGCTGTTGCTGTTGCTCTAGCCTCTGCGGGTGCCGGGCGCAGCCCGGCCAGCCCTCTCAGGCGAACAGCGGGGCCTGGCGTTGTTCCAGCCGCAGCAGTGCCGCCTTGGTTTCCAGCCCGCCGCCGAAACCGGTCAATGCGCCGTTGCTGCCGATCACGCGATGGCAGGGCAGGATGATCGGCAGCGGATTGCGCCCGTTGGCCGCGCCGACCGCGCGGGTCGCACTGGGCTGGCCGAGGTGCTGCGCCAGCTGCAGGTAACTCCAGGTCTGGCCGAACGGAATCAGTGCCAGCGCCTGCCACACCCGCAGCTGGAACGGCGTGCCACGTGGCGCCAGCACAAGGTCGAAGCTGCTGCGTTCGCCGTGCAGGAACTGCAGCAGCTGTTCGCGCGCTTCCGGCAGCGCATCCGGTGCGTAGTGCCAGTCGTCGCGTCCGCGTGCCGGATGGCGGTTTTCCGGGAACAGCACATGTGACAGGCCACGCTCATCACCGGCGATGGTCAGCACGCCGATGGGGCTGTCGAAGCGATCAAACAACAGGGTCATGTCGGTTCTCCAACGAACGTGCCGGACAGGTGCCACAGGTGCAGCACGGCGTAGGCGCGCCACGGGCGCCACGGTTGCGAGCGCGCTTCAGTTGCACGTTCGCTCAGGCGCTGGCCCTGTGCGTGGCCGAGCACCTGCTGCAGCACCAGGTCGCCGGCGGGGAAGGCGTCGGGCTGGCCGAGCCCGCGCAGGGCGATGTACTGCGCGGTCCACGGGCCGATGCCGGGCAATGCCACGCAGCGCGCAACAAAGTCTTCCAGGGCCTGCCCGGGTCCGAAGTCGAGCTGGCCGCTGGCACATGCAGCGGCCAGCGCACGCACCGTGGCGGCGCGGCTGCGCGGCAGGCCGATCGATTCCAGCGGCGCCTCGGCCAGCACCTCGGGCGCTGGGAACTGGCGATCGAACTCGGACGGCATGCCCGGCAGATGCGCCCCATACGCATCCACCAGACGCCGCGCAAAGGTGGTGGCGGCGGCGACGCTGACCTGCTGGCCGAGCACGGCGCGTACGCCGACCTCGAAGCCATCCCAGCCGCCCGGAACGCGCAGCCCCGGGCGTTCGGCGATGCCGCGTGCCAGCAAGGGTTCTTCGCCCAGCGCGGCGTGCACCTGTTGCAGGTCGGCGTCCAGATCGAACACACGACGCACACGGCGCACGATGTCGGGGATCAGGCGCGGGTCGACCGCACCCAGCTGCAGACGCAGTTCCGGGCGCTTCGGGTCGGCGGTGACGCGCAGCAGGGTGGGGCGCTCGGGTGTGCCGAGCACGCGCTGGTAGCTGTCTTCGCCGATCAGTTCGATGCCAGGCAGGCTGCGCTTGCGCAGGAAGGCCAGCATGCGCGGGAAGTCCAACGGTGGGCGGTACACGAGCCGCAGTACCAGGCCGCCGTCATCGGCGGCCAGCGGCTGGTGCTGGCGACGCAGCGCCGTCGGTGCCATGCCGCAGCCCTGCAGGAAGGCGGTATTGAAGCGGCGCAGACTGTTGTAGCCGGCGGCCAGCGCAACATCGGTCACCGGCAGCGTGGTTTCGGTCAGCAGTTGCTTGGCCAGCAGCAGGCGGTGGGTGGCATGGATCTGTCCGGGTGTTGCGCCGAGATGTTCGACGAACAGGCGCTGCAGCTGGCGCGCGCTGAGGCCGATCTTCTGCGCGAGGTCTGCAACGGGCTGCTCCTGCAGGAAGCCGCCGTGGATGATGGCGAGGGCGCGCTGCACGGTTTGCCCGGCCAGTGCCTGCTGGGCCTGCGGTGCCAGTTCGGGGCGGCAGCGCAGGCACGGCCTGTAGCCGGCAGCAGCGGCCGCGGCAGCGGTCGGATAGTAGGTGATGTTGCGTGGCTTCGGCGGCGGCGCCGGGCAGACGGGGCGGCAATAGATGCCGGTGCTGCGCACGGCGGTGAAGAAAACGCCGTCGAAGCGTGCGTCACGGGCCAGGCGGGCGCGGTCGCAGGCGGCGGTGTCGAGGGCGAGGTCGGTGTCCATGGCGCCAGTCTAGGCGTGTGCGGGTAGGGATACTCGCCACATTCGGACATGGATGCTGAAGGGGGTCAGGCCGGGCTGCGCCCTGCCCCCGTGGTAGTGCCGGCCGCTGGCCGGCAACGGCAACAGCAGAAGCTGGTTTCCTGCGGCAGGGCGGGGTGGGTCCGGTTGCAGGGGACGCTGCAAGTACCCCTCCGGGGCCCGGCCCAGCCGCTGGCGGCTGTGCGTTCGGGCGCTTGCGAAGCAGTGCTTCGCAAGCAAAGCGCCCTCACCCATGTAGCTCGGTCGCCGCTTGCTCGTGTGCGCTGTCCTGCGCACACGGCAAGACCGGGGTTGGGCGTCCTGCCCAACCCGCCCGAGGCATGCCTCGGGCCCATGGCGCTCACGCCCCTGCAACCGGACCCACCCCGCCTTCGAGAGGTTCCTGCGACATGTCTTGCGGGCGTTCTGCGCTGCTGTTGGTGGGTGTCGACCTTGGTCGACACGCTTTTCCCAAGGGTCAGAAGGGGTTCAGTGCCACGCGCTGAATGCGTGCCCCGGACGGGTAGACTGTGGCTCTTGCTCACGTGAAGACCGGTTGCCCGATGTCCGCCAAACTCCGCTGGTTGCCCCTGTTGTGCCTTGCCCTGGCGGGCTGCAGCCAGCTGGAGAATCCGGGCAATGTCACCGCCGCCGACAAGGCCGCGCGGGCGCCGGCCAGCGATGGTGAGAACATGGTGTCGATCAATGCCGCCGATGCACCACCACCGCCGGCGCCGCCGCGCAGCCGGGCGGATCGGCCGTGGCCGCAGGCGCAGTTGGAGAATGGCCGCGCCTGGGTCAGCTGCAGTACCGAGTACGCCGGTGAGGCGGGCGATGGCGTCGAGCTGGAGGGCCTGCAGCGCGAACAGATCACCCAGGCACTGGCGCCGTGCGCCGAGCGCGGCCTGATGCGTGTGCGTTACGCCGGCAAGATCAATCCGGGCTTCGCCGAGATGATGTGGCGACTGGCCGTGGTCGCTGACGAGCAGAAGATCCACAAGCGCATCCTCGACTTGGATTCCAGCGGCGGCCAGGTGGAATCGGCGATTGTCGCCGGCGACAGCATCGGTGAATCGGGCTGGACGATCTGGGTGCGCGAGGGCTCGATCTGCCACAGTGCCTGCGTGTTCGTGCTGGCTGCCGGTGACAACCGCCTGCTGTCGGGCAAGGTCGGCATCCACCGCATGATGCGGATCAGCTCCAAGGCCACCTCGCGCGCGGAACTCAACCGCGAGCTGCACGAGGTCTACGACAACGTGAAGGACTACCTGCAGCGCAACGGCGTGGCGGTGGGTGTGGCCGACCTGATGATGACCGTGCCCAACCGCAGCCTGCGCCTGCTTACGCAGGATGAGCTGCGCCAGTACGGCCTGGACGGCACCAACGCGGTGCAGGACGATCTGGAACGGATCAAGCAGATGCGGGCCTGTGGTGACGACTTCGTGCAACGCAAGGACGCGTTCCTGATTGCCTTCGACCAGCAGTGCAAGCGCGAAGGCGCCGACATGGAATCGATCAACAGCTGCGGCCAGGCACTGAAGCAGCGCTTCGGTTTCCCGGATGCGGTGTGCCCGGAAGAAAGCCCACTGTCGGAGATCGATGTGGCAACGCTGCCACCGGCACCGTCGGAGCCGCCGCCGGTGGCCGAACAGGCGCCAGTGAACACCGCCGCGCCCGCCGCGCAGGCTGATGCGGCAGCGGTGGAGGGCAACGCCCCGGCACGCTGACGGCATAGTCACCGCGCTGGCGTAGACTGCGGTTCTCTCCAGAAAACCGGCGGTGTCCATGAAGCGCGTGCTCCTGCTGCTGTCCCTGCTGCCCCTGACCGCATTGGCGCAGGCACCTGCGCCGGCCACGCCTGCGCCGGCCACGCCTGCACCGGCTCCGGCACGCCCGGCCCCGGCCTCGCCAGCGGCTGCGAAGCCAGCCACCGCCGGTGCTCCGGCGTTGACCGCTGCACAGCAGGCCCAGGTGCAGAAACAGGATGCCGAGATGGGCGCTGCTGCACTGAAAGCCGCACAGCTGGTCGATGCCAACCGCGCCGGCGAACTGTGGGATGGCGCCTCCGCCGTCGCGCGCCGTGCAGTACCGAAGGCCGCATTCGTCAGCCAGCTGACCACCGAGCGCACGCGCCTGGGTGCGCTGGCTGGGCGTGGCCAGCCCACCATCACCCGGGTCAAGTACAGCGCAGGTGCCGCAGTGCCGGAAGGGCTGTACATCAACGTCAGTTTCCCGACCCGTTTCGCCAACAGCGCGCAGCCGGTGCGCGAGCTGGTCTCGTTCCGTTTCGACGAGGACCAGGTGTGGCGTCTGGCCGGTTACAGCCTGCGTGCGTCGGCACCCTGAGGAGATGAATGATGGCAACTGAATTGACGATGCTGGCCTGGTCGGTCCTGCTCGGCTTCGTTTACATCTTCGCCACCTCCACCGTGGTCACCCGCGAGCGCGGGATGAAGTGGAATGCCTCGGCACGCGATGGCGACGCAAAGCCGGTCAGCCCACTGGCCGGGCGCCTGCAGCGTGCGCAGGCCAATTTCCTGGAGACGTTCCCGTTCTTCGCCGCCGCCGCCATCGCGGTGGTCGTGGCCGGTCGCGGCAACGACACCACTGCACTGGCGGCGCAGGCCTACTTCTGGGCGCGTGTGGTCTATCTGCCCCTGTACGCCGCAGGCGTGCCCTACGTGCGCAGCCTGGTGTGGCTGGTGTCGCTGCTGTCGATCCTGGCGCTGGTGTTCGCACTTCTGTAAGTCGGCCTGATCCAGATCAAGGCCGCTCAGGTGCGCGGCGCTATGCTGGCGCGGACTGAATCAACGGCAGGAGGCGCGCATGCGCAGGATGGACGTGGTGGTGGTCGGCGCCGGACCGGCAGGTCTGTGCTTCGCGCGCGCGCTGGCCGGCAGCGGGCTGCAGGTCGGGCTGGTCGAAGTGCAACCGCGCCAGGCCCTGGCCGAGGCCGCCTTCGATGGCAGGGAGATCGCGTTGACCCATGCCTCGCGGCAGAGCATGGAGCAATTGGGTCTGTGGCAGCGCCTGCCGCAGGCCGAAGTCGCTGAACTGCGCGATGCCAAGGTGATGAACGGCGGCTCGCCGTTCGCGCTGACCTTCGCCAGCAGTCAGGTCGACGGCCAGCCGCTGGGCTGGCTGGTACCCAACCATCTGATCCGCCGTGCCGCATGGGATGCGGTGCAGGGCCAGGACGGCGTGGAACTGTTCGACGGGCGCAAGGTGCAGGGCGTGCAAGCCGATGCGCAGGGCCACGTTGTCAAACTCGATGACGGCAGCCAACTGCATGCGCGGCTGCTGGTGGCCGCTGACAGCCGCTTCTCCGCCACCCGCCGCATGCTCGGCATCGGTGCGCAGATGCGCGACTTCGGCAAGTCGATGCTGGTGTGCCGCATGCAGGTCGAGCGCGACCATCGCCACACTGCCTGGGAATGGTTCGGCTACGGCCGCACGATGGCGCTGCTGCCGCTCAACGAGGGCCAGGCCTCGGCGGTGATCACGCTGCCGCCGCGGCAGATCGACGCGCTGCTGGCGATGGACGAGGTGGCCTTCGGCGAGGCCATCAGTGCTTGCTTGGAACATCGGCTGGGTCGGATGCAGCCGGTGGCCACGCCGCAGGCGTATCCGCTGGTAGGTGTGTACGCGCACCGTTTTGTTGGCGAGCGTTCGGCGCTGATCGGCGATGCCGCCGTCGGCATGCACCCGGTCACCGCGCATGGCTTCAACCTGGGCCTGGCCAGCGCACAGCGGCTGGCGCAGGGCATCGTCGCGCAGCAGCGTCGCGGTGCCGACATTGCCGCCGCCGGCATGCTGGCCAGCTACCAGCGGGGTCACCGGCTGGCGTCGCGGCCGCTGTACGAGGCCACCAATGCGATCGCCAGCCTGTACACCGACGATCGCCGCCCGGCGCGACTGCTGCGGGCGGCCGGCCTGCGCCTGGCGCAGGGCGTGGCACCGTTCAGGCAGCTGATTGCCTCGCACCTGACCCAGGGCGTAGCCTGAACAGCCTCACATCAGCCGGCGGCCAGCACCCGGATCTGGCTGTCGGCGAACTCGACCACCTGGCCTGCGCGGATCTTGCAGGCCTTGCGCAGTTCGACTTCGCCGTCGACCCGCACCAGGCCTTCGCTGATGACCATCTTGGCTTCGCCGCCGCTGGTGACCAGGTCGGCCAGCTTGAGCAGCTGCTTGAGTTCGACGTAGTCACCGTCGAGGTCGAATTCGAGAATCTGCATGGAGCGGGGTTCCTGGGAAGAGGGGCGCAGGCCAGCGGCCGGGCCGGGAAGAGGGCGCGTATTGTGCGCCAGCACGGGGCATGACGGCACGCGCACGGAAAGCTGTACGCCTCGTTCAGGATCAATGCGGTATCATCCCGCTCTGAGCGAGTGAAATCTCCTCCGACCGAGCAGCGCCAGGGCACGCGATAAGAAGGGCGCCCAAAGCGCGGACCATCCCTTTTTTATCGCACTGCCAGGAAGACGGCAGTGCCTTCGGAGTTCCCCATGTCCCAAGATTCCCAAGCGCCGCTGCAGTTCGCGCAGCTCGGCCTGTCCGAGCCCGTGATGCAGGCGGTCACCGCCATCGGCTACGAAACCCCGTCGCCGATCCAGGCCGCCACCATCCCGGCGATGCTGGAAGGCCGCGACGTGCTGGGCCAGGCCCAGACCGGTACCGGCAAGACCGCCGCGTTCGCGCTGCCGGTACTGTCCAACATCGACCTGCAGCAGATCAAGCCGCAGGCCCTGATCCTGGCGCCGACCCGCGAACTGGCCATCCAGGTCGCCGAGGCGTTCCAGTCCTACTCGTCGAAGATCCCGGGCTTCCGCGTGCTGCCGGTGTACGGCGGCCAGCCTTACGGGCAGCAGCTGTCGGCGCTGCGCCGTGGCGTGCATATCGTGGTCGGTACCCCCGGTCGCGTGATCGACCACCTCGACCGCAGCACCCTGGACCTGTCCGAGCTGAAGACCCTGGTGCTGGACGAAGCCGATGAAATGCTGCGCATGGGCTTCATCGACGACGTCGAAGCGGTGCTGAAGAAGCTGCCGGAGCAGCGCCAGGTGGCCCTGTTCTCGGCCACCATGCCGCCGCAGATCCGCCGCATCGCGCAGACCTACCTGCAGGACCCGGTGGAAGTGACCATCGCGGCCAAGACCACCACCTCGGCCAACATCCGCCAGCGTTACTGGTGGGTGAGCGGCATGCACAAGCTGGATGCGCTGACCCGCATCCTGGAAGTCGAGCCGTTCGACGCGATGATCATCTTCGCGCGCACCAAGGCCGGCACCGAAGAACTGGCCAGCAAGCTGCAGGCCCGTGGCCTGGCCGCTGCCGCCATCAACGGCGACATGCAGCAGGCCCAGCGTGAGCGCACCATCGCCATGCTGAAGGAAGGCAAGCTGGACATCCTGGTTGCCACCGACGTGGCTGCGCGCGGCCTGGACGTGGAGCGCATCAGCCACGTGCTGAACTACGACATCCCGTACGACACCGAAAGCTACGTGCACCGCATCGGCCGTACCGGCCGTGCCGGCCGCAGCGGCGAGGCGATCCTGTTCGCCACCCCGCGCGAGAAGGGCATGCTGCGCCAGATCGAGCGCGCCACCCGCCAGCCGATCGAAGAGATGCAGCTGCCGAGCGTGGAAGCGGTCAACGACAACCGCATCAACAAGTTCACCACGCGCATCACCGAAACCCTCGGTGCCGGCGGCCTGGACTTCTACCGCCAGCTGCTGGAGCGCTTCGAGAACGAGCAGAACGTGCCGGCCATCGAGATCGCCGCCGCGCTGGCCAAGATGCTGCAGGGTGACACCCCGTTCCTGCTGCAGCCGCCGGTGCGTGCCCCGCGTGAAGAGCGCGCCCCGCGCGAGCGTTTCGACCGTGGCGACCGTCCGGAGCGTGGCGATTGCTTCGACCGCAACGAGCGTGGTCCGCGCTTCGAGCGTGGCCCGCGTCGCGACGACGCCGAAGGTGGTTTCGAGCAGCGTCCGCGCCGTGAGGTTCCGCCGCGTGGAGCACCGGAGCAGGGTATGGAGACCTACCGCATTTCGGTGGGCCACCAGCATGGCGTGAAGCCGGCCAACATCGTCGGCGCCATCGCCAACGAAGCGGGCCTGGAAAGCCGCTTCATCGGCCGCATCGACATCCACGACGACTTCTCGCTGCTGGACCTGCCGGCACAGATGCCGCCGGACGTGCTGTCGCACCTGCAGAAGGTGTGGGTGTCCGGCCAGCAGCTGCAGATGCGTGCGCTGGCTCCGGGTGAAGACACCAGCCCGGCCCCGCGTCCGTTCAAGCCGCGCTTCGACAAGCGTGGCCCGGGCGGCCCGGGTGGTCCGCGTCGTGGTGGCCCGGGTGGCCCGGGTGGTCCGGGTGGCCATGGTGGCGACCGCGGCGGTGACCGCGACAGCCGCCCGCCGCGTCGTGACGGCTTCAAGCCGCGCGGCCCGCGCAGCTTCTAAGCCGCACCCGCAGCCGTCCATAACAACGCCAGCCCCCGGGCTGGCGTACAGGAAAAGGGGACGGAGGGGATTAAGTCGTAAATGGCAGGCCATGCGCTTATGCCGAAAACGACTTAATCCCCTCCGTCCCCTTTTTCGCATGGCCCACACATTGCCGGTCATAGGCTGGGCCGGTTCCAAGGCAGGTTGTCACCGCAGCACATTCGGGGGGATCCGGGATGGGTAGAAGTGGCACGGACCAGCAGAGCCGGCGGGTGCCGATGACCCGTGGGCTGGGATTGCGCTTTGCGTTGTTGACGGGCATGGCGATCGGGTTGGTCGCGTTGTCCGCGTTGATCCAGGAACTGCAGGCAGCCTCGACCGCCTGGATTGCCGGCCAGGGGTACTGGTCACGAGGGCAGCAGGATGCAACCGCTGCGCTGAGCCGCTACCTGGCGCGTGGCCATGCCCAGGACCTGGATGACGCGCGCCAGGCGCTGCGGATTCCATTGGGCGATCTGCAGGCCCGGCTGGCGCTGGAACAGGCGGTACCGGACGAGGAAAAGGCCAGGCAGGGCTTCCTGCAGGGTGGCAACGCGCGCGCCGATATCCCACGCCTGGTGTTCTCGTTCCGCTATGCACGCGACATCGGTGCATTCCGGGAAGCAACCACGCTGTGGCGACAGACCGACGATGATCTGTTGGCCGTGCAGCGGCTGGTTGCCGAGCTGCGGTCGGGGCACGCCCAAGGCGTGCTGCCAGCGGCGGACCGCGATCGGTACCTGCAACAACTGCGTGATCTGGACCGGCGGCTGCAGGTGCAGGCGCAGGCATTTTCGCAAGCGTTGCTGCGCATGGCCACGATGGTACGGATCGCCACGCTTGTGGTCGGCGGGTTGTCGGTGCTGGCGATCAGCCTGATGGCGGTGGCCCTCGCGCGCCGCGTCGGCAAGGACCTGACCGAGCATGAAAGCCGCTTCCGTGCGGCCTTCTACCAGGCCAATGTCGGCATGCTCAAGCTCGACACCGACGGCAAGGTGATCGAAGCCAACCAGGCGATGGCCGACATCCTCGACTACCGACGCGACGTGCTGCTGCAGATGTCGCTCGGCGATCTGTTGATGGAAGGCGAACTGGTCATCGATGGCGTCGGCCGCATCGACTGGGACCGGCAGCTGCGGCCGAGTGAACTGCGCTTCTGCCGCCGCGATGGCAGCCTGGTGTGGGGGCGCTGGAGTGGCACCGGCGTGCGCAGCGCGGGAGGCGGCCTGTCGGTGTTTGCGATCATCGAGGATGTCAGCCAGAACCATGCATTGGCACGTGAGATCGAGCATCACGCCAGCCACGATCCGCTGACCGGCCTGATCAACCGCCGCGAGATCGAGCGGCTGCTGGAGCGTGCGCTGCTGCAGGTGCGCAGTGATGGCGGTACGCATGCGCTGTGCTACATCAACCTGGACCACTTCAAACTGGTCAACGACAGCTTCGGCCATGCCGCCGGTGACCAGATGCTGCGCAGTTTCGCCGACTATCTGGTGGCGGCCGTGCGTGACGGTGACTGGGTCGGCCGCCTGGGCGCCGACGAGTTCGCCGTGTTCCTCGCCCATGCCGGGCAGGACGAAGCCAAGCGGGTGCTGCAGCGGGTGATCCGCAACCTGGGCCAGGCCACGTTTCCGATCAGCGAGGGCAGCCCGCAGCTGAGCTGCAGCATCGGCGTGGTCGAGGTCAGTGCCGATGCGCCGGACGTGAACTGGTTGATGAGTGCTGCCGACAGCGCCTGCTATGCCGCCAAGCAGGCCGGGCGCAACCGCGTGCACTGCTTCAATGAGAACCGCATGGCGCTGGAGGAGCGGCGGCAGGAGGCCGAGCGCCTGCAGGGCGTCAGCCTGGCGATGGCCGAGAATCGCATGCTGCTGTATGCGCAGCGCATCGCCCGCGTGGGCGATCCGTCCTACCTGCACTACGAGGTGCTGGTGCGCATGCGTGGTACCGATGGCAGCCTGCATCTGCCCGGCCATTTCATGCCGGCGGTGGAGCGCTATGGCATGGCGGTGGCGCTGGACCGGCACGTGCTCGGGCTGCTGTTCCGCCACCTGCAGGTGTGCCCGGCGCACGTGCGCCAGCTGGGCCTGTGCAACGTCAACGTGTCCGCGCAGTCGATCGCCGAGCCGGGATTCCTCGCCTTCGTCTGCGACCTGCTCGAGCGCAACCGCGCGCTGGCCTCCAAGTTGTGCTTCGAGATCACCGAGACCGCGGCGATCAGCAACCTCAGCCAGGCCCGCGCCTTCATCGATGCGGTGAAGGCACGGGGGTGCCGGATGGCGCTGGATGACTTCGGCTCCGGCCTGTCTTCCTTCGGCTACCTGCGCCAGTTGCCGGCGGACATCCTGAAGATCGACGGCGCCTTCGTGCGCGACATGGATACCGACCCGGTCAGCCACGCCACGGTGCGCGCGATCAGCGAGCTCGGGCGCGAGCTGCAGATGGAAGTGGTGGCCGAGTGGGTGGAGACCGCCGAGGTTGCCGGTGCGCTGACCCGGCTTGGCGTGCAAGGGCTGCAGGGCTATGCCATCGAACGGCCGCAGCCGCTGGAGCGGCTGACCCTGGTCGATCTGCGCCCGGTACGGCTGGTCGCGGTGAAGGGGCCGCCGGCGGCTGGCTGAACCGCGGGCGCCGACTTTGGTCTACACATGCGCGGCGTGCCCGGCTGCGATAATGCGCGCCAGGGGCGGCGCGCAGTGGGCGCGGACGTAAGCAGGAACAGGACGTGGCGTGGGCGGCAGGCAGTGGCGGTATGGAACAGGAGCGGTGCTGGCCGTCCTGATGGTGTGGTTGGCGTTGCCGTGGCCGCTTCAGGCTGCAGAGGCCGTGTCGGGCCATGATTATCTCCTGGTCGGCGGCGCTACCGACGAGCCGACGCCGCACCGCGCATGCACGCCGCAGATGCTGTCCGGCGCCCGCCAGCAGGTGCTGGTACCGGCTCCGCCGCAGGGCTGGTCAGGGCAACCGCAGGCGCTGGACGTGTTCAACGTCTTTGCCGGTGAAGTGCGCGTCCAGCATGGCGACCGCGAGATCTGCGGCAACATGCACGATGCGCGCACCCGCGATTCACGTTTCCGGGCTGGCATCGGCCTGGTGGCCGTGCCGCCGGCCGGCAGCCATGAGCCGTTCCTGGTCTCCTGGCAGACACCGCTGAAGGCACGTTGGGTGCCGACCCTGCGGCTGGGCGCGCCCAGCCCGGTGCAGCAGAACGACACCGCCCGCCTGCTGGTGCGCGCGGCCTGCATCGCGGTGGCGATCGCGCTGGCGCTGTCGGCGTTGATGGCCTTCCTGACCACCCGGGACCGCAGTTTCCTGGTCTACATCGCCGGCACCACCGTGATGGTGCTGTGGCAGGCCATCCTCGGCGGGCTCAGCGGTTATCCGGAACCCTGGCTGCCGGTGGGCGAGCACGGCGCCTGGTGGCTGCTGGCGCTGACCGCTGCGACCCAGGCACTGGTGCTGCCGGCGCTGTGGCGGCTGAACGGAGGCGACCGCGTGCTGCCTCGATCGCGCCCGGCCCAACTGGCGGTGTTGTGGACCCTGATGGCGCTGGCCGTGCTGGTGCCGTGGCTGCGCTCGGAGCATCTGGCCTGGGTCGCGAAGGGCTTGCAGGTGTCCTATCTGTCCGGATGTGGCCTGGCACTGATGGTCGGCGTCTGGGCACGCTGGCGCGGCGACTGTTGGGCACAGGCGGGTCTGGCCGCGCTGGCACCGATGCTGGTACTGATCATCGCCGATGCCTGTGGTGCTGCGTGGCTGCTGGAATACCGGGTGGAGGCGCTGCAGCTGGCGGTGACCTGGCTGTTGATGATGGCCGCCTATGCGTTGAACCAGCGGCTGGGCCGGCTGCGCCAGCAGCGTGATGAACTTCGCCAGCTGGCCGAGACCGATGGCCTGACCGGGCTTCCCAACCGTCGCGCCGGACTGCAGCAGCTGGCCCGCCATCTGGAACGGGTGGACCGTGAGCGCGGCCCGTTGGTGATCGGCTTCCTCGACATCGACCTGTTCAAGGACATCAACGACCGCCACGGCCACGCAGTGGGCGACCAGGTGCTGGTGGCGGTGGCGCGTGCCCTGCGCGCGGCGGTGCGCAGCCAGGACGAAGTGGTGCGGATGGGCGGCGAAGAGTTCCTGCTGCTGATGCCCGGCATGCCGCGCGAGGCGGCGTCGGCACGGCTGGACCGCCTGCGCCAGCGCATCACCGAGGCTGGCCAGGCCCTGCAGGTGCCGGGGCTGGAGGTGACCGCCAGCATCGGCCTGGCGCAGTGGCGACCGGGCGAAGACGATCTGGCCGGGCTGCTGCGGCGCGCCGACCATGCCATGTACGTGGCAAAGCGGGCGGGCCGCAACCGGGTCTTCGACGGCGAGGAGCTCGATCCGCCCGCCCTGGCATGAAGCGCAGCGGGCGGCGATGCCGGATAATGGGCCGATGACCACCCGACTCAACAAACATATCGCCGACACCGGCTTCTGCTCCCGCCGCGAGGCCGATCGCCTGATCGCCGCGCGCCGCGTTACCGTCAACGGCCATCCGGCCGGTACCGGCGCGGTGGTGGGCGAGGAAGACCAGGTGCTGGTCGACGGCCAGCCGCTGCGCGCCCGCGTGGCACGCAAGCCCGGCGCCCGCCGCCACGTCTACATCGCACTGAACAAGCCGGTAGGCGTCACCTGCACGACCGAAACTTCGGTCAAGGGCAACATCGTCGACTTCGTCGGCCACGAACAGCGCATCTTCCCGATCGGCCGCCTGGACAAGGAATCCGAGGGGTTGATCCTGATGACCAGCAACGGCGACATCGTCAACCAGATCCTGCGCGCCGAAAACGGCCACCAGAAGGAATATCTGGTGGCGGTGAACAAGCCGGTCACCGATGAGTTCCTGCGCGGCATGGCGCGCGGCGTGCGCATCCACGACCAGATGACGCTGCCGTGCAAGACCTCGCGCATCGCCAAGTTCGGCTTCCGTATCACCCTGCAGCAGGGCCTGAACCGGCAGATCCGCCTGATGGCCGCCGAATTCGGCTATCGCGTGACCCAGCTGCGCCGCGTGCGCATCGACAACATCAAGATCGGCGCGCTGAAGCCGGGCCAGTGGCGCAACCTGACCGAGCAGGAACTGCAGGGCCTCCTGCCGAAGCAGCTGGACTGGTAACGCGCGGTAGTGCCGGCCGCTGGCCGGCTGCTCCAGGCATCGAGAGAGCGCGGGATGCCGGCCAGCGGCCGGCACTACCCGTTGTGCGGTTTACGCGCCGGCATCAGCTAGACTTTGCAGTGACCTGCCGGAACGTGACGCTGCATGATCAAGCCCGACAAGCCTGCCAACGAAGCCCTTCGGCTCCAGGCGCTGTACCGCTACCGGATCCTTGATTCGCAGCGCGAGAAGTCATTCGACGACCTGGTGGCGATCGCCAAGGCGGTCTGCGGTACCTCGATGGCAGCGGTGACCCTGATCGACGTCGAACGGCAATGGTTCAAGTCGATCCAGGGCATCGACGCGGCGGAAAACCTGCGCAGCGAATCGATGTGTGGCCACGCCATCCTGCAGCCGCACGAAATCATGGTGGTCGAGGATGCGTTGCAGGACATCCGCTTCCACGACAACCCGGTGGTGACCGGCGACCCGCACATCCGCTTCTACGCCGGTGCGCCGCTGATCAGTTCCGATGGCCTGCCGCTGGGTACGCTGTGCGTGTTCGATGCACAGCCGCAGCACCTGCCCAGCGACAAGGCCGAGGCGCTGGCCGCGCTGTCACGGCAGGTGATGCTGGTGATGGAGCTGCGCCGTTTCGCGCTCGACATCCAGAAGCACATGCTGGAACGCGATGACTACGAGCGCCTGCTGTCGGAGTACCAGGACGTGCTGCTGGCGCAGAATGCCGACCTGGCCGAACAGAGCCGCACCGATGCGCTGACCGGCCTGCCCAACCGCCGCGCGATGGCAGCGGCACTGGAAGAGGCGGTTGCGGAGATCGACGGGCAACCGGGAGTAGCCTGCGTGGCCCTGCTGGACATCGATCATTTCAAGCACATCAATGACTTCCAGGGCCACGCCACCGGCGACCGGGTACTGGCCGAGCTGGGCGTGCTGCTGCGTTCGCATTTTGCCGGCCGTGGCATGGCCGCGCGCTATGGTGGCGAGGAGTTCGTGGCGGTGATGCCGGGCACTGATCTGCGCACGGCCGAACTGCAATGCGAGTTCCTGCGCCTGGCCGTGGCGGATCTGCCGCTGGGATTCCCGGTCACGATCAGCATTGGTGTGGCCCAGCACCACCCCGGTGAAAGCGTGGATGAGATGCTGGCGCGCGCCGACAAGGCGCTGTACCGGGCCAAGGGCAACGGTCGCAACCGGGTGGAGCTGGCGGGCTGAAACACGGCGGTTCGCGCGTTGAACGCATGCGACGCGTGAATGATTCGACGCCGCTCCAGTAGATCCACGCCATGCGTGGATGCTCTTCCTGTTTCACTTGGCGTCGCAGCTCCTGCGATCAGAACCGGCCAGCATGACGTCCTTGTTTCCACGGACACCAGCCATGCTGCAGACCCTGGCCATCGCCCACTATCGCTCGCTGCACGGGCTGGTACTGCCACTGCAGCCGTTGAACGTGGTCACCGGCGACAACGGCAGTGGCAAATCCAGCCTGTACCGCGCGCTGCGCCTGCTGGCGGAAACCGCCCAGGGCGGGGTGGCGGCGGTGCTGGCCCGCGAAGGCGGGCTTGGTTCGGCGCTGTGGGCCGGCCCCGAATCCATCGATCGCCGGGTCGCGGCCGGCGAGATCCCGCTGCAGGGAGGGCCCCGGCAGGCGTCAGTGGGGCTGAAGCTGGGATTCACCACCGACGAGTTCGGCTATGCCATCGACCTGGGCTACCCGCCACCCAGCCGTTCCGCGTTTGCACTGGATCCGCAGATCAAGGCGGAGGCGATCTGGGCCGGGCCGTTCCTGCGCAGCGCCAACCTGCTGGTCGATCGCCGTGGGGCAATGGTGCGGCAACGCCATGCGCACGGCTGGGATCTCGTGGATGACCGGTTGTCACTGTTCGACAGCCTGTTCACCCAGGTCGGCGATCCGCAGCGCATGCCGGAAACCATCGCCCTGCGTGAGTACATCCGTCGCTGGCGCTTCTACGATCATTTCCGCAGCGACGCCGATGCCCCGGCGCGACAACCGGCGATGGCAACGCGCACGCCGGTGCTGCATCACGACGGCCGTGATCTGGCGGCGGCCTGGGTGACCGTTCTCGAGATCGGAGATCCGGCCGCATTGGCACGCAGCGTCGATGATGCCTTCCCCGGCGCCACGGTCGGCTTCGAAGAACTGGACGGTCGACTGGCCCTGCGCTTCCACCAGCCCGGGCTGCTGCGGCCGTTGTCGATGGCCGAATTGTCTGACGGTACCCTGCGATTCCTGCTTCTGGCCGCGGCACTGCACACGCCGCGGCCACCGCCGCTGCTGGTGCTGAACGAGCCGGAGACCAGCCTGCATCCGGACCTGCTGCCGGCGCTGGCGCGGCTGATCATCGCCGCCAGTGCGCGCAGCCAGGTGTGGGTGGTGTCACACGCCAGCCGGCTGATCGCGGCGTTGGAGCAGGCGCCGGGCTGCCACTCGCTGCATCTGCACAAGGAGCAGGGCCGCACGCTGCTGAGCGGGCAGGGCCTGCTGGATGCGCCGGCCTGGCATTGGCCGCAGCGTTGAGACCTCGATCCGGATCCGGTAGATCCACGCCATGCGCGGATGCACTCAATCGGCGATGTTGCGTGCTTCGGCCGTGCCAAGGATTTCCGGGTGCTGCACCGGCTTGCGGCGATTCAGCAGCGGATGCAGGAACACCGCGCCGACGATGATCGCCACGCCCAGGTAGAACCACGGGGTGACCTCGTGCTGCTCGCGCAGCAGCACCACCGCCAGCACCACCGCATAGACCGGCTCCAGGTTGGTCACCAACTGCACCGTATAGGCGCTCAGGTGGCGCAGCGCGACCAGGGCCAGGGCGAACGGCAGCAGCGTGCAGAACCCGGCCAGCACCAGCAGCAGGATGCCATCGTGCAGATTCGGGACCACCCACAGCGGGCTGGCCAGTGCTGGCAGCAGGTAGGGCATCAGCGGTGCCAGCAGGGTCAGGGTGAGGGTGCCGGCACCCAGCTCCAGGGCGGTGACCGTGAGCGGATCGGCGTGGCTGACCATGCGCTTGTTGAGCGAGCCGAACACCGCCACCAGCAGCGCCGATATCGCGCCGATCAAGACACCCAGGCGCATGCCATCGGGCACGCCACCGACCACCAGCGCAACACCCGGCAGCACCGCCAGGCCGAACGCCAGTTCACGTAGCTGGAACGGCCGCTTGGCGACCCAGGGTTCGATGATCGAGGTGAACACCGGGGCCAGTGCAATGCAGGTGGCGGCCACCGAGGCATTGGCCAGTTTCACCGCGCCGTAGAAGGTCAGCCAGTGCAGGGCGACCAGCGCACCGATGCCGGCGTAACCGGCCACCAGTCGCAGGGGCAGGGTGCGCAGCCCGCGCCAGACCCGCGGCAGCAGGGCCAGCATCGCCGTCACCAGCAGCATGCGCCACCACACCAGCGGCAATGCGGGCAGGGTGATCAGCTTGCCGAGGATGGCGGTGACGCCCCACAGCAGGACACAGAAGTGGATCTGCCACAGCGCTTTGCGGGTGTCGGGTGTGCTCATCCGCCTATTGTGAGGCAAGGCGAACGTCGCAGCGCTACCCGCGTGTGGGATCGCTGCCCTGGTCAACCCGCCGCTGCAGGGCCATCGCCGCCGCCGGGTTGCGTGCCTTGCCCGCGCCGATGCACAGCAGGTAGACCTCGCGCGGGGTTTCCGGCGCTGGCGCGGCCAGGCAGGGCAGGTCATCCACCGGTTCGCCGCGTGACCAGCGGCGTGCGCGTTCGGCCCAGCGCTGCTGCACGGGCGCCGGCAGGCCCTCGTTCGAGCGCGCCTGGCTGCGCTTGATCCGCGCATAGACGAAGCCGGCACTGACATCGCCGTGCAATGGCGCCTCGTCGCTGTCCTCGATCACCAGCGCTACGCCGTGGCGGCGGGCGGCGTCGACCAGTGCCGGGCCATGTGCCTCGGCGTTGCGGACCTCCAGCGCATGCTGCAGCGGCACCCCTTCCAGATGCTTCGGCAGCTGTGCCATCAGCCGTTCCAGTGCTTCGGCGTCGGCCGGATGCCGTGGATCGAACTGCCACAGCAGCGGGCCCAGCCGGTCACCGAGCGCGGTCGCCGCCTGCAGGAAGGGCGCGGCCGCCTCGACCGTGCTGGACAGGTCGCGGCGCTGCACCAGGTAGCGTGGCGCCTTCATCGAAAACCGGAAGCCTTCCGGCGTCTGTGCGGCCCACTGCGCGCACTGCGCTGCAGTGGGCGTGCGGTAGAAGGTGCCGTTGATTTCGATGCAACGCAGCGCACGGCTGGCATGGGCCAGTTCTTCACGCTGCGGCAGGCCCACGGGGTAGAAAACGCCGCCGCGCCATTCGGGAAACACCCAGCCACCGATGCCGCAGCGGATCGCTCCGGCGGTCACTGGCCGTGGTCCGCGCGCCACGGGTCGTAGCTGCCGAACCACCACAGGTAGCCTTCCGGGTCGGCGCAGGCATAGCCACGGCCGCCGTAGTCCTGGTCGGCGATGTCGATGACGATTCGGGCACCGGCGGCCTTGGCCCGGGCGTAGTGCGCGTCGGCATCGGTGACGATCACGCAGGCACTCTGCGTCTGGCGGCCGCCGACCTCATCAGGCATCGCCGCATGCTCGCTCCACGCGCTCTGGTTGCTGGCCGAGCCCAGCATGATCATGCCGGTGCCGAAGGTCAGCTGCGCATGGAACACCGTATCGCCATCGGCGTAGACGGCCTGGGCATGGAAGCCGAAGGCGCGCTGCAGCCAGTCGATGGCAGCCTGCGCATCGCGGTAGCGCAGGCACGGAATGATGGTGGAGCCGCTGCTCGGTTGGCCGTTCTCGCCCATGACACCCCTCCTATGGCACAGGGCAGGGTGCAACGCAGAACGTTACCATCCCGCGAAACCCCGGTGACGGCCTGCACATGGCCGCCACCCCTGTTCGGAGATCGTGCTGGATGAAACCCTGGATTGGAGGAGCCGTGCTGCTGGCGTGCACGACCATGGCGAGCGCTGCCACCCCGGCGCAGCTGCAGGAGCTGGATGCAACCGTCGAGCGCGTGCGCGCGCAGTTCGACGTGCCCGGTATTGCGGTGGCGGTGGTCAAGGATGGCGAGGTGGTGCTGGAGCGCGGCTGGGGCGTGCGCGAGCAGGGCAAGCCGGAACCGGTGCAGGCCGATACGCTGTTTGCCATTGCGTCCAACACCAAGGCGTTCACCGCTACCTCGCTGAACCTGCTGGCCGAGGACGGCAAGCTGAAGATGGACGACAAGGTGATCGACCACCTGCCGTCGTTCCGCATGTCCGATCCGTTCGTGACCGGCCAGATGACGATCCGCGACCTGCTGTCGCATCGCAGCGGACTAAGCCTGGGCGCCGGTGACCTGTTGTTCTGGCCGACCACCTCCTACAGCAATGCCGAAGTGGTGGAGCGGCTGGGCAAGGTGCCGCTGAAGGGTGGATTCCGCGAGGGCTATGCGTACGACAACATCCTGTACGCGGTCGCCCAGCAGGTGATCGAGCATGTTTCCGGCATGAGTTACCAGCAGTTCCTGCAGACCCGCATCTTCGACAAGGTGGGCATGGCCGGCACGCGCTACAACGCCGATCACCTGAAGCCGGGCGACAAGGCCGCGGTCGGCCACGCCAAGTACGATTTCAAGGACCTGCGCACCGTCGCGCCGCTGACCTGGTCGAACAATGCCGGCGCCGGCGGCATCTATTCCAGCGCGCACGACATGGCGCGCTGGATGCAGGTGCAGCTGGCCGAAGGCAAACTGGCCGACGGCACGCCGTTGTTCTCCGAGAAGAGCCAGCAGCAGATGTGGCGGATGATCACGCCGCAGTCGATCCCGGCGCCGAGCGTGCCGGAGCTGGCACCGGCGCGGGCCAACTTCGCCGGCTATGGCGAAGGCTGGAGCCTGAGCGACTACCGCGGGCAGAAGCTGGTCTGGCACACCGGTGGCTGGCCGGGCATGGTTTCGCGGCTGACCCTGGTACCGGGCGAGAAACTGGGCGTGGTGGTGCTGACCAATCAGGAAGTGGGCGCGGCGTTCAATGCGATCACCCTGAGTGTGCTCGATGCCTACCTGGGCGGTGAAAAGCATGACTGGGTGGACGCCTATGCCAAGGCCGTGGCCAAGGGACAGGACAAGGCCGACGAGGCGTGGGCCAAGCACCAGAGCGCGCGCGACAAGGGCAGCAGGCCGTCGCTGGCGCTGGCCGGCTACACAGGCATGTTCCGCGACCGCTGGTATGGCGACATGCAGGTCAGTGCCGGGGGCAAGGGACTGCGCCTGCGCTTTGCCAGGACCGCGCAGCTGAGCGGACGCCTGGAGCACTGGCAGCACGACACCTTCATCGTGCGCTGGGACGACCGTTCGCTCAACGCCGACGCGTTCGTGAACTTCAGCCTGGACCCGGACGGCAAGGTGCGCGAGGTGCGCATGCAGCCGATTTCCGACCTGACCGATTTCAGTTTCGATTTCCAGGACCTGCTGTTCACCCCAGTGAAATGACGCCGCCGGGCGTGGCCCGGCGCTGACGTTTGACGAATCCGATGGGTAGTGTCGGCCGCTGGCCGGCAACCTCATGATCCCCGGATGCGTCGCAAGGGTGCCGGCCAGCGGCCGGCACGACCGCAGCCGCAGCGATCGTCGGCCGGCGTACACATGCGGCATGGGATACTCCGCCAGCTAAAGATGGCGAGGGAATGCGATGTTCCGTTGGTTTGAATCCCTGATTCCGGTGTTCCCGCCCGTGGACGGGCGGATGCCTCCGCGCAAGGTGCTGCCGTTCTACCTGCACTACCTGCGCCCGGTGTGGCCGGTGCTGCTGGCCACGCTCATCGCCGGCCTGCTGCTGGCGCTGGTGGAAGTGGCGATGTTCGATTACCTGGGCCGCATCGTCGACATGGTCGCCGAGCAGCCCGGTGCCGACTTCTTCAAGCGCCATGCCAACGACCTGGGCTGGATGCTGTTCATCACGGTCATCGCGCGTCCGATCCTGGTCGGCCTGCACAACCTGCTGGTCAACCAGGCCATCGTGCCCGGCCTGAGCAACCGCTCGCGCTGGTTGATGCACAACTATGTGGTGCGGCAGAGCCTGAGCTTCTTCCAGAACGACTTCGCCGGCAGCGTCGCCAACCGGGTGATGCAGACCGGTACCTCGCTGCGCGAGTCGGCGGTGCAGATGGTCGATTCGCTCTGGTACATCGTGGTCTATACCGGCACCGCGCTGTACCTGTTCGCGCAGGCCGACTGGCGGCTGATGGTGCCGCTGATCCTGTGGCTGCTGGCCTATGCGGTGATCATGGTCTACTTCGTGCCGCGCGCGAAGGAACGGGCCTGGATTGCGTCCGAAGCGCGTTCCAAGGCGATGGGCCGCATCGTCGATGGCTACACCAACATTCCCACGCTGAAGCTGTTCGCCCATGGCGGGCGCGAGCAGGCCTACGTGGCCGAGTCGATCCAGGAACTGGCGGTCAAGCACCGCGCGCAGACCCGGGTGACCACCGGCATGGACCTGACCATCGCCATCGTCAACGGTTTCCTGATCGCCGGTACCTGTGGGCTGGCGCTGTGGCTTTGGAATGGCGGCCACATCACCGTCGGTGCGATCACGCTGGCGACCGGCCTGGTGATCCGCATCCACAACATGTCCGGCTGGATCATGTGGACCATCAACGGCATCTTCGAGGACATCGGCACGGTGCAGGATGGCATCACCACCATCGCCCAGCCGCTGACCGTGCAGGACCGCGAGGATGCAGTGCCGTTGCAGGTGACCCGTGGCGGCGTGCATTTCCAGGACATCCACTTCCACTACGGCAAGAAGGGTGGCGTGATCGCAGGCCTGGACCTGGTGGTGAAGCCGGGCGAGAAGATCGGCCTGGTCGGTCCTTCGGGGGCCGGCAAGTCGACCCTGGTCAATGTGCTGCTGCGCCTGTACGACCTGGAAAGCGGCCGCATCCTGATCGACGGCCAGGACATTGCCTACGTCACCCAGGAAAGCCTGCGCCAGCAGATCGGTGTGGTCACCCAGGACACCTCGCTGCTGCACCGCTCGATCCGCGACAACCTGCTGTACGGCCGTCCAGACGCAACCGATGAGCAGCTGCGCGCTGCGGTGGCCAAGGCACGTGCCGAAGCCTTCATCGATACGCTGGTGGACGGGCAGGGGCGTCGTGGCTACGACGCACATGTCGGCGAGCGCGGCGTGAAGCTGTCCGGTGGCCAGCGCCAACGCATCGCCATTGCCCGCGTGCTGCTGAAGGACGCCCCGATCCTGGTGCTGGACGAAGCAACCTCGGCACTGGACTCGGAAGTGGAAGCGGCCATCCAGGACAGCCTGGATGAGCTGATGGGCGGCAAGACGGTGATCGCGATCGCGCACCGGCTGTCGACCATCGCGCGCATGGACCGGCTGGTGGTGATGGACCAGGGACGCATCGTGGAGACCGGCACCCATGCCGAGCTGATTGCGGCCGGTGGCCTGTACGCACGGTTGTGGGCGCGGCAGACCGGTGGATTTGTTGCTGCCGATCAATGATCGCTTCGGGGTCGGATCCCTTTCCGCAGGAAAGGGCTCTGACCCCAGCGTGTTTCCGGAGACCTGCATGATCCGCCCCCTGCGCTCCCTGTTGCTGGCACTCAGCCTGGTTGCCACGGTTGCCACGGTTGCCACGGCTGCGCCGGCACCCATGGACGGCGACCAGCTCGAGCAGGTCGTCCTGCTCAGCCGTCACAACCTGCGCGCGCCGGTGGTAGCCTCCGGCGCGCTCGCCAACGCGACGCCCGAGACCTGGCCGCGCTGGGAGGTGGCACCGGGCGAGCTGACCACCAAGGGAGGCGTGCTGGAGGTCTACATGGGCCGCTACGTCGCCCAGTGGCTGCGCCAGGCGCAGCTGCTGCCGGGGTCGGGTTGCCCGCAGCCGGCTGACTTCCACGCCCATGCCAACAGCCTGCAGCGCACCCAGGCCACCGCGCAGTTCTTCGTTGCCGGTGCTTTTCCGGGCTGCCATGTTGCGGTCGAACAGCGCATGCCGCTGGGCTCGATGGATCCGTTGTTCGATCCGGTGATCCACAACGGTGACACGACCTTCCGCACGCGCGCGCTGGAATCAATGCAGCGAGCGCTGGCCGCAGCGGACCTGGCACCGGCTCTGTCCGTGGTGGAAGAGATCACCCGCTATCCGCAGTCGGCGGCATGCAAGGGGCACAGCGACTGCCATCTGGCGCTGGCCGATACGACCTTCAGTACGGAACCGGGCAAGGAGCCTCGCGCGTCCGGATCACTGGCGCTGGCCAGCGGGCTGGTCGATGCCTTGTTGATGGAGCACTACCAGGGCAGTGGCATCCCCCGCGAAGGCTGGGGCCGGTTGACCACCGAGGCGCAATGGCAGGCGCTGGCGCAGATCCGCAACCGCTACCAGGACATCCTGTTCGGAACGCCCGAGGTGGCGCGGGATGTGGCCGCTCCGCTGCTGACAAGAGTGAATGCGTTGTTCGACGACCCGGCGTCGCCGAAGGTGACCCTGCTGGTCGGTCACGATTCCAACATCGGCTCGGTGCTGGCGGCGTTGGGAATCAGCGACTACAGCCTGCCGGGGCAGTACGAGAAGACACCGATCGGTGGCCTGCTGCAGTTCGAACGCTGGCGTGATCGCCACAGCGGGGTGGAACGGATCCGCCTGGCCTACGTCTACCCGACCACCGCGCAGCTGCGCGATGCGCTGCCGCTGGCCAACGCGCAGCCGCCGGGCCGCGTCGTGCTGCGTGTGCCGGGGTGCGCGACTCAGGGGTGCACCGTCGCCGAGTTCCAGCGCCTGCTGCATCCGAAAGCCCGCTGAGGCGCGCTGCTAACGCAGCGGCGTGCGCACGATGCCATGCGTGGCCATCAGCGTAAGGTCGCCGCCCAGCCGTGGCGAGTGGAACGGGCCGCGTGCATGCGCGGCATCGAACAGGCCGCTATCCGGTGATCGCAACCGGTAGAACTCGACCCAGCCGCTGGCCTGCAGGGGCAGCTGTGCAACGCCGGTGTGCTGGTTGAACCATGCAGGGTCCTTGCTGCCTTCGATGACGCGGAGGGCAAGGCGGTCGATCGCGTGGTTCCTGCTGGCATACCAGTCCTGGCCGCGCAGACGCGCCAGCTCGGCCATCATCACCAGTGGCGCCAATGCGTAGTCGTGGTAGTGCAGGGCCCGTTGCCCGCGGGCCATCTCCAGCGGCAGGCTGCCATCGTCCTGGATGTCATCGATGCCCTTCTGGAACGCGGCGTGGCCGGCCTGCCACAGGGCATCGTCGTCGGTGGTCAGGCCGGTGGCCAGCACGCCCAGCCCGCCCCAGTAGTAGTGGTTGTTGCGGCGCCGTTTCGGATTGTCCCAGTACGCCAGATTGGCCCGTGCCAGCTTCTGCAGCCACGGATCGATACGCGCACGCTGCTGCGGGTTGGCCTGGTCATGCACTTTCAGGTAGGCCATGGCTACCGCATCGAGCATCCACTGCCGCATGTAGAACGACTGATCGTTATTGACCCGGATCATCTGCCCGAGCATGGCGCCGTCGTCGGCCCACGCACCCAACCAGCTCAGCGTGCACTGTGCCGCTTCCGGGTCACTGGTGCGCAGGTAGTCATCGCTCATGCGCGCCACGTCGGCGGCATAGCGGTCCAGCGGTGCAGTGGCGTCCTTGTTCTGCTGCTGCAGTGCCGGGTCGATCACCGAGCCGACCTTGTCGGTGTAGTAGCCAATCGCGCGGATGTCCGGCTGGCCGGGCGGCGGCGCGGGGCAGGCGGCGAAGGCACTCGCACTGGCCAGCAGCGTGGGCAGCAGGGCGAGGCGCAAGGGGAGAGACATTGGAAACCGGCGGAAGGGGGAATCCGGCGAACGATGCGCCTGGCCATGTTGCCGGCATGTGATGCGGAGATGGCTTGGCGATCCCCCACATACAGATCGGCCCGGGTTTCCCCGGGCCGCTCCGCTTCAACTCACACCACCCCGATCACTCGATCGGCTGGTCCAGCATCAGCTGGCGTGCGAAACGCACCGGGGGTGCGCCGTAGGACAGTACCTGGTCGTGGTACGCCTTCAGGTTGAACTTGTCGCCCAGCTTCTCCTGCACCGCCTTGCGGGTGTCGAAGTGTTCCTGCGCACCGACGAAGTAGGTCGGTAGCTGCGCCGAGGTCAGCTGTGCACGCACCCACTTGCCCGCCGCTTCGCTTTCCTGCTGGAACGCGTCGTGGGTCATCAGGTGCATTGCCTTCTCGCGATCCCAGTTGTCCACGTGCACGCCCTGGTCGAGGATCGCGTTGGAGATCGTGCGCAGGTAGAACTTCAGCTGCACCAGGTGGAACAGCGGGTCGTTGTTGAGGTAACCCTGCTCCTGCATCATGCGCTCGGTGTAGACCGCCCAGCCTTCGGCGAACAGGCCCGAACGCAGCACCGCACGCAGGGTGGAGGGGAACTTGGCCGAATGCCAGCCTTCCAGGTAGTGGCCCGGGGTGCCTTCGTGGATGCTCAGCAGGTGGATCATGCGCGAGTTGTACTCACGCAGGAACGAGTCGACCTGCTTGTCGTTCCAGTCGTCCGGAATCGGCGACACGGCGTAGAAGGTCTTCAGGTTCTTGTCCAGCGGACCCGGTGAATCACAGTAGGCCACGGCCACGCCACGCTGGAATTCCGGCATCAGGATGATGTCCACCGGCGCGTCGGGCAGCGTCATCAGATCGTGCTCGCGCACGAACGCGGTGGACTGCTCCAGTGCGGCCTTGGCATCGTCGACGACCTTGTCGCGTGCCGGCTTGTCGGCGTAGGCCAGCTCCAGCGCAGCTTCAATGGCCTTCTGCTGCTGCTCGTCGGTCGGCTGGGCCGGCATCTCCGGCGCACCCGGCTTGTCCTTCAGCACGGTCTGCGCGATGCCGTACATGTCTTCGCGCACGCGCTTGAGTTCGGCGCGTGCACGCTCACCGATCTCCTGGCGCGACAGCGAGGAGCTCAGCGCGAACTTCAGCTTCTGGTCGTACTTTTCCGCACCGATGCGGAAGTCGCCCTTGGCATTCGGCACCAGGGTCTTGTCCAGCCAGGTCTGCTGCTCGTCCACCGCCTTCTTCAGGCCGTCGATGGCGGCCTGCAGGCGCTGCTGGTCGGCCTGCGGCAGTTCACCGATGTGCGGGGTGATGAAGGTATCGACGATGCTGAGGATGCCCTTGTTCTGCTTGGCCACCGTTTCGGCGTGGATCTTCGGCACCCGTGCCGGATCCAGGTTCTCGCGGGCCTGGGCGAAGATCGCCGGCAGCTTTTCCATGCGCGCGGTGGCCGACTTCAGGCGCTCCGGCAGCGGCGCGAACTCGCGCGCCATCAGGCCGTAGATCGCGCTGCCGGCAATGCCGTTGTACAGCTGCGGGTCCCACTTGCCGGACTGCAGCACTTCGGCGTTCCATATTTCCGACTGCAGCTGGTTGCGCAGGATCGCTGCGTCCACCTGGTTCTCGCGGCCCAGCTTGGCCACCTCGATCTTGTCCAGCTCGCCCAGCAGCGCCTTGTAGGCTGCCAGGGTCTTCTGCTGGCCGGCGGCACTGAGGTCGTCCAGCTCGCTGTCGTAGCGGTGGTCACCGATCTGGGTAGCGCTGACCGGCGACAGCTGCATCCAGGTGTCCAGGGCGCGCTTGGACAGGTCGGCGAAGGCGGCATCGACCGCCGCGTCACCGGCCTGCTGGCTGGTGGCCGGGGTGGAAGCGTTGGTCGGGGCGTCGGCCGGCTGGCAACCGGCCAGCGCGGCGACCAGGGCGAGGGCAAGAAGATGCGGGCGCATCGGCGTTCCTGTACAGGGTCAAACCCTGAGCATAGGGCCGCGTGGCTGCTTTGTCCCCGTGCCATAGGATTACCATGGGCGCAGACAAGGACCCTCCAAAGGAGCGCAGAACATGGAATACCAGGGAAGCTGCCATTGCGGCAGGATCGCATTCACCGTACAGGCCGGGGCGCCGATCAGCGACGTCATCGACTGCAACTGCTCGATGTGCCGCCGCCGTGGCAGCCTGCTGTGGTTCGCCCCGCGCGAAGCGTTCCAGCTGAGCACCGATCCGGCGGACGTGGCCACCTACCACTTCAACAAGGCCCACATCGACCATCACCATTGCCGCGAATGCGGCATTGCCCCCTACAGCGAGGCGGTGGATCCACGCAGCGGTATGCCGATGGTGGCGGTGAACGTGCGCTGCGTGCCTGCAGTGGATCTGGCCACGCTGGCGGTGACCTCCTACGACGGGGCCGCACTGTGAGGCCGGTGCGCGCGTGGACGTGCATGGCAGCAATGCCGGTGCTGCTGCTGGCGCTGGGCGCCTGCGCCAAGCAGGGCGACATGGCGGCGGATGCGGGCGCCACGGCGGCCGAGGCTGCCATCGCTTCACCGGAAGGCGCATTCCTCGCCTACGAACACGACGTGCAGGTGCAACTGGAAGCGGCGCAGATCGCACCGCGCATCCAGCAGGTGGCACAGGCCTGCCAGAGCGCGAAGTTCGGTGACTGCGCGGTGCTGCAGGTAGACCAGCGCAGCGGCGAGCAGCCCAGCGGCGAGGTCAAGGTGCGGATTGCACCGAAGGGCACCGAGCCGTTGATCGCGTTGGCCGGTGAGGGCGGCACGCTGCAGTCGCGCAACACGCGTGCCGAGGACCTCGCGCAGGCCGTGGCCGACACCGCGCTGACCAAGGCGCGGCTGGAGAAGGAACACGCGCGGCTGCTGGCCTACCAGGACCGCAAGGACCTGAAGATCGAGGACCTGATGGCGATCACCACGCGGCTGTCCGAGATCGAGGCGGGTGTCGAGCAGGCCAGCAAGGATGCCGCGCAGCAGCGCCGGCGCATCGATACCCAGCTGGTGACGATCCATTTCGATACCACGTCCGGCCAGCGCAGCCGCAGCGAGATCGGCGAGGCGCTGAGCGAGTCGGGCAGCATCCTCAGCACCAGCGTTGCGTTCCTGATCCGAGCCGTTGCCGCGCTGCTGCCGGTGGCGGTGCTGGCCTTGATCGCGGCCTGGGGTGTGCGGGCATGGTGGCGCCGCCGCCGTCGCAAGCTGCCGCCCAACCTCTGAGATGGGGGCTGATGCCGGCAGCCCGCCGGCATCAGCCCTCGTCGGTCTCGTACTCGACGAACACATCCAGCTCCAGCGCCAGTTCCTGCACTGCGTCGCGCACCTTCTGCGCGGTGCTTTCATTGCCGACTTCCACTTCCAGCTCATGGATGCCCGGGCCGATGTCGTCGGACAGCCCGGCCGAGCTGGAATCGTCGTCGTCCATGTGCGGCATCAGATCGTCGGTTTCCTCGACATGCTCGATGCCCTCCAGGCCGAGCAGCAGGTCGCTGATGGCACGGGCGTCGTCTTCAGTTCCGGTGATGCGCAGTCGCAGCATGGCCATGGCGTAGGTACGTTGTGGAGTTGCCTGCAGCCTAGCCAGCGCCGGGCAAAGAACGGGTGAGGGTGCAGTCAGGCGCGTGTGGCCGGGCGTCCGAGCAGGCTGTCCGGCAATGCGGGAATCGGTGTGCGTTCGTCCTGCGCCTGCTCCAGCAGCCAGTCGATGAACAGGCGTGCGGCCGGGCTGGGCGGTTGTCCTTCGGCATGCACTACGTGATACGCATAGCGCGCCTTCAGTGCCGGGCCGGGCAGGCGCACCACCTCGTAGCGCTGCAGATAGGGCTGGGCGATGTGGGTTCGCGCCAGCACCGCGCCCATGCCATACACCGCTGCACGCATCGCATCGGTGCTGTCGGCGAAGGTGTGCATGGGCGGCAGCGGCGACGGCGTGCGCACGCCGGCGTGGCGGAACCAGTCGCGCCAGCCCTGCGGCGACAGGTCGGTGAGCAGCGGCAGGTCGGCGATGCGCGCCGGATCGACCAGCGTTTCGACGCCGGCCAGTGCCGGTGAGGCGACCGGGAACAGGTAGTCATCCATCAGGTGCTGCGCACGCAGGCCGGGCCATTGGCCCAGGCCGTAGCGGATGCCCACTTCCGGGCCGTTGTCGTCATAGCGATCCAGCCCGCTGCCGGTATGCAGTTCGATGCGGATGTGCGGGTAGGCCTGGGTGAAGCGCGGCAGCCGTGGCAGCAGCCAGCAGTAGGACAGCGAGCGCAGCGTGGTGATCCGCAGCGGCACGCTGTCGGCATCCGGCTGCAGGTGATGGGCGACGGCCGCGACATCGGTGAAGGCGGCGCTGGCGGCGTCGGCCAGTTGCCGGCCCTCGGCAGTCAGGCGCACGCCACGCGCGTGGCGCAGGAACAGGCGCACCTCGAGCACCTCTTCCAGGCGGCGCACGTGGTGGCTGACCGCGCTGGCGGTCAGGTGCAGCTCCTGCGCGGCCTGGGCGAAGTTCTGGTGGCGCGCGGCGACCGCGAACACGGCCAGTGCGGGTAGCAGGGAAGGGCGTAGCAGCATGTCGAGCCTCAAACCATATTTGTGGCTGGCAGCGATACTACGCGCTTGTGCGGCGGGCGTCTGCGCCTGATCCTATTCCCCTTGGCGAGGAATTGACGATGTACGGAGGCAAGGCATGAATGCGGTCCCACAGGCGGCCGAGCGCGATTGGCGCACGCCGCTGGAATTGACCCTGTTGGGCGCCATCTGGGGCTGCTCGTTCCTGTTCATGCGGGTGGCGGTGCCGTCGTTCGGCCCGTTCGCGCTGGTCGAGGTGCGGCTGGTGCTGGGTGCGCTGGTGCTGCTGCCGTTCCTGTGGCGCGCCCGCGCGCAGTTCCCGCCGCGGCGCTGGCTGTGGCTGGCGCCGATCGGCCTGATCAACTCGGCGTTGCCGTTCGTGTTGTTCGCCTATGCAGCGGAACAGGCGCCGGCGGCGATCGGCGCGATCTGCAATGCGATGACCGTGCTGTTCGCCGCGCTGATCGCCTTCCTGTTCTTCGGCGAGAAGATCGGCATGCGCCGCGCCGGTGCCTTGCTGGTTGGCTTCGCTGGCGTAGTGGTGCTGGCCACCGCCAAGGTTTCCGGCCTGAGTATCGGCACCGCGGTGCTGGCCGGTGCGGCGGCTTCGCTGCTGTACGGCCTGGGCGTGAACCTGGTGAAGCGGCACATGACCGGCCTGCCGTCGGCGGCAGCGGCGGCGGCAACGCTGTCGTGTGCCTCGCTGTGGATGCTGCCGATGGCGGTGAGCCACTGGCCGCAGGCGGCGATTCCGCTGAAGGCCTGGGGCGCGGCCGTCGCACTGGGCGTGGCCTGCACCGGGCTGGCGTTCCTGATGTTCTACCGCCTGATCGGCCGTATCGGCCCGTCACGGGCGTCGACGGTGACCTACCTGATTCCGCTGTTCGGCGCGGCGTTTGCGTGGTTGTTCCTGGGGGAGGCGGTGACGGTGCAGATGTTGATTGCGGGTGTGTTGATTCTGGGTAGCGTGGCGGTGAGCCAGAAGGGCTGAGGAATTGGCGTTTTGCGCGTTGCGCGTGCTGAAGGTGCTTCACTGTTCATGGGCGTTACTTTTCTTTGTACGCAAAGAAAAGTAACCAAAAGAAACGTTCCGCCGGCCGCGAGCCGGTGCTGCGCACCGGTGCCCTGCGCTCCTCGGCCCGTCGAGGGACGGCGCGGGAACTCGCTGCGCTCAGACACCCGCGCCTCTTCGCCCTCGCCGGACCTGCGGTGCTCGGCTCGCTCAAGGCGGATCCAAGATCAAAGGCAGAAGCGGTCGCTTCGCTCGCCGGGCCCGGCCCGGCACTACCATGCATCGTCGTGCAGCTGTGGCTCTTGACCTTGGGTCCGCCTTGAGTGAGCCGAGCATCGCAGGGGAATCAGGGGCGAAGAGGTGCCGATGTCTGAGCGCAGCGAGTTCGGCACCGTCCCCTGATTCACCGAGAAGCGCAGGGGACCGACGTGCGAAGCACGGCGGCTCGCGACCTGGCGGCGCGTTTCTTTTGGTTACTTTTCTTTTCGCGCGAAAAGAAAAGTGACGCCCATGAACAGTGAAGCACCTTCAGCACGCGTCACGCGCAGGAAACCATCAGCGCACCGGCACCGGAATATTGCACAGATCGATATGCCCGGCCGGACGCTTGTAGAAATCATCCACGCGGTTGCGCCGCGCCTCCACCGTATCGGCGAAGGTCTTCGAGTCGGTACGCAGTACCTGGATCGGCGTGCGCTCGGCTGCCGGCACATCGCTGGCGCGGCGGATCGACACGATCGGCGTGCGCAGTTTCGGGTCTTGGTAGAAGCCCATCGGCGCGGGCCCGCGCGGTGTTGCGCTGAGCAGTTCCATGCCCTTCAGCACGCGGCCGACCACAGTGATGTTGCGGTCCAGCTGGCGCGGCGACTGGCCGGTCACCACGTACAGTTCGGCACCGATGCTGCTGTCTTCCTCGTTGCTGCGGCCGGCGCCGAGCATGCCGTAGCAGTGCGCCAGCCAGGCCTTGCCGGCCTGCGGGTCCTGGCCCACCGGGAAGCCGTCGACGAAACCGGTCTGCGCGGCCCAGCCATCGCGGTCGGGCAGCACGCTTACCTTCAGGCCCGCGCTGGCACGTTCGAATTCGGCCGGCAGCTTGCGCGCGGCACTGCCGAACGGCCTGGCCTTGGCCGCGTCATCGGCGTCGGCATCGCCGAACTGCACCACGAAGTTGTCCTGTGAGCGGTAGATGCTGGTGCCGTCCCAGAAGTGCTCATGGGCGAAGGTCTGGATGTTGGCGACATGGCGCGGGGCGAACTGCGGCGCCAGCTCGATGATCACCCGTCCAGCCGGCAGGTCCATGTACAGCAGGTTGGCCGGGTCCGGGGTACGCCAGTCGCTGGCCGCGGAGGCATCAAGGATCTGCTGCGGGCTGCGGTAGGGCGTTGCCGCGCTGGCCAGCGAGGGCAGCAGGCAGGCCAGGGCGAGGGCGGTCAGGGCAAGACGGCGACGGTGCGGCATGGGATCCCCGGAACATGAACGAGGCTTCGATTCTGCGCGAGCGGCCCGGCCACGCCAACCGGCACGATGACTAACGACACATTCGCTATACCGAACTTCGTACTACTGTGGACTTCAACGTAGTGGAGGGCCGGTCATGTCCGAGGACGATGTCCAGCTGAAGAAGTTCCAGAAGGAGCTCAGCGCCGGAACGGTGTCGCTGGCCCTGCTGGCGGTGCTGGCCCGGGCCGGGGAGCCGCTGTACGGCTACCTCATTGCCAAGGAGCTGGAGCGGGTGGGCGAGGGCGTGCTGAGCGGCAAGCAGAGCGCGCTGTACCCGGTGCTGCGCAACCTGGAGGCTGCCGGTCTGCTGGAAAGCCACGTGGAGCCGTCCAGCAGCGGTCCGCCGCGGCGCTACTACCGCATCAATGAACGTGGCCGCGAGGTGCTGGCGCAGTGGCGCCACGCCTGGCAGGCCACCCGCGATTCCGTCGATTCCGTGTTGGAGGGGGTACCGCAATGAACGACCCGAGCCTGGCAGGCCGAGCCCTGCCCACGACCATCCCGCAGTACCTGGCGCAGCTGCGTGTGGCGCTGGAAGGTGCCGACCCGGCGATGGTGCAGGACGCGCTGTACGACGCCGAGGAATACCTGCGCTCGGAGCTGGCGGCGCAGCCCGGCCGCAGCGAGGCCGAGGTGATCGCCGACGTCGCTGGCAGCTATGGCGCCCCGGACGAAGTGGCCGAGATCTATCGCGAGACCGAAGTGACGGTGAACCGCGCGCTGCGTACGCCACGTGCAGATACCGCGCCGGTGCTGCGCGCGGCGGCGGAAGCCAGTGGCGTCGAGCCGGCCGCACCGCCGCCGGCGCCGGTGCAGCGCTCGCTGCTGGCGCGCTTCTTCGGTGTGGTGACCGATCCGCACACCTACGGTGCGCTGTTCTACATGCTGCTGTCGCTGGCCACCGGCATCTTCTTCTTCACCTGGGTGGTGACCGGCCTGTCGCTGTCGCTGGGCCTGCTGATCCTGATCGTGGGCATTCCGCTGACCGTGCTGTTCTTCGGCTCGGTGCGCGGGCTGGCGCTGCTGGAAGGGCGGCTGGTGGAAGCGCTGCTGGGAGAACGCATGCCGCGCCGTCCGCGTTACACCGATCGCAGCCGCACCTGGCTGCAGCGCATCGGCGACATGTTCACCGATGGCCGCACCTGGCTCACCCTGCTGTACTTCGTGCTGATGCTGCCGCTGGGCGTCATCTACTTCACCCTCGCGGTGACGCTGCTGTCGCTGTCGCTGAGCCTGATCTGGGCGCCGGTCGCGGCGATCTTCAGTGGTGACATTCCGGGCGTGTACGTCGATGGCGTGAACGTACTGCCGATGGCTGCATCGCCGCTGGTGGCGATCACGGTTGCTGCGGCGGGCGCGCTGCTGCTGCTGCTGACGATGCATCTGGCACGCGGCATCGGCAAGCTGCACGGGCTGATCGCCAAGAACCTGCTGGTGCGGTTGTAACAGGCCAGGGGTCGGATCCCTGTTCGCAGAACAGGGCTCTGACCCCGGATCCCATCATGCTGGGGTCAGAGAGCCCTTTCCGTTGGAAAGGGATCCGACCCCTGCCGGGAATCAGCCCGCCTTTCGCCGCAACGGGGTGACGTTGCTCTTCTTCTTCGTGGCCTTCGCCGCCGGTGCTTCGGCATGCGCGGCGAAGAAGTCGCGCACCTTCGGGTACACCACTTCGCGCCAGCGACGGCCGCTGAAGATGCCGTAGTGGCCGGCACCTTCGACGATGAAATGCTCACGGCGGTCCGCAGTGATGCCGGTGCACAGCGCCTGTGCGGCTTCGGTCTGGCCGAGGCCGGCGATATCGTCCAGCTCGCCCTCGATGCTCAGCAGCGCGGTATCGCGGATCGCCGACGGATCGACCTTCTCGCCGTTGACCACCCACTCACCACGCGGCAGCAGGAAGTCCTGGAACACCACGCGGATCGTATCCAGGTAGTACCTGGCCGGCATATCCAGCACCGCGTTGTACTCGTCGTAGAAACGACGGTGCGCGTCGGCGTCTTCCAGGTCGCCCTTGACCAGGTCGGTATAGAAATCCCAGTGCGAACTGAAGTGGCGGCTCGGGTTCATCGACAGAAAGCCGGCGTGCTGCAGGAAGCCCGGGTACACGCGGCGACCGGCGCCGGGATAGCTGGCCGGCACGGTGTGGATGACGTTGTTCTCGAACCACGACAGCGGGTTCTGCGTGGCCAGGTTGTTCACTGCGGTCGGGCTGCATCGCGCATCGATCGGGCCACCCATCATCACCAGCGTGCGCGGCGTCGGTTCGCCACGGCTGGCCATCAGCGAAACCGCGGCCAGCACCGGTACGGTCGGCTGGCACACGCTCACCACGTGCAGGCGCTCCACGCCGAGGTGGCGGATGAATTCCTGGATGTAGGCGATGTAGTCGTCCAGGCCGAATTCGCCTTCGCTGGCTGGCACCATGCGCGCATCCACCCAGTCGGTAACGTACACGCGGTGGTCGCGCAGCAGCGTGCGCACGGTATCGCGCAGCAGCGTGGCATGGTGGCCTGACAGCGGCGCAACGACCAGCACGAACGGCTGGTTGAGCATCGTGTGCAGCTGGTCGGCTTCATTGCTGTGGCGCTTGAAGCGCAGCAGCTTGCAGAACGGCTTGCTTACTTCCTCGTGCACGACGATCGGCACGCGTTCGCCATCGACGTCGATTTCGTTGATGCCCCACTCGGGCTTCTCGTAATCCTTGCCGATGCGGTGGAAGAGTTCATTGACCGCCGCCAGGCGATCAGCGCCGGGCATCTGCGACCACCAGTGCCCCTGGTTGGCGAAGAACCTGGCGTTGGCCTGGGCCTGGTGCACCCAGGGGGCGAGCAGGTTGCGGGTCAGTTCGTGCAGTTGATAGAGCATGACGACCGAATATGTATGGTCATATGTTGCCGCGCAGCATATCCCATCCGGGTGTCCCGCAGGTTAAGTCGGCTGAAAATAATGAATCTGGATTCACATCCGTTCCAGCGCGGCCGCATCGCCTGCCAGGGCGGGGCCGAGCCAGCAGTGCGACCCCACCGGCTGCAGGCCATGCCGGGCCAGCGTGCGGCGGTACCAACGCGCCGGGCGCGCCTGGAAGCCGTCGTGGTCGCCTTCGAACGCGTCCTCGGCGGCGAAGGTCTCCAGGAAGGCCACGCCGCCCGTCAGCTCTGCCACGCCGGCCAGTCCGGCGCGCAGCTCGCGGTCGGGCACGTAGTGCATCACGTCCGAGCAGACCAGCAGGTCGACCGGGGCACAGGGCCGCAGCCAGGCGAAATCGCCGAAGCGGGCCATGTGCAGGTTGCGGGTCCTGCCGTAGCGGCGCACAGCGTACTCGCTGCTGTCGAAGCCGAGGTATTCGACCTTCGGACGCAGCTTCAGCAGCGGTGCGCGCCAGGCGCCTTCGCCGCAGCCGATGTCCAGCACGCTGCGGATCGGTCGTTCCAGGTAGTACTCGGCACTGGCCACGGCCAGGGCGACCTTTCGCGCCAGGCGGGCGCTGCCGCCGATGTCGGCACGGCGGTACCAGCGTTGGAAATAGGCGGCGTCGTAGGTCTTGTCCATGGGGCGGTGCGCGATCGGGGAAAACGGCGCCTATCGTACGGTGTTACGCCCCCGGGTGTGGCGGGCCTGCAGTAGAGCCACGCCATGGGTGGCTGCCATGCTGCGGCGATTGGACGCGGCAGCCACCCATGGGGTGGCTCTACTGCGACAATGGGTACCCATCTACGCCAGCCGCCGGAGCGAGCGCATGCAGAGCTACTACTGGGTCAAGACCTTCCACATCGTGTTCGTGGTGGCGTGGATGGCCACGGTGTTCTACCTGCCGCGCATCCTGGTGAACCTGGCCGAGACTGCGGGCCAGCCGGCGGTGACCGAGCGCCTGCAGCTGATGGGCCTGCGCCTGTACCGCTTCGGCCACTCGATGTTCGGCCTGGCATTCCTGCTGGGCCTGGTGCTGTGGCTGGGCTACAAGGTCATCCCCGATTTCCCGACCATGGTCGCGCCTGGTGGCGCCGGCTGGCTGCATGCCAAGCTGGGACTGGTGGTGCTGCTGCTGGTGTACTTCGGCTGGATCGGCCGCCTGCTCAAGGGCGTGGCCAAGGGCAGGGCGCTGCCGTCGTCGCGCGCGCTGCGCTGGATCAACGAGATCCCGCTGCTGGCCTTCATTCCGATCGTATGGCTGGTGCTGGCCAAGCCGTTCTGAGGCGGGGTCATCTGCACCCGGTAGATCCACGCCATGCGTGGATGCCGTCAGGGCGCAAACGAAAGCGCCGGGCAAATGCCCGGCGCTTTCGTTTCTGCAATCACCTGCGTGTTGCCGGCCAGCGGCCGGCTCTACCAGGCCTACCTGCATGCTGGCCAGCGGCCGGCACTACCTCAGGCGGCTTCGTAGGTGCCGTAGCTGCGCAGGCGCGCGTAGCGCTGCTCCAGCAGCTGCTCGGTGGACAGCTTGTCCAGCGCATCCAGTTCGTTCAGCAGCACGGCCTTCAGGCGCTTGGCCATCTGCGTCGGGTTGCGGTGGGCGCCACCTGTCGGCTCGCGCACGACCTTGTCGACCAGGCCCAGGCTCTTCAGGCGCGGGGCGGTCAGGCCCAGCTGCTCGGCAGCGTCCTTGGCCTTGCCGGCGTCCTTCCACAGGATCGAGGCGCAGCCTTCCGGGGTGATGGTCGAGTACACCGAGTACTCCAGCATCACGGTGCGGTCGCCCACGCCCAGCGCCAGCGCGCCGCCGGAGCCGCCTTCACCGATCACGGTGCAGATGATCGGCACCTTCAGTTCGGCCATCTCGATCAGGTTGCGTGCGATCGCTTCGGACTGGCCGCGCGATTCGGCGTCGATGCCCGGCCAGGCGCCGGCGGTGTCGATCAGGGTCAGCACCGGCAGGCCGAAACGCTCGGCCATCTTCATCAGGCGCAGGGCCTTGCGGTAGCCCTCCGGCTTGGGCATGCCGAAGTTGCGCTTGATCTTTTCCTTGGTGTCGCGGCCCTTCTGGTGGCCGATCACCATCACGGAACGGCCATTGATGCGGGCCAGGCCGCCCATGATGGCCTTGTCGTCGGCGAAGGCGCGATCACCGGCCAGTTCCTGGAACTCATCGCAGATGATGCGCAGGTAGTCGGCGGTGTACGGGCGCGACGGGTGGCGGGCCAGCTGCAGCACCTGCCACGAGGTCAGGTTGCGGAAGATCTGCGCGGTGCGCATGCGCAGCTTGTCCTGCAGCGCGTGCACTTCCGCCTCGACATTGACCGCCGGCCCGGCACTGGCGTTGCGCAGTTCCTGGATCTTGGCTTCCAGGTCGGCGATGGGTTGCTCGAAGTCGAGGTAGTTCGGATTCATCGGAAGCCGTCGTGTAAAGAAGAGGGGAATTCTAGCCGAATGCGTGCAAACCACCCGTACGCCCTCGTCTGGAAGGCGACGGTAGCGCAGCCAGGCAGGGGGCGCCAGTCAGTTCAGGGCACCACCAGGGCGCTGCGGCCCATCAACTGGCTGCGCTGGGAGACGAAGTCGTTGTAGGCCTCGTTGGCCTCCCGGCCCAGCCCGCTGCCCAGCGTGGCGGTGGCCGAGGTGAAGGCCATCTGCGCGGCGAAGTCCTGCTTGCGCAGGGCCTTCTGTTCATCGGCGGTGGTGGCCTTCAGCCAGTGCGCATAGACCTCGCGCAGCGGCCCGGCGTGGGTCTCGAAGGCCGGTACCAGCGCCGGCAGGCTGGCCGGGGCCGGTTCCAGGCTGTAGGCCGGGGCCACGTAGCCGGCCGGCTGCTCGCGCTTGAACGCACCCGGCTCGCCCATGCCTTCTTCGACGTAGGCGATGAAGTCGGGGGCGGTGAACACCTTGGCCACGATCTGGCCACCGCTGGAGTCGACGTGGGCCACCACCTTTTCCTTCGGGAAGGGCTCGCGCACGCCGTAGGTCCAGGTCTTGTCGATGAACAGTTCGTGGTGCTTCTCGAACGGGCCTTCGAAGTCGACGCCACCCAGCTCGATGCCGGCCTTGCCGGTGCCGAAGTTCTTCAGCTTGCTCTCGTCGGTGACGTAGATCTCGCGGGCGACCACGTACTCGCTCAGGGTCGGGTTGATCAGTCCGCCGCGGCCATCGACGTAGACGATGAAGCGCACGTCGCCCAGTTTGTCGGTGTGCAGGCGGTGCTCACCGACGGCGAGCGAGATCGGGCGCGAACCCTGTGCGGCCACCGGCAGGTCCTTGCCATCGATGCTCAGTGCCAGCGGCGTGTCGGTCGGGTTGTCGATCTGGAACTCGATCTTCGACGGCGAGCAGGCGGCCAGGGCCAGAGCGGCGGCAAACGGGAACAGCAGGGTCTTCATGGGCAATCGTCCTTGATACTTGGAACGGGGAAACAGGGGGTTCAGGAAAACCAGGGAGCCAGCCTCAGCTGGCCCACGGTGGGCTGTAGCGCACCTTCAGCGTGCGCACGGCCGGGTCGGCGCGCAGCGCCTCCATCAACTTGGAATCGATGCGCACCGCGCTTTGCCCGGAGACATCGAGCATGCCGGCGACGCCGCCCTGCGGACCCTTCAGCAGCAGGTCCAGGCGCAGGGGGGTGCGTCCGGGGCGATGGCGGTCGAGCAGGGCGTCGATGCGCTCCCAGACCGGGCGCTGCTGGCGCAGGTCCAGGCGCAGCGACAGCCGCGTGGCGTAGTTGGCGCAGACCTCATCGAAGTCCCAGCACTGGCGGATGCGCAATGCGTAGCCGCCGTTGAATTCGTCCTCGCGCAGGCCACCCTTGACCACCAGGATGCGGTCCTTGGTCATCAGGTGCCCGAACTCGGCCATCGCGTCGGAGAACGCGCTGCACTCGACGCGGCCGCGGCCATCTTCCAGCTGGATGAAGATCTGGCTCTCGCCCTTGCGGCGCACGCCGACCACCTGGCCGGCCAGCACGGTCTGCACTTCCGGGCGCCAGCGCTTTTCGCCGCCACCGCCGCCACCGCTGTTGGCGCTCCAGATCTTCTCCACCGAGCCCAGATCGTTGCCGACCAAGTCGCGCACATCATCGCGCCAGGGATCGAACGGGTGGCCGCTGAGGTAGAAGCCCAGCGTGTCGCGCTCGCCGTTCAGGCGCTGCAGCAACGGCCATTCCTCGGCCTCGGGCAGGTCCAGCTGGATTGTGGTCGCGCTCGGGTCCGGGCCGCCGAACAGCGAGTTCTGCCCCGAAGCACGCTCGCGTGCCATCTGGTCGGTGGCCTTGATCACCTCCGGCAGCTGCAGCATCAGCGAGGCACGGTTGCGACCGAGCTCGTCCAGCGCACCGCAGTTGATCATCGCTTCCAGCGTGCGCCGGTTGAGCTTGGCCGAGCCGACGCGGGTGCAGAAGTCGAGCAGGTCCTTGAACGGGCCGCCCTTCAGCCGCTCCTCGACCACCGCCTCGCAGGCACCCTGGCCGACGCCCTTGATCGCACCGAGGCCGTACTGGATGGTGTCCGGGGTGACCGCTTCGAACATGAAGGCCGATTGGTTCACCTTGGGCGGCAGCACGGTCAGGCCAAGGTTGCGCACCTCGTCGAGGAAGCCGACCACTTTGTCAGTGTTGTCCAGGTCGGACGACAGCGTGGCCGCCATGAACTCGGCCGGGTAGTGGCGCTTCAGCCACGCGGTCTGGTAACTGACCAGCGCGTAGGCGGCCGCGTGCGACTTGTTGAAGCCGTAGCCCGCGAACTTCTCCATCAGGTCGAAGATGGCATCGGCCTTGGCTTCGTCCACGCCGTCCTTGGCCGCGCCCTCGCGGAAGATCTCGCGATGCTTGGCCATTTCGGCCGGCACCTTCTTGCCCATCGCACGGCGCAGCAGGTCGGCGCCGCCCAGCGAGTAGCCGCCGACGATCTGCGCCATCTGCATCACCTGCTCCTGGTACACCATGATGCCGTAGGTGTCTTTCAGGATCGCTTCGGTGCGCGGATCGGGATAGATGATTTCTTCCTGGCCATGCTTACGCGCATTGAAGGAGGGAATCAGGTCCATCGGGCCGGGGCGGTACAGCGACACCAGCGCGATCAGGTCTTCGAAACGGTCGGGACGCGCGTCCTTCAGCAGGCGGCGCATGCCCGAGGATTCGAACTGGAACACTGCGCCCGTATTGCCGTTGGCGAAGATGTCCTTGTAGGTGGGCGTGTCGTCCAGCGGAATCGCGGCGATGTCCACCGGCGGGATGCCGGCGCGCTCATGGCGCTTGTTGATCGCCTTCACCGCCCAGTCGATGATGGTCAGCGTGCGCAGGCCGAGGAAGTCGAACTTCACCAGGCCCACTTCTTCCACGTCGTTCTTGTCGAACTGGGTGACGGGGTTCTTGCCGAGACCGTTCTCGTCGTGTTCGGCGTACAGCGGGCAGAACTCGCTCAGCGGTTCGGGCCCGATCACCACGCCACCAGCGTGCTTGCCGGCGTTGCGGGTCAGGTCTTCCAGCTGCAGCGCCAGGTCGATCAGGTCGCGGACATCGTCCTCGGTCTCGTAGCGCTGGATCAGTTCCGGCGACGCCATTTCCGAGCTGGGGCCTTCCTTGCCCTTGCCCAGTGCATCCTTCAGGTGGATGCCGAGGATGTTCGGGATCAGCTTGGAAACACCGTCGACCAGGCCGTACGGGAAGCCGAGCACGCGGCCGGAGTCGCGCACCACCGCCTTGGCGGCCATGGTGCCGTAGGTGATGATCTGGCTGACGCGCTCGCGCCCGTACTTGCGCGCGACGTAGTCGATCACCTCGTCGCGGCGGTCCATGCAGAAGTCGATGTCGAAGTCGGGCATCGACACGCGTTCCGGGTTCAGGAAGCGCTCGAACAGCAGGTTGTACGGCAGTGGGTCCAGATCGGTGATCTTCAGCGCCCACGCCACCAGCGAACCGGCACCCGAACCACGGCCCGGGCCGATCGGGATGCCCTGGTTCTTGCCCCACTGGATGAAGTCGGCCACGATCAGGAAGTAGCCGGGGAAACCCATCTTGATGATGGTGTTGAGCTCGAACTCCAGGCGCTCGAAATAATCTTCGCGGGTCTTGCCCGGCGCCAGCGGATTCTTCTCCAGGCGCTCTTCCAGGCCGTCGCGCGACATCTTCTGGATCCAGGTGTCCAGGGTCTCGTCGTCGGGCACCGGGTAATTGGGCAGGAAGTAGGTGCCCAGCCGCATCTCGATGTTGCAGCGCTCGGCCAGCGCCAGCGTGTTGTCGATGGCATCGGGAATGTCGGCGAACAGCGCACACATCTCTTCGGCCGATTTCAGGTACTGCTGGTCGCTGTACTCGCGCGGGCGCTTGGGGTCGTCCAGCACGCGGCCGGTGGAAATGCACACGCGCGCTTCGTGCGCGCTGAAATCGGTGGGCGCCAGGAAGCGCACATCATTGCTGGCCACCACCGGCAGGCCACGCTGGCCGGCGGCCATCAGCGCGAACTGGTTGAAGGTTTCCTCGCCCTCGCGGCCGGTGCGGGTCAGCTCCAGGTGCAGGCCATCGCCGAACACGCGCTGCCAATCGGCCAGCTGCTGCTCGGCCAGTTCATGCTTGCCGTCCAGCGCCAGGCGCCCGGCCAGGCTCTGCCGGCCGGCCAGCGCGAACAGGTTGGCGTTGCCGGCCTTCAGCCAGTCCGGATGGATGGCCACGCCGCCTTCGGGGCGATGGCCTTCCATCCACGCGCGGGTCAGCAGCCGCGACAGGCTCAGGTAGCCCTCGCGGTCGCGGCACAGCAGGGTCATCCGCCACGGATCCTGCCCTTCCTCGGCGATCAGCACGTCGGCGCCGGCGATAGGCTTGATGCCCACGCCTTCGGCCGCCTTGTAGAACTTGACCAGGGCGAACAGGTTGTTGAGGTCGGTCACCGCCAGCGCGGGCAGGCCGAGTTCGACCGAGCGTGACAGCAGGTTGGCCTGCTTGGCCTTCTTCGGGTCCGCCTGGTCCGGCTTGGCCGGCACACGGATGGTGGAGTCCGCCAGCGAGAACTCGGTGTGGACGTGGAGATGTACGAAGCGGGAGTTGGACATGCCGGACCAGGTTGGAGCGCGCGGGCCCCGGGTGCTGACGGGGGAATCGTCGCCGGGGTCGGGAAGCGCTGGAGTGCCCGGTCAGGGTAGCGAGGGCTGGAGGGCGCGACAAGCT
Organism: Stenotrophomonas sp. YJH_SMC_64; assembly: GCF_059371375.1. Classification (NCBI taxonomy): domain Bacteria; kingdom Pseudomonadati; phylum Pseudomonadota; class Gammaproteobacteria; order Lysobacterales; family Lysobacteraceae; genus Stenotrophomonas; species Stenotrophomonas sp. YJH_SMC_64. The sequence goes on along the minus strand of NZ_JCAFUN010000002.1, from coordinate 230,239 downwards.
CTTGACGGCATGCGATATCGCATCCGCGCTATCGCTCCCCACGGTTCGCAGGCGAACCGCGGGCCCCGCCTGACCCTGCTTTCGCAGCCGGGTGCAGCGACCGTTCAGGCGATTCAGGCGATTGCGGTGTCTGCGGTCACAGCTGCCGGGTTTTCCAGGCACTCGCGCACCGGGGCGAAGCTGCGCCGGTGCTCCATGCAGGGGCCGTGCTCGCGCAGGGCGGCCAGATGGGCCGGGGTGCCGTAGCCCTTGTGCTGCTCGAAGCCGTACTGCGGGTGGCGGGCATGCACGTCCTGCATGTAGCGGTCGCGCGAGACCTTGGCCAGGATCGAGGCGGCCATGATCGCGCGGTCGATGCCATCACCGCCGACCAGCGCCTGCGCCGGCAGTACCAGGCCCTTGGGCACCACGTTGCCGTCGATGCGGGCGAAGCCGGCCACGTGGGCGACCGCTGCAACGACGTCACGCATGCCCTGCAGGGTGGCCTGGTAGATGTTCAGGCGGTCGATGGTGTCCACGTCCACCAGCACCACGTGCCAGGCCAGGGCACGTTCGATGATGCGGTCATGCAGTTGCTCGCGGCGGGCTGCGGTGAGTTGCTTGGAATCGTCCAGCCCGTTGATGCGTGGCCGTGCCGGGTCGAACACCACCGCCGCCACCGCGACCGGTCCGGCCAGCGGACCGCGGCCGGCTTCGTCGACGCCGGCGACCAGACGCTCCGGCTCGACCACGGCAGCACCGTCGAACAGGGCCAGGCTGGCCGCTGCGGCGTGGCGGCGGCTCATGCCTGGGCCTGGTCGCGCATCAACAGCTCGCCCACAGCGTCGGCCGCGCGGGCCGAGGCATTGCGGCGCAGTCGTTGATGCAGGCGGGCATAGGTGTCCTGCAGGTCGGTCACCCGCTGCGGGTGGTCGAACCATTGCTGGATGGCCGCCGCCAGCTTGTCCGGCGTGCAGTCGTGCTGCATCAGTTCCGGTGCCAGGTCCTGGCCCGCCAGGATGTTGGGCAGGGCAAAGCGGTCGACCTTGATCAGGCCCAGCGCCTTGACCAGGCGGTAGGTCAGCTCGTTGACGCGGTAACCGACCACCATCGGCCGCTTGACCAGCATCGCCTCCAGCGTCGCGGTACCCGAGGCCAGCACCACCACATCGGCGGCGATCATCGCGTTTCGCGCCTCACCGTCGAGTACATGCGAGAAGGCTACCGGCAGCGCCGAGCGTGACAGCTGTTCTTCGATCAGGCGCTTGCAGGCCGGGTTGGCGGCAGGCACTACCACGTGCAGGCCGGGGATGCGCTCGGAGACCTGCCAGGCGGCCTCGAAGAACGGTTCACCGAGGCGCGAGATTTCGCCCAGGCGGCTGCCTGGCAGCACCGCCAGCACCTTGGCCGAGGTCGGCAGGCCAAGCGCGGCGCGCGCTTCCTCGCGGTTGCCCTGCAGGGGGATGTCATCGGCCATCGGATGGCCAACGAAGCGCGCGTCGATGCCGTGCCTGGCATAGATCGGGGGTTCCATCGGGAACAGGCACAGCACCAGGTCGGCGCTGCTGCCGATCTTCTCGGCGCGCTTCTCGCGCCAGGCCCAGACGGAGGGGCTGACGTAGTGCACGGTGCGCACGCCGCGCTGCTTCAGCCAGCGTTCGATGCCCAGGTTGAAGTCGGGCGCGTCGATGCCGATGAACACGTCCGGCTGCCATTCCAGTGCACGCTGGCGGAACGCGGAACGCAGTTTCAGCAGGCGTGGCAGGTGGCGCAGCACTTCGGTCAGGCCCATCACCGCCAGCTCGCTGGCATCGTGCCAGGTCAGGCAGCCGGCGCTGCGCATGGCATCGCCACCGATGCCGGCGAATTCGGCATTCGGAAAGCGTGCCTTCAGCTCGCGCACCAGGCCCGCACCCAGCAGGTCACCGGAGGCCTCACCGGCCACCAGAGCGATCCGCAACGGGCGCTCGCTGAGCACCCGCTGCGCGGGGACGCTGCCGGCCATCGAGGCCAGCGGAATCACGGCGGCGCCGGCCGGCGCCTGGCCGGTCGTGCTGCTCATCGCAGCAAGGGCCTCTCAGCGTGCTCGATGAAGTCCAGCATGGCCTTCACGTCATCGCTGTCGCGTGCCTGTTCGGTCAGCTGCACCTTGGCTTCGGCCAGCGGCAGGCCCGCCACGTACAGGGTGCGGTAGGCGCGCTTGATGGCGGAGATGCGCTCGGCGTCGAAGCCACGACGCTTCAGCCCTTCGCTGTTGATGCCGCGCGGGCGGCCCAGCGAATCGGTGCCGACCATGGTGAACGGCGGAACGTCGCCGTTGGTCAGCGCGCCCATGCCGAGGAAGGCGTGGGCACCGATGCGGCAGAACTGGTGGGCACCGGCGAAGCCGCTGATGATCACGTAGTCGCCCACGGTCACGTGGCCGGCCAGGGTGGTGTTGTTGGAGAACACGCAGAAGTTGCCGACATGGCAGTCGTGCGCCACGTGCGTGTAGGCCAGCATCCAGTTGTCGTTGCCGATCGTGGTGATGCCGCCGCCGCCGCCGGTGCCACGGTTCAGGGTGACGAACTCGCGGAACACGTTGCGGTCGCCGATCACCAGTTCGGTGCGTTCGCCGGCAAACTTCTTGTCCTGCGGCTCGCCACCGATCGCGGCGTGACCGATGAAGCGGTTGTCACGGCCGATCCTGGTCGGGCCGTGGATGCTGCAATGGGGGCCGACCACTGTGCCGGCGCCGATTTCCACATCGGCACCGATCAGGGTGAACGCGCCGACCTGGACGTCGTCGGCCAGGCGCGCGGCCGGATCGATGACGGCAGTCGGGTGGATCCGTGGTGCGTTGTCAGTCATTGCTGCCTCCCGTGGATCAGCCCTTGGCACCGGCGCACATGACCTCGGCCGAGGCAACGACTTCACCGTTGACCTTGGCCTCGCCGTAGTACCAGCCCATGTTGCGGATCAGGCGCTTCATCTGCACATCCAGCATCAGCACGTCGCCGGGCACGACCTGCTTGTTGAAGCGGGCGTTTTCCACCTTGACCATGTAGAACAGCTTGGACTGCGCATCGCGGCCAAGCGTCAGCTGGGTCATCACGCCACCGGCCTGGGCCAGCGCTTCGATGATCAGCACGCCGGGCATGATCGGGCGGCCCGGGAAGTGACCCTGGAAGAACGGCTCGTTGATGCTGACGTTCTTCTGCGCCAGGATGCGCTTGGCGTCGATGTCGAGCTCAAGCACCCGGTCCACCAGCAGGAACGGGTAGCGGTGCGGGAGCAGTTCCTGGATCTGGCAGACGTCGATCGGAAGCTGCAGCGTGTCGTTCATTCTTTCTCCTTGCCAGCAGCCAGGACGCGGCGAGCCAATGCGTCCAGCTGCTTGAAGCGCGCGGCGTTCTTGCGCCACGTGCGGTTGTCGGTCAACGGGGTGCCGGACGAGTACTCGCCCGGCTCATGGATGGAATTGCGGACCACCGACTTGCCGGTGATCACGACCTTGTCGCAGATCTCGAGGTGGCCGACCACGCCGACGTGGCCACCGAGCAGGCAGTAGCGGCCGATCCTGGCGCTGCCGGCGATGCCGGTGCAGCCGGCGATGGCCGAGTGCGCGCCGATCTGCACGTTGTGCGCGATCTGTACCAGGTTGTCCAGGCGCACGTCTTCGTCCAGCACGGTGTCTTCCAGTGCACCACGGTCGACGCAGGTGTTGGCGCCGATTTCGCAATCGTCGCCGATGCGCACGCCGCCGAGCTGCGGCACCTTGATCCACTTGCCGGCGTCCATCGCCAGGCCGAAGCCATCGGCACCGAGCACGGCACCGGGGTGCACGCGCACGCGCTTGCCGAGCTTGACCCGGGTGACCAGGGTGACCCGGGCGATCAGTTCGCAGCCGCTGTCCAGGCTGCAGTCTTCGCCGATCACGCTGCCGGTGCCGATGATGCAGTTCTCGCCGACCACGCTGCGCGCGCCGATGGAGACGAAGGGGCCGATGTGGGCGCTGGCGGCGACCTGGGCGCTGGGATCGATGACGGCGCTGGGGTGGATGCCCGGTGGGCGCGTGGGCGCGATGTCGAACAGCGCGGCGATCTTGGCGAAGGTGGTGTACGGGTCCTTGGCCACGAGCGCGGCGCCGGGGGCGGCTTCGGCGTCGTCGGCGCGCAGCACGACCAGCGAGGCCTGGCTGTCGGCCAGCTGGGCGCGGTAGCGTGGATTGGCGAGGAAGGTCAGCTGGCCAGGACCGGCGTGGGCGAGGGTGGCCACGCCGTGGATGGCGGTGGCGGGGTCGCCATGGACCTGCAGGCCGAACTGCTCGGCGAGTTGCTGGGCGGTGTAGGTGGGAGTATTCACGGCGGGAGTTTAACGTGTGACGCCATTGCGGTCATGCGGGGGGCATATGCAGCCAACGGCAGGGCCCCTCGCGGCCGGCAGAGCCAGTGTCATGGGCTGGGTCGGACGGGGCGGGACTGCGGGGGGCGGCGCAAGTACGTCCATGTAGCCTTGGTCGCCGCATCCATGCGGCTCACACCCCCGCAGCCCCACCCCGTCCGACCTCCGACGGCCTGGCGCGAGTGCCAGCCACGGAAAAACAGAAAAAATCAAAAGCGGGGTGCGCGCTTCCCGCATCCGGACTAAACGAAAACGCCGGGCAATGCCCGGCGCTTCGCGCCCCGTCTGGTGGAGAGCCCCCCTTCTGTTAAGGGGGGCGCGCCAATGGCGCGGGGGATAGGAGGTAGGTCGGGACCCGCTGCTTGCACAGCAAGCCGCGGCGCACCTTCGGTGGTCAGTTCTTAGAACTGACCGCCGAAGGTAAATTGCAGGCGTTCGATCTTGTCGCCGTCTTCCTTCTTCAGCGGGAACGCGTAGCTGATCGAGATCGGGCCGACCGGGGCGCGCCACAGCAGGGCCACACCGGTGGAGACGCGCAGTTCGTTGGCCTTGAAGTTCTTGGTGCCGTTGTAGACGTTACCGAAGTCGACAAAGGCCGACACGCGGGCCGATGGGCTGTCGAACAGGCGCGGGAAGTAGGCTTCGACCGAACCGACGGTCTTCAGCGAACCACCCAGCGGCTGGCCTTCCGGATAACCCTGGGTTACTTCGCGCGGACCGAGGGTGTTGTCCTCGAAGCCACGTACCGAGTTGGTACCACCGGCGTAGAAGTTCTCGAAGAACGGCAGGCCGCTGGCGGTGACGGTACGGGTTTTGCCGTCGGCGTCGGTGATCGTACGGGTGTAGTCCTTGCCGTAGGCATCGCCGTAGCCCACTTCGGCGCGGGTGTTGATCACCAGCGACGGCATGATCGGCCAGTACTTGCTGATCTGGTAGTTCAGCTTGTAGTACTCGATGGTCGAGCCCGGCAGCGTGGTTTCCAGACCGACGCGCTGGTAGGTACCGCGGGTCGGCATGAAGTAATCGTTGCGCGAGTCGCGCGCCCAGCCCAGCTCGGTACGCCAGGCATGGAAGGTGCGCGAACCGACCGCATCGATGTAATCGATGATCGAGGCCGGGGTCGAGCCACGGTAGGTCGTGATCTGGTTGCTGTCGATGCCGAACATCAGCGAGACGGTGTCGGTCTCGGTCAGCGGCACGCCGAATACCACCTGCGCAGAACCATTGGTGCTGTTGTACTGCGCGGTGTTGAAGTCGGAGTAGTCCAGTTCACGCCAGGACAGGTTGTAGCCCAGCGAAACGCCGTCGTCGGTGAAGTACGGGTTGGTGTAGCTGAAGCCGTAGCGCTGCAGGTAGCTGCTGCGCGAGGCTTCGACCGACACGCGGTTGCCGCCGCCGAGGAAGTTGTTCTGCGACAGCTGCACCGAGGTGGTCATGCCGTAGGACTGCGAATAGCCCAGGCCGAACACGAAGCTGCCGGAGGTGGTTTCCTTGACGTTGTAGACGACGTCGACCTGGTCGTTGCTGCCGCTGACGGCCGGGGTCTCGACGTCCACCGACTCGAAGTAGCCCAGGCGCTGCAGGCGGATCTTGGAGCGGTCGATCGCGGCCTGCGAGTACCAGCTGTTCTCGAACTGGCGCATTTCGCGACGCATCACTTCGTCGGAGGTGCGGGTGTTGCCACGGAACAGGATACGGCGCACCGACACGCGCGGGCCGGGCACGACCTGCATGTTGATGCCTACCGTCTGTTCGGCACGGTTGGTGGTCGGGATCGGGTTCACCTTGGCGAACGCGTAGCCGATGTTGGACAGCGAGTTGGTGATGGTGTCCGAGCTGAATTCCAGCAGGGCACGCGAGAACGTGTCGCCCGGCTTCTGGATCACCATGCGCTCGACGTCCTCCTGCGGAAGGATGGTGTCGCCGCTGACCTTGATCTCGGAGATCTTGTACTGCGCACCCTCGGTCACGCCCGCGGTGAGGAACATGTCGCGCTTGTCGGGGCTGATCGAGACCTGGGTGGAATCGATGCTGAAGTCGACGTAGCCGCGGTCCAGGTACCAGGAGTTGAGCTTTTCCAGGTCGCCGGACAGCTTTTCCTTGGAGTACTGGTCGTCACGGCGGTACCACGATGCCCAGTTGTGCTCCTTGGACTCCCAGGTCTCCAGGATGTCCTTGCTCTCGAACTTCTCGGTGCCGACCAGGTTGACGTGGCGGATCTTGGCCGCCTTGCCTTCCTTGATGGCGATCGCGATGTCCACGCGGTTGCGGTCCAGCGGGCTCACGGTCGGGGTGATCTCGACGGTGTACTTGCCGCGGTCGTTGTACTGGCGGCGCAGTTCCTGGGTCACGCGGTCCAGGCTCAGGCGGTCGAAGGTGCCACCCTCGGTCAGGCCGATGTCGGACAGGCCCTTGAGCAGCTGCTCGGACTTGATGTCCTTGTTGCCGGTCACGGTCAGCTTGTTGATCGCCGGGCGTTCCTTGACGGTCACCACCAGGATGCTGCCCTGGCGGTCCAGCTGAACGTCTTCGAAGAAGCCGGTCTTGTACAGCGCGCGGATGGTCTCGCCGATCTTGTTGTCGGTGATCGTCTCGCCCCGTTCCACCGGCAGGTAGGTGAACACCGTGCCCGAGCTGATGCGCTGCAGGCCATCGACGCGGATGTCGCTGACAGTGAAGGGCTCGGCTGCCTGGGCCAGGGCGGGAGCGCCGGTGACGGCGGCGAGGGCGAGGGCCAGCAGGCGGCGATTGGGGAGTCGCGTCATGTCACGTCCGGTAGGAAGGTCGATTTCATTGGTGCGGGATGCCGACGCTGTAGACGGCAACAACGTGGAAAAGTTCATCGCGGGACCAGGCCGAGGATGTCGTTGTAGAACGCCAACCCCATCAGCCCGGCCAGCAACGCCAGGCCGATGTATTGGCCGGCGGCGATGGCACGCTCGCTCAGCGGGCTGCCCTTGACCAACTCGATAAGGTAATACAGCAGGTGCCCGCCGTCCAAGATCGGGATCGGCAACAGGTTGATGATGCACAGGCTGAGTGACAGCAGGGCAAGGAACTGCAGGAACCAGTCGAGGCCGCGTTTGGCCGAGACATTGGCCACGCGGGCGATGGTGACCGGCCCGGAAACGTTCTGCAGCGAGGCTTTGCCGGTGACGATGCGGGCCATCATGCCCAGCGAATCGGCGGCAAGCCGGCCGGTTTCACGTACGGCGACGGTCACTGCATCCAGCGGCCCATAGCGCAGCAGGGTGTCGTAGGAGGGGCTGTAGGTGGTGGGGAAGCCGACGCCGATCTGCCAGACCGGGTTGCCCTTGCCATCCTTGCCCTGGCGGGGCGTGACTTCCAGTGCAAGGCGTTCACCGCCTCGCAGGACCTCGATCATGCCGGGGCCTCCGGCACGGCCGAGGGCCTGGATCTCGCCGATCACCTGGTCGACGCTGTCGATGCGCTGGCCGTCGATCGCCACGATCAGGTCGCCCGGCTGCAGCAGCCCGGTGACCACCGAATCGGCGGTGAGCGAGTCGACCAGTGCCGGCTGCAGCCACGATTGCCAGTACAGGCCGGCCAGGATCGGTACCCGTCGTTCATCGAAGCCGGCGGGCAGCTGCGACAGCGGCAGGGTGCGCACGCGCACCTGGTCCGCAGGGTCGAGTACCTCAAGCGTGACGTCGCGGCGATCCATCGCGGCGGCGGTCAGCGCCATGCTGGCCTCGCCCAGGGTGGCGACCTGGCGCTCATCTACCCGCAGAACGCGGTCACCGCTGAGCAGACCGGCGCTGGCGGCGATGCCGTCAACCCGGCCGATCGTCGGCGAGTAGTCCTGCTTGCCGATCACGAACATCGCCCACAGCAGCAGGATGCACAGCAGCAGATTGGCGATCGGTCCTGCAGCAACAATGGCGATGCGCTGCCACACGGTCTTGTGGTTGAAGGCCTGGCCGCGCTCGTGGGGATGGACCTCGACCTCACGTTCGTCGAGGAACTTCACGTAGCCACCCAGCGGGATGGCGGCAATGGCGAACTCGGTGCCGTGCCTGTCGCGGCGCGACCACAGCGGACGGCCGAAGCCGACCGAGAAGCGCAGGATCTTGACCCCACAGAGGCGGCCGACCCAGTAATGCCCGAACTCGTGGAACGTGACCAGCAGCCCGAGGCTGACAATCATCCACCAGACCGATCCGAGGAAGTCAGTCATGCAGGCTCACAGTGGCGGGCAGGGGCGGCGGCGTCATGCTGGGCGAGGCGGTCGTTCAGGCGGCGTCGATGGCGTTCAGGGTGAGCTGGCGTGCCCGCTGGTCGGCGGACAACAGGACCTCCAGTGTATCGGCTGGCTGGGTCGGCAGTGTTGAAAGAGCGTTAGCAACCAGCTCCGGGATGGTCAGGAAACCGATCCGGCCCTGAAGAAATGCTGAAACCGCCTCTTCATTGGCGGCGTTCAGCACCGCCGGGGCAGTACCGCCGGCCTGCATGGCCTGCCAGGCCAGCGCCAGGCAGGGGAAGGCGTCGGTGTCAGGCGCCTCGAAATCCAGCCGGCCCTGCGCCAGCAGGTCCAGCCCGGCCACGCCCGATTCGATGCGCTGCGGCCAGCCCAGGCCGACCGCCAGGGTGGTGCGCATGTCCGGCAGGCCCATCTGGGCCAGGGTCGAGCCGTCGACGAATTCGACCAGCGAATGGACCAGGCTCTGCGGGTGCACCAGCACCTCGATGCGCTCGCCGGGCACCGAGAACAGATGGTGCGCCTCGATGACTTCCAGGCCCTTGTTCATCAACGTCGCCGAATCGACCGAGATCTTCGGGCCCATCGACCACTTCGGGTGAGCCACGGCCTGGGCCGGGGTGACCTCGGCCAGCTCGGCGCGGCTGCGGCCGCGGAACGGGCCGCCCGACGCGGTCAGCAGGATCCGGCGCACGCCGGCGCCGTCGATGCTGGCGTCGCGCGAACGCAGGCACTGGAAGATCGCGCTGTGCTCGCTGTCGATCGGAATGATCTCGGCGCCGGCGCGCTCGGCGGTGCGGGTCAGCAGCTCGCCGGCCAGTACCAGCGATTCCTTGTTGGCCAGCAGGATGCGCTTGCCGGCCGCAGCGGCGGCGAGGGTCGAGGACAGCCCTGCAGCACCGACAATGGCCGCGACGACCGTGTCGCAGGCATCGCTTGCTGCCAGCTGGTCCAGTGCGGCATGACCGGCGTGGGCCTCGGTCGACAGCCCGGCATCGCGCAGGCCGTCGCGCAGTTCGGTGAACAGCGCTTCGTCGGCGATGACCGCGTGCGCCGGCTTGTGCTGGCGGCACAGGGCCAGCAGTGCCTGCACCTGGCGGCCGGCGGCCAGCACCGTGGCCTGGTAGCGCTGCGGGTGGCGGGCGATCACGTCCAGCGTGGAGGCACCGATCGAGCCGGTGGCGCCGTATACGGCGACCCGGCGCAGGTCTGCGACAGCATTCATGGTCAGAACCCGAAGATTTCCTTGCCCAGCGCGAACACCGGCACGGCGGCGAGGACGCCGTCGACGCGGTCGAGCACGCCACCATGGCCCGGAATCAGGTTGCCCGAGTCCTTGGCACCGGCGTGGCGCTTGATCAGGCTTTCGAACAGGTCACCCAGCACCGACGCGAATACGGCCACCACCGAGGTGATCAGCAGGCCCGGCAGGTGCGCGATGTCGATGCCGGCCAGCCAGCCCAGTCCGAGGGCCACGGCGACACCGGCCAGCAGGCCGCCGAACAGGCCTTCCCAGGTCTTGTTGGGGCTGATCCGCGGCGCCAGCTTGTGCTTGCCGAAGTGACGGCCGGCGAAATAGGCGCCCGAATCGGCTGCCCAGACCAGTGCCAGTGCCGCCAGCAGCCACAGGTGGCCCTGCTTGCCTGGCGGGTCACCGCCAGCGTGGATCAGCACCAGCGCTGCCCAGGCAGGAACGATGGCCAGGGTGCCGGCCAGCATCTTCACGATCCGGGAGGGGGCCGTCGGCTGGGCGCCAAAGTTGAAGAAGCGCAGCCAGGCCAGCGCCGCCAGCCACCAGGCAACGCCTGCCAGTGTGGTGATCTGGAACAGCACCAGCGTGCTGCCATCGGCCCACACCAGCAGCACCATCAGCAGCAGGTTCAGCACCAGCAGCACGGTGCGCGCGAGGGTGTCTTCGATGCCGGCCAGCTTCAGCCATTCCCACAGGCCGATCAGCAGCACGGCGGCGGCGGCGGCGGCCAGCCATTGCGTCGGCAGCAGCAGGATCGCGGCAATGGCGAGCGGCGCCATGATCAGCGCGGCGAGGACTCGGGTCTTGGTCATGGGCTGGAGGTCTCGGTGGCCAGTGCGGCGATCTGGGCGCTGGTCAGGCCGAAACGACGCTCGCGGCTGCCATAGGCATCCAGCGCCTGCTGCAGCAGGGCGGCATCGAAGTCCGGCCACAGCGCCTCGGTGAACCACAGCTCGGTGTAGGCCAGTTGCCACAGCAGGAAGTTGCTGATGCGGGTGTCGCCACCGGTGCGGATGAACAGATCCGGCGGCGGCAGGTCGGCCAGGGCGACCTGGCTGCCCAGCAGCGATTCGTCGATCTGTTCGGGCAGCAGGCGTCCTGCGGCGACTTCAGCGGCCAGTGCGCGCGCGGCACGGGCGATGTCCTGGCGACCGCCGTAACTGGCGGCGATCGACAGGGTCAGGGTGGTGTTGTCGGCGGTGCGCTGCTCGGCCAGCTGCATGCGGCTGACCAGTCCGGCACCAAAGCGCTCGCGTTCGCCGATGAAGCGTACGCGCACGCCGCGTCGGTGCAGTTCGTCCACTTCGCGGTCGAGCGCGCCGAGGAACAGCTTCATCAGGGCGTCGACTTCTTCCTGCGGCCGGCCCCAGTTCTCGCTGGAAAACGCGAACAGGGTCAGCGCCGGAATGCCCAGTTCAAGGCAGCGCTCGATGGTGCGGTTGACCGCGCGCGCGCCGGCACGATGGCCGATCACGCGCGGGCGGCGGCGCTGCTGTGCCCAGCGCCCGTTGCCATCCATGATGATGGCGACGTGGCGGGGCAGGGTGGCCGGCAACGGAGGCGGGACTGAAGGCATCGACTTCAGACCGACAGCAGTTCTTTTTCCTTGTCGGCAACGACCTTGTCGACGTCCTTGATGTTGGTGTCGGTCAACTTCTGGATGTCGTCCTCACCGCGCTTCTTCTCGTCCTCGCTGATCGCCTTGTCCTTGACCAGCTTGGCGATTTCCTTGTTCGCGTCCTGACGGATGTTGCGGATCGCGATCTTGGCGCCTTCGCCTTCCTTCTGCACCTGCTTGACCAGCTCCTTGCGGCGCTCTTCGGTCGGCGGCGGCATGTTGATGCGGATCGCGGTGCCCAGCGTGTTCGGGGTGAACTCGGCGTTGTAGAGACCCTTCTCGATCTCCTTGATCATGCCCTTGTCGAACGGGGTGACCAGCAGCGAGTGCGCATCGGCGTTGGAGATCGAGGCAACCTGGTTCAGCGGGGTGCTGGCGTTGCCGTAGGCATTGACCGTCACGCGGTCCAGCAGGGCCGGCGTGGCACGCCCGGTCCGGATGGAGGTGAGGGTGTGCTTCAGAGCGTCGATGCTCTTGGCCATGCGCGTCTGCGCGTTGTTCTTGATGTCGTTGAGCATCGCCCGGTCCTGGATGTATCTGGAATCGGGCGATTATAGGCGAATACGGGACGCTGCCGGGCCTGAATCGGCCCGGTTGTCGCCGCGCGCTCAGGCTCAGGCCGGATCGCGGCCCTGGACCAGGGTGCCGATGTTCTCGCCGTTGAGGATCTTCAGCAGCTCGCCCGGCTGGCCCATGTCGAACACGCGCATCGGCAGGTCGCTGTCGCGGGCCAGTGCGAAGGCGGCGGTATCCATCACTTCCAGGCCGCGGCGGATCACTTCGTCATAGCTCAGGCTGTCGAAGCGGACCGCATCGCTGTGCTTGTTCGGGTCCTTGTCGTACACGCCATCGACCTTGGTGGCCTTCAGCAGCAGGTCGGCACCGATCTCGATCGCGCGCAGGGCGGCGCCGGAGTCGGTGGTGAAGAACGGGCTGCCGACGCCGGCGGCGAAGATCACCAGGCGGCCCTTTTCCAGGTGGCGGATGGCGCGGCGGCGGATGTAGTCCTCGCACACGTCGTTGATCTTGATCGCGCTCATCACGCGCGCCTTGGCGCCCAGCTTCTCCAGGGCGTCCTGCATGGCCAGGGCATTGATGACCGTGGCCAGCATGCCCATCTGGTCGCCGGTGACCCGGTCCATGCCGCCTGCGGCAAGGCCGGCGCCGCGGAAGATGTTGCCGCCGCCGATCACCAGGGCCACTTCGGCACCGGCCTGCTGGGCTTCGATGACCTCACGGGCCAGGCGGTTGATGATCTTCGGGTCGATGCCGTAGTCCTCATCTCCCATCAGCGCCTCCCCGGACAGTTTCAGAAGGATGCGGCGATAGGCGAGCTTGGACATGGGGACCTCGGGTGCGTGGAAATCGCGGGCGATTCTACGCGCATGCGGCGTCGGGCCATAGTGTTTTGTGCACTGCGGCGTAAAATCCTGGCGTTCGCCCCGGTCATCCGGGGCTTCCGGTTCAGCCCAGCTCGGCGCCCGCGGTCGCTGACAGCTCGTCGTGGCCGAGGGCGCCGGGGGAGCGCGCGATCACCCGGTTGCGGCCGAGGTTCTTGGAGCGGTACAGCACGTCGTCGGCGGCGCGCAGCAGGTCCTGCACGTCGGCGAAGCGTTCGTAGCCGCCCTGGGTGGCCACGCCGGCGGAGAAGGTGACGAACAGCGGGCCGCCCTCCAGTTCGGCCATCGGCGTGGCAACGATGTTGGCCAGCACCCGGCGGATCACGTCCAGTGCTACCGTTTCGCTGGTGTTGGGCAGCAGCGCGACGAACTCCTCGCCGCCGAAGCGGGCCACGGTGTCGCTGTGGCGCAGCTGGCCCTGCAGTTTGCCGGCAAAGGCCCGCAGCACCTCGTCGCCGGTCAGGTGGCCATGGGCGTCGTTGATCTTCTTGAAGTCGTCCAGGTCGATGAAGGCCACCGACAGCGGCCAGCCCTGGCGACCGGCGCGCAGGAATTCCTGCTCCAGCACGGCTTCCAGCTGGCGCCGGTTGAGCACGCCGGTGAGGGCATCTCGATGGGCCTGGTCGGCCAGGCGCTTGGCCCGGGCTTCGAATTCGTCAGCGCGGCGACGGGCCTGGTCGGCATCCTGCAGTTCGCGCAGGTTGCGCAGGGTGGCCAGCTCCTGCGCGTGGTCGATCAGCTCGCGCACCCGCGAGGGGGAATTCAGGCCGGCCTCGAACAGGCTGGCGATGTCCGGCAGGGCCTCGCTGATGCGGGTCAGGACCTGGTCGAAACGGGCGCTGTCCAGTTCAAGGCGGTCATGCACCTGCTGCAGGGCGCGCTCGCGGGCGGCATCGGCGTCATCGTCCAGCCAGATGTCGGCCACGGCACCGGACAGCTGCACGCAGGCCTGGAACGGCGACTCCGCGGCGTCCAGGTCTTCGCTGTGGCTGATGCTCTCCACCAGGTAGCGCGGCAGGCCCCACTGCTCGGCCACCCAGGCGCCGACCTCGGCGTGGCTGCAGCCCAGTTCGTCGCGCTCGCGCGCGACCAGATCGATGTTGTCGCGTGCTTCGCGCAGCAGCGGCAGGTAGCGCTCCGATTCGGCCTGGGCCAGGCACAGTACGCCCAGGTCCTGCAGCAGGCCGGCCAGCATCAGTTCTTCCAGCCGGCGCAGGCCGCGTGCCTGGCCCAGCTGGCTGGCGGCCAGCGCGCTGAGGATGCTGCGCTTCCAGGCGCGTTGGCGCAGGTCGTGGTCGGCGCCGGTGCCGCCGGTCAGTCCCTGGGTGACGGTGAAGCCGAGGGCCAGGCTGATCGTGGCATTCAGGCCGAGCATGGTCAGTGCCTGGCCGAGGTTCTCGATCCGACGGCGGCTGGCGTACAGCGGCGAATTGGCGATGCGCAGCATGCGAGCGCTCAGCGCCATGTCGATGGCGATGATGTCGGCGGCGGTGGCGATATCCGCTTCCGGGTCCTGTGCCAGTTCGATGATGCGCAGGGCAATACCGGGTGGCGAGGGCAGGTTGCGGCAGAGCGCCAGGGCAGCTGTCAGCTCGGGAGGCATGTCGGGTCGTTCAATTCCATTGGGACAAGAATACCTAGGAATGCATCACAGTCCGCGATTTTCGTTCCTGCTAAATGACTGTTGATTCCCTGTGCCGAGTATCGGCTTGATTCGCGCGCAACGCAAAGGTGCCGCTGTGCGCACCCCACAGGGCCGCCGGCATAAAAAAAGAGCCGCGGTCTCCCGCGGCTCCTTCTGGTTGCTTCACAGCCGGAAGGCTGGAATCAGACCTGCATCGCCTTGGCAACTTCGGCGGCGTAGTCTTCCACCACCTTCTCGATGCCTTCGCCGACGATCAGCAGCTTGAAGCCAGCAACATCGGCGCCAGCGGCCTTGACCACCTGCTCGACGGTGGTGTCGCCCAGCACGTAGGTCTGGCCGTACAGGGTCACGTCGCTGACGATCTTGTTGATCTTGCCGCTGATGATCTTTTCCAGGATGTCGGCCGGCTTGGCCTTGTCCTTTTCGGACATCTTGGCCAGCTCGATTTCCTTTTCCTTCTCGACGAAGTCGGCCGGAACGTCCGCAGCCTTGTTGTGCGGCGGCTTCAGCGCAGCCACGTGCATGGCCAGGCCACGGGCCAGCTCGACGTCGCCGCCGATCAGATCGACCAGAACGCCGACCTTGCCGTTGGTGTGGACATACGCACCGATGTTGCCGGTGGTGTCGACATTCACCATGCGACGGATCTGGATGTTCTCACCCAGGGTCTGCACGGCGGTGGCGCGGGCTTCTTCAACGGTGCGGCCATCGGCCAGCTTGGCAGCCTTCACGGCTTCGACGTCGGTGGCGCCCGATGCCAGGGCGGCAGCGGCAACGGCATTGACGAAGGACTTGAAGTTGTCATCGTTGGCGACGAAGTCGGTTTCCGAGTTGACTTCGACCAGCACGGCCTTGCCGCCATCCTGGGCCAGGCCCAGACGGCCTTCGGCGGCCACGCGGTCAGCCTTCTTGTCGGCCTTGGCGGCGCCGGACTTGCGCATGGCTTCAGCAGCAGCGTCGATGTCGCCGTTGGCTTCGGTGAGCGCCTTCTTGCATTCCATCATGCCGGCGCCGGTGCGCTCGCGCAGTTCCTTGACCAGGGAAGCAGTGATTTCCACGGGATTACCTCACGAAAGAAAGGGGTTGGGCCGGCATGGTGGCCGGCCCGTGTGACACGGTCCTGTCACGCGCCAAAGGCTGCGCGCAGGGAGGGTGGACGCCGGGCGTCCACCCCGGGCCTGGATCAGGCCTGGGCGTCGTCGCCCTTCTTGGCAGCCTTCTTGGCCGGAGCGCGGCGGGCCGGCTTCTCTTCGCCTTCAGCAGCGGCTTCAGCGAACTCTTCCTCACGCACCGAAGCAGCGTGCGGAGCAGCAGCCTTGCCTTCCAGCACGGCGTCGGCAGCGGCGCGGGCGTACAGCTGCACAGCGCGGATGGCGTCGTCGTTGCCCGGGATGGCGTAGTCCACCAGTTCCGGGTTGTAGTTGGTGTCGACCACGGCGATGACCGGGATGCCCAGCTTCTTGGCTTCCTTGATCGCGATGTCTTCGTGGCCGATGTCGATCACGAAGATGGCGTCCGGCAGGCGGTTCATGTCCTTGATGCCGCCCAGCGAGGCTTCCAGCTTGTCGCGCTCGCGACGCAGGCCCAGCACTTCGTGCTTGACCAGCTTCTCGAAGGTGCCGTCGGTTTCACCGGCTTCCAGTTCCTTCAGGCGGGCAACCGACTGCTTGACGGTACGGAAGTTGGTCAGGGTGCCGCCCAGCCAGCGCTGGTTCATGAACGGCATGCCGCAACGCTCGGCTTCTTCCTTGATGGTTTCGCGGGCGCTGCGCTTGGTGCCCAGGAACAGGACGGTGCCGCGCTTCTGGGCAACCGACGAGATGAAGTTCATCGCGTCGTTGAACAGCGGGACGGTCTTTTCCAGGTTGATGATGTGGATCTTGCCGCGGGCGCCGAAGATGTACGGAGCCATCTTGGGGTTCCAGTAGCGGGTCTGGTGGCCGAAGTGGACGCCGGCTTCCAGCATCTGACGCATGGTGACCTGGGGCATTGCAATACTCCTGATATGGAACCAGCGATTCCGCCCGCGGGGATAGGTATGCGGGACGCGTGGAAGCGCGATCGGTTCCGGGGTTGGGCTTCCCTGTTGCCTCCGTGGCCGAACTCCTTGCGGAGCACCCCGGCACGGATGGGGGCAGCAGGTGTGGATTCACCGGTGACGTCCGGTGTGGACGGGTTCCCGCGCACGCAGGCGGCAGGAATCCGGTCGATTATAGCCCGCTCGGTGCGCTGGCTGCAATTGCCGGGCCTGGAGCGACCAGATCGATCACGCGGCCATCCTGCAGCCGGGCCTGGAAATGACCGCCGGCGTAGCCATCAGCGCGGGCGGGCAGGGCCCAGCGGCGCTCATGGCCGGCCAGCAGATACCCGGCCAGGCCGGGCAGCAGCAGGGTGCGCTGACCGCCGCTGGTGATGTAGGCGAGATCGTTCAGGCGTGCGTGCAGGGTACCGGTGTTGCTCAGTCGCAGGAAGGTATGTGACTGGCCGGGTTCGATCCCTGCATGCAGCCGCGATTGGGTCATTGGCGTGGCGTGCCCGCGGAACAACGGCAGCGAATAGCGCTGCAGGCCTGGCGTAGTGGGGGCCAGGACGACCCGATAGGCCTGTTCGCCGACAGCGGATGCCGGCTGGCGTGGCAGCAGCCAGATGCGCTGTCGGACGCCGGGCGGGATGTCGAGCAGGGTGGGGCTGGCGAGCACCTGGTCGGTGGGACGCAGCATGTCCGCGTCGGTCTGCTGGTCCCACGCAAGGATCTGTACCCGGCCCTGCCAGCGGCCGGGACCGGGGTTGAAGAGCCAAAGTTCGCCCTGGCCACCTTCGGCGGGCAGCTGCAGTGTGGTCGGCAACAGGTCCAATGCCGCGGCAGGCAACGCCAGCAGCATCGCCAGCAGGGTCAGAAGTGCCCGCATCAGTAGATGACGGTCACGGCGGACGTCGTGTCTTCGCCGTCGGCGGGAGGCGCGAGCTCGCGGACCTGGGGCGGAAGTTGCGGTGTGTCGCTGCGCTGGTGGGGGGCGGGGCAGTGGGTGCTGCCGGGGTCATCGCGGCAGGCTTCGACCACGGTCAGGCGGATCTGCAGGTTGCTGGGGCCGGGTTCGGCCCACGCCGATGTGCTGGCGAACAGTATCGCCCCTATCAGAAATGCGCGAGCCACCTGGCAACCACCGTGCTGAAAGATCTCGCTGCGCGGTATCGGCTGGATCGGCCGAATCTGTAGCGTCGACTGTCAGTCGACTGCTCCTGGCACAGGAATGATGCGCGCATCCACGCATGACGTGGATGTGCCGAAACCCCGGTGGGTGTCGACCGTTGGTCGGCATGCAGGTCAATAGGTGATGGTCACCTGCACCACATCGTTATAGATGCCGGCCGGGGGCTGGCCGGTGACCGGCGGCACCCGGCCATAGATGGTCAGCTGCTGCGCGCTGCCACTTCCGGTGCCGCCAACGGTATCGACGTTGAGGGTGTTGCCCCAGCGCAGGCTGCGCGCGGCATTGCGGTACAGCTCGTAGGTGAGGTAGTAGGTGCTGCCGCCGATGGTGGTGGCCATGCGCCGCGTGCTGGTGGCGGTGGGATTGTTCTGGCCGTTGTTGAGGCTGACCTGGTAGGCCGTGTTCTTCAGGCAGGTCAGGGTCAGGGTGGCGGTCCGGTCGATGTTGGCGGGAATGCCGCCGGTGACGTTGCCGAAGTCCATGTTGGTGGTGACGTAGCTGCCGCACTGCGGCAACACGTTGGCGGTGGCGGTGAAGCTGAAGGCGTTGCTGATGCTGTTGGTGCCGGTGGCGCCGCCGTTGCAGTTGGCGGGCACCGTGGCATTGCCGAGCAGGACCTCGTTCCAGGCCCAGGTCAGCACCACGTTGGCGCCGTTGAAGGTGCTGCTGTAGGCGCCTGACGCCAGGATCTGATTGGCGGGGATCTGTGCGGACAGCTGCGTGGTCTGCGTGCCGCTGCCGCCGGTCAGGGGCACGTTGTAGGTCAAGGTCAGCTCCTGCGCCGGCGGCGAGCCGCGCGGGGTCAACCCGGTCACCTGGCTGAAGTTGGAGGTGTTGTAGAGCTGGAAGTTCATGCTGTCGCTGGTGCTGGTCTTCATCGTCCGCCAGCTGGAGCTGCTGCCGCCGCCGCTGCCGGCGCCGATGCCCACGCAGACCCGCACGCCGGTAGTGGCCAGCACGCTCAGCGCGGCAGTGGTGCAGGTCACGGTGATGTTGAGCGTACCGGTGGTTGCACCGGGCGCATTGCTGTTGACGTTGCCAAAAGGCAGCGTCGGGTCGGCGACGGCGGCGCACACCGCGACGGCCCGGGCGGGTGCCGCCGCCAGCAGGCCGGCGACCAGCAGCAGGCCGAGCAGCAACGTCCTCATGGCGCTACCTCCGGGATGCACGCCAGCGGTGCCGGCTTCGGCCGCGCGCCGGAAGCCACCACCTTGGGCACGTCCGGTACCTTCACCCTGCATTGCCCGCGGCTGGTGGTGATGTACAGCACGCTGCCGGCGGACACGTCTTCCAGGTACAGCAGCCCGTCATAGCCCACCAGCGCCTGTCGCCCGTCCGGCAGCTGCACCTCGCTGCCGACCTCCAGCGGTTGCCCGTCCATGCCGTGCAGGGTCAGGTTCAGCGACGGCCGCGAACGCAGCGCAAAGGTCACGCGGGTACCGGCGCGTTGGCGGGGTGTCACCCAGTCTTCGATGCGATCGGCGCGCATGTCCTCGGGCAGGTCCAGGGTGTCGATGGAGACGCGGTTGCGCTGCCAGGACAGCAGTGGGCTGACCAGCAGCAGGCCGCGATCATCGGTCACGCCGATCAGCCGGTTTTCCAGCCGCACCGGCACGCCGCCCACGCCGTTGGTGCTGATGACTGCGAACGCGTCGGAGACTTCGCGGGTGGCGAAGGCATGCCCGCCCATCCACACCAGGCTGCCACTGGCGCTGGCGTAGGCATAGTTCAGGCCGCCCTGGCGCGAGGCGCCGAATGAGTAGCGACCGACGTCATTGAGGATGCCGACTTCGGCCAGGCCGCCATTGCCGTCCTCGCCATGGCGCACCTGCGCGCGCCAACCGACGCCGCCGGCGCTGCCGTCGCCGGGCACCGGCTGGGTCACGTCCGCTACCCAGCTCTGGCTGTCGCCGTTGCGCTGGCTGGAGAGGCTGGCCTGGCGGTTGTTGCCCAGGCTGGCGGTGACCGACAGGTAGATGCTGCGGTCATCGCTCTTGTCCAGGTTCTGGTTCACCGACAGGTAGGCCGACCACCGCTGGCTCCAGGTGCGTGACCAGAACAGACTGGCGTAGCGGTTGTCGTCTCCGTCGGGATAGCGCAGGCGCAGGTAGCTGGCGCTGAGCGTGCCCAGCCGCAGCAGATCGGCGCCGACCGTGGCCTGTTCACTGATGCTCGGCGGCAGGTTGCCCTGCAGTGCGCCCAGGTCGCGGTAATCGCCATGGCTGCGCACGCTGCGCAGATTGAAGTTGAGTCGGCGGTTGTTCCAGCTGTAGCCCAGTGCCCATTGCCCGCCCTGCAGGCCGTGATAGTCACTGTGCGCATAGGCGGCGTTGAACACGCCCGCGCCGCCGAGCAGCCACCAGCCGCCGATGCCGGCCTGGGCCAGGCCGCCGCCGCCTTCGGCATGTGCTTCGCCGGTAAAGGTGTCGCTGATACCGCCTCGCCAGCTGGCACTGGCCACGGTGCGATCGTCGTAGGCGAAGGAACGCTGGCCGAAATCCTCACGCAGGCGGCCAACGCCGGCCGACCAGTCCGACAGGCCCTTGGCCAGCAGCTGCTGGGTGCCATAGAAACTGAAATCCAGCGTCTGCATGCGCCCGAATGCATCGGTCACCACCACCTGTGCGCTGCCGGTGCCGCTGATGCCGGGTTGCGCGGCCAGCTGGAACGGACCGACCGGCACCTGCCCGCTGTACTGGCGCAGGCCATCGACGTACAGCTCGACCGTGGACGGCACCACCGCCTGGCCGAGGAAGCTGGGCGTGGGGGTGAGTACGCGATACGGCTGCAGGCCGTAGTTGCGGCCGATCTGCAGGCCGCCCAGGCGCACCGGACGGGTCCAGTCGACGAAGCCGCTGTAGAAATCGCCGACCTCCAGCGTCATCGCCTTGCCGGGGAAATCCAGGCTCCAGCGCGTATCCAGACGCACGCTCTCACCGCGCCAGCGACGGTCGCCGGGCTGCTGGTAGCGCCGGCTGATCGCTGTGTTCTCGACGGTGCCGTTGCCGATCCCGAACAGGCGCAGCTCCGAGCTGAGGCTGAGGTTGCCGAGCATGTCGACCCGGCTGCCATACAGGTCGTAGTTCAGCAGCAGGCCGGGCGAGGCGGTGCTGGCCGGTGCCCGGGTCTGCGGCTGGCTGAGCACGGTGGTCGGCAGGGTCAGCTGGTCCAGCGGCACGTCCAGGGCCAGGGTCTGCATATGTGCGTCGTAGCGCACAACGGCCCCGCTGATCTGGTCCAGATAGACCGGCGCATCGCCGCGGGCGCTGAAGCCGAGCTGGCGCAGCACTTCCGGACTGGCCTGCAGCCGGCCACGGGTTTCAGTGAATGGCAGCAGGCCGCGGGGCGTGCTGTTGAGCGAGACGTCCAGGTACAGGGTCTGGCTGGCGGTCAGGGGCGTGGGGGCGGGCAGGATCGCGTCGGCCGACACCCCGGAGACGTCCGCAGCCCCGGCGGCAGCCACGCCGGACACATCGGCGGCTTCGGTCGCCGCAGGAGCCAGGGCAGCAAACAGCGCGCCCATCAACGCCTCAGCGAGCCGGTGGCGGCGACAGCGGCGTCTGTTCCGACTCGCCATTGAGCTTGGCCGTGATCTGGTCGTTGTCGCGGTCGATGGCCGTGCGCTCGATCGGCCAGCGCATCACCTGCCCGGGCAGTACATAGCCCAGCAGGCCGGGGTGCACGATGCGCGGGCGCTGGACGCTGCCCAGCGCCAGGTCGGCGATCTGTGCATAGCTGTTGCCAGTGTTGGCCACCTCCACGCCGTTGCGTCCGTCCTGCAACCGGACCAGGCTGGCCTGCAGGCGCGGCGCCAGCTTGCCGCCCGAGGGTTGCACGAACACCGGAATCGAATAGCGCAGCACGAACTGCATGCCGTTGGCGCGGGTCGTCAGATCAGGCACCTCGTCGACGATCAGCCGGTAGTACTGCTGTGCCGCAGGCGGTTCGTGGTTCGGGCGCATGACCCGTACCAGCTGCTGCTGGCCCGCGCCCAGTTCCTGCATCGGAGGGGTGGCCAGCAGTTCCTCGGTGGGCAGCAGTTGTTCCTGGCCATCCTGCTGTACCCAGCGGAAGACCCGCACCTGCAGCCTGACCGGCGAGGTGCCACTGTTGGTCAGCCACAGTTCGCCAGCGCGCTGGCGGGCCTCAAGCTGCAGGCTGGTGGGGGCGACCTGGAGGCTGGTGGCACCGGCAGGGGCTGCGGCCAGCAGGGAGAGGGCGAGCAGCGCCACGCCGGTGGCGCGCCACGGGCGGGGTCCGGCCATGCGGGCGTGCTCCATCAATAGGTGATCGTGGCGGTGACCGTATCCAGGTAGTTGCCGGTGGCCGGGTTGTTGGTGCTCAGGTTCAGGATCTGGCCGTAGACGATGTAGGGCACGGCCAGGCCAGTGCCGATGCCGGCCTGGGTGTTGGTGCCCGAGGTCGCACCCCAGACCAGGGTATGTGCGGCGTCCTGGTAGAGCTGGTAGCCAACGAAGTTGTTGGCGGTCACCGCGGCGTTGGTGTTCTTCATCCGGCGGGTGGTGACGTCGTTGGCGGTGCTGGCATTGGCGCCAGCGTTCAGCGAAATCGTGTACGGGGTCAGGGCCGAGCATTGGGCGGTCACCGTGCCCTGGCCCAGGGTGGGGGTCGCCGTGGTCGAGGCCGCCGTGCCGAAGTCAACGTTGGTGGCCGCCGCCGCCGTGATGGTGCAGGCCTTGGTGACCACCAGGGTCACGTTGAAGGTCGTGGTGTCGGCGGCCAGTGCGGGGCCGGCCAGCAACAGTCCGGTCAGGACCCAGGCGAGCGGTGAGCGGAACGTGGATCGCATGGACAACCTCCCTGACCCGAAGGTCTGTTGAACAAGGCGAAGGCGGCAGGTTCGGGCCGCTTTGACAACGGTCGTGGCCAGCTTCTGCGGGTAAGTGTCTGTAATCCGTGATAAACAGGCGTGCGAAAGGGTGGATATCGTCACGCTTTCACTTTCCTTGCCGGAACCGTGCATGCCCCCGGATCGCCAGTTGGGTGGCGTTCGTTCAGATTGCAGCGGGATCGGCGATAATGGGCGCCATGAGCGTGAATCTGAAAACCCCGCAGGAAATCGAGATGATGCGCATCGCCGGCCGCCTGGCCAGCGAAGTGCTCGACATCGTCACCCCCCACGTCAAGCCCGGTGTCACCACCGAGGAGCTGGACCGCATCTGCCACGACCACATCGTGAACGTGCAGGGCGCGATTCCGGCCAACGTCGGCTACCGCGGCTTCCCGAAGACCGTGTGCACCTCGGTCAACAACGTCATCTGCCACGGTATTCCCAGCGAAGGGAAGGTGCTGAAGGATGGCGACATCATCAATATCGACGTTACCGTCATCAAGGACGGCTGGCACGGCGACACCAGCCGCATGTACTTCGTCGGCACGCCCTCGGTGATGGCCCGCCGCCTGGTGGAAACCACCTACGAAGCGATGTGGCGCGGCATCCGTGCGGTGCGTCCGGGCGCAACCCTGGGCGACATCGGCCATGCCATCCAGAGCTATGCCGAAGGCGAGCGTTTCAGCGTGGTGCGCGAGTACTGCGGCCACGGCATCGGCAAGGTCTACCACGACGAGCCGCAGGTGGTGCATTACGGCCGCCCGGGCCAGGGCCTGGTGCTGCAGCCGGGCATGACCTTCACCATCGAACCGATGATCAACGAGGGCACCCGTTACAACAAGGTGCTGCCGGATGGCTGGACCGTGGTGACCAAGGACCGCAAGCTGTCGGCGCAGTGGGAGCACATGATCGCGGTCACCGAGACCGGCGTCGACGTGCTGACGCTGTCGCCGGGCGAGTCGCAGGTCTCCTGAGGATGCTGCCGGCGAGTTCGCTGCTGGACACGCCGGCCGCGTCGCTCAACGACCCGGACTGGGCTGCTGCCGCGCGCCAGGCGCTGCAGCAGGCCGACGCGCGCCTGTACCGCCGCTTCGACCAGGGCGACAACATCGAGCGCCTGCTGGCGCTGCGCGCGCGTGCCGCCGACCATCTGATCCGCCTGGCGTGGCAGCGCTGCCTGCCAGTCGAGAGTGGCCTGTCGCTGTTCGCGGTGGGCGGCTATGGGCGCGGTGAGCTGTTCCCGCGCTCGGACATCGACCTGCTGGTGTTCGGCGGCCCGCCGGCACAGCTGGCGCACGAAGCGGCACTGGCGCGCCTGTTTGCGCTGCTGTGGGATTGCGGGCTGGCGGTCAGCCATGCGGTGCGTTCTGCATCCCAGTGCCGCGAGGCGGCGACGGACCAGACCGTGCTGACCGCGCTGATCGAGGCGCGCCCGATCCTGGCTGATGATGCGGCGCGCCGCGCGCTGCGCGAGGCCATCGACGACCGCGAACTGTGGCCGGCACGCGCGTTCTTCCTGGCCAAGCTGGAAGAGCTGCGCAACCGGCACCAGCGTTTCGGCGATACCGCCGACAACCTGGAGCCGGACCTGAAGGATGGCCCCGGTGGCCTGCGCGATCTCAACACGCTGGGCTGGATGGCACTGCGCGCCTTCGGCGTGCGCGACCTGGAAGCCCTGGTCGGGCTCGGCCATCTGGGTGCCGACGAAGCCGCGGCGCTCAAGCGCGAACGTGCGGTGCTGGCGCGGTTGCGCTTCGGCCTGCACCTGGTAGCACGTCGCCCGGAAGAGCGCCTGCGTTTCGATTACCAGAAGACCCTGGCCGCGCGCCTGGGCTTCGAAGACGACGCCGAGAACCTCGGTGTCGAGAAGATGATGCAGGGCTTCTACCGCGCCGCGCTGGTGGTGCGGCGGATCAGCGACCGCCTGCTGCAGCGCTTCGAGGAACAGTTCGATGGCGAAGCGCAGCCGGAACCGCTGACCGTGGGCTTCTCCCTGCGCCGCGGCTACCTGGCCGCCAACGAGGCCGACTGGCCGCGTGGCGATATCGGCCAGGTGTTTGCGCTGTTCTCCAGCTGGGCCAACAATCCGCAGGTACGCGGCCTGCATTCGCTGACCGCGCGCGCGCTGGCCGAAGCGCTGCCGCTGCTGCCGGCCTACGACCAGGCCGACACCGACGCGCGCGAGCAGTTCATGACCCTGCTGCGTGGCCAACGCCCGGTCGATACGCTTTCGCGCATGGCGCGGCTGGGCGTGCTCGGCCAGTGGATTCCCGCGTTCGCCCAGGTCAGCGGGCGCATGCAGTTCGACCTGTTCCATGTCTATACCGTCGACCAGCACACGCTGATGGTCCTGCGCAACATCGGCCTGTTCGCCAGCAGCCGTGCCGACGAACGCTTCTCGATCGCCCATGAAGTCTGGCCGCGCCTGCGCAAGCCGGAGCTGCTGCTGCTGGCCGGCCTGTTCCATGACATTGCCAAGGGCCGCGGCGGCGACCATTCCGAACTGGGCGCGGTCGATGCGCGCGCGTTCTGCCAGGCGCATGCGCTGAGCACGTCCGATACCGAACTGGTGGCGTGGCTGGTCGAACAGCACCTGCGCATGTCGGTGACCGCGCAGAAGCAGGACATCGCCGACCCGGTGGTGATCCATCGCTTCGCCACCCTGGTGGGCAGCCGCGACCGCCTCGACTATCTGTACCTGCTGACCTGCGCTGATATCGCCGGCACCAGTCCGAAGCTGTGGAACGCGTGGAAGGACCGCCTGCTGGCCGATCTGTATTTCGCCACCCGGCGCGCGCTGCGCGAAGGGCTCGAGCATCCGGTACCGGCGGCCGAGCGCGTGGCAGAGGCGCGCGACAGCGTGCGCGCACTGGTGCGCGAGCAGGGTTACGACGACGCCACCATCGACCGCCAGTTCGCCGTGATGCCGGATGAGGGCTTCATTCGCCTGCGCCCCGAGCAGCTGGCCTGGCAGGCCGCCGCGCTGGTACCGGTGAAACAGGGCCAGACGCTGGTGAAGGTGCGCCGCATCAGTGTCGACGACCCGGCACTGGAAGTGTTCGTGCATTCGCCGGACCGCGACGGCCTGTTTGCCGCCATCGTGATGACCCTGGACCGCAAGGGCTACGGGATCCATCGCGCGCGCGTGCTGGATGGCCCGGCCGACACCATTTTCGATACCTTCGAAGTGAATCCGGCCGACAGCTTCGCCGATGGCAGCAGCGCCAACCTGGAGGCCGCGCTGCGCGAGGCACTCAGTGGTGACCTGTCGCGCCTGCGCCCGTCGCGTCGGGTGGTGCCACGCCAGCTGCGCCATTTCCGCTTCGCGCCGCGCATCGAGTTCCGCGATGAACCGGGCGCAACCCGTTTTGCCCTGGTCGCACCCGACCGCCCCGGCCTGCTGGCCGACGTGGCGTTCGTGCTGCGCAACCAGGGCCTGCGCGTGCATGATGCACGCATTGCCACGTTCGGCGAACGCGCCGAAGACACCTTCGTGATCAGTGACGAACACGACCTCCCCCTGACTGAACCTGCCCGGCAGCAGCTGCATGACGCGATGCTGGCCTGCCTGGACCCTGATCGAAACGCCGGAGACCCCGCCTGATGGCCACCAAGCCTGTTAAGAAGACTGCTGCCACCGCCAAGAGCGCAGCGGCCAAGAAAACTGCCGCCGTGCCGGCCGCGAAGAAGGCCGCCGCGCCGAAGAAAGCCGCGGTGGTGAAGGCGCCGGCGAAGAAGGTGGCGGCACCGAAGAAGGCCCCGGCCAAGAGCGCAGAAGCCGCACGCGCCGAAACCATCGCCCGCAAGTCGCTGCGCAAGCCGGCCGCGCCGGGCGTGGAAGAACTGAAGTTCGGCATCGAAAGTGCCTTCGAACGCCGCGCCACGCTGACCCTTCACGAACTGGAAGGCTCGACCAGGCCGCTGGTCAACCGTGTGATCGATGGCCTGGAAAGCGGCGAATTCCGCGTTGCCGAACCGGACGGCCACGGTGGCTGGAAGGTCAACGAGTGGCTGAAGAAGGCCGTGCTGCTGTATTTCCGCGTCAACGACATGGCCGTGGTCGACGCACGTCCGGCGCCGTTCTGGGACAAGGTCGAATCGCGTTTTGCCGGTTATGACGAAGCGAAGTTCCGCCGTGGTGGCGTGCGCGTGGTGCCGGGCGCCATTGCCCGCCGCGGTACGTACTTCGGCAAGGACGTGGTGCTGATGCCGAGCTTCACCAACATCGGTGCCTATGTCGGTGAGGGCACCATGGTCGATACCTGGGCCACCGTGGGTTCGTGCGCGCAGATCGGCCAGCACTGCCACCTGTCCGGCGGTGCCGGCATTGGCGGCGTGCTGGAACCCCTGCAGGCCAGCCCGACCATCATTGAAGACCACTGCTTCATCGGTGCGCGTTCGGAAGTGGTGGAAGGCGTGGTGGTCGGACACCACAGCGTGATCGGCATGGGCGTGTTCCTCAGCCAGAGCACCCGCATCTACAACCGTGCCACCGGCGAGATCACCTACGGCTACATCCCGCCGTACAGCGTGGTGGTGTCCGGCTCGCTGCCGAGCAAGGACGGTACGCATTCGCTGTACTGCGCGGTGATCGTCAAGCAGGTTGATGCCAGGACCCGCAGCAAGACCAGCGTCAACGACCTGCTGCGCGGCCTGGCCGACTGAAGGTGGCTGCGCCGGAGGATCTGGCGCAGTCCGCGATCTACCGGCATCCGTCCGACACCCTGTTGGGGCGGATGCTGCCGCGCCTGCTGCACGCCTGCGCTGGACCCGACTGCGCCGCGCACTGTCGCGGCGCTGGCCGATGCCGGCGCCGCCTTCGGTGGCCATCAGGCCCTCCTGCGTTTCCTCACCTGCCAGGACGAGGCCATCGCCCGCACCTGCGACTGTCGCTGGGCCAGCACCCGCGTCGCGCTGCCGGTAGACCTCGACAACCTGCAGCCGCTGCGCCTGGAACGCGAGCTGCAGTGCCCGCGCCTGCAGGCGATGGGCGTGGCGCTTGCATCGGGCCTGGCCTTCCGCTTGCCGAGAGTGCCGTTCCGGGTCGTGTCCGAGCGCCTGTTGTGAGATTCTGGCCCTCTGTTTTCCAGCATCACAGATGGCCATGAGCACCACTGTCTACGGTTTGAAGAACTGCGATACCTGCAAGAAGGCGACCAAGTGGCTGGACCGCTTCGGCGTGCCGTACACCTTCGTCGACTACCGCGAGAACAAACCCAGCCCGGAAATGCTGCTGGAATGGGCCGCGCAGCTGGGGGGACTGGCGGCGATGGTCAACAAGTCCTCCACCACCTGGCGGCAGCTGCCGGACAACCGCAAGGCTGCGGACTCCGAGGCCGAATGGAAGCTGCTGCTGCGCGAGTATCCGCAGCTGATCAAGCGCCCGCTGGTGGTCACCGCCGATGGCAAAGCCAGCCAGGGTTTCAGTGACAATGGTTTCAAGGCACGCTTCGGCGTGGGCGACGCATGAGCGCGGTCCTCGACCTGACCTGCGAGCTGATTGCGCGACCTTCGGTAACGCCGGACGATGCTGGTTGCCAGGCGCTGTTGGCGGCGCGGCTGAAGCAGGCCGGATTCCAGTGCGATCATCTGCGCCTGGGCGACGTTGACAATCTGTGGGCGACCCATGGCCAGGGCGCGCCGGTGCTGGTTCTGCTGGGCCACACTGACGTGGTGCCCACCGGCCCGCGCGAGTCCTGGACCAGCGACCCGTTCACCCCACATATCCGCGATGGCGTGCTGTATGGGCGCGGTGCCGCCGACATGAAAGGCAGCGTGGCGGCGTTCGTGGTGGCCGCCGAGCAGTTCGTCGCCGACCATCCCGACCATCCCGGCACGCTGGCGGTACTGCTGACCAGCGACGAGGAGGGCGATGCCATCGATGGCGTGCGCCACGTTGCACGCCTGTTCGCCGCACGCGGGCAGCGCATCGACTGGTGCATCACCGGTGAGCCGTCGTCGACCGCGACGCTGGGCGATCTGCTGCGCGTGGGACGTCGCGGCAGCCTGTCGGCCAAACTGCGCGTCCAAGGCGTGCAGGGCCACGTGGCGTATCCGGAAAAGGCACGCAACCCGATTCACCAGGCGGCGCCGGCCCTGGCAGAACTATGCGCGCGGCGCTGGGACGAAGGCTACGAGAGTTTCCCGCCGACCAGCCTGCAGATCTCCAACATCCACGCCGGCACCGGTGCCAACAACGTGATTCCCGGTGAGCTCGACGTGGATTTCAACATCCGCTACAACCCGCACTGGGATGCGCCGAAGCTGGAGGCGGAGATCACCGCACTGCTGGAACGGCATGGCCTGCAGTACACGCTGAAGTGGCATCGCAGCGGCGAGCCGTTCTACACCCCGGAAGGCACGCTGCGCGCCATCGCCCGTGCGGTGCTGGCCGAGCACATCGGCCGCGCGCCAGAAGAAAGCACCGGCGGCGGCACCTCCGATGCACGCTTCATCGCGCCATTGGGCGCGCAATGCATCGAAGTAGGCCCGGTCAATGCCAGCATCCACCAGGTGGACGAGAACGTGCGCGTGGACGATCTGGAAGCGTTGCCGGGGCTGTACCAGCGGCTGGTGGAACGGCTGCTGGTGTGAGGATGGTGGATGCCGATCGTCGGTCGGCACACCTTCCGCAGGACTGCAGCCGGGCCCTGGTCCGAAAAGATGAGTAACGGCGGCATGATCGCCTTTTCCCAGTAGCTTGGCGCGGCCATGTAGGAGCGCTGCGCCTGGGGCCTGGCGAACAAGCCGGCCGCCGCTGGCAGGGCCGAAGGCGGGTGAGGGTCTGGCAGGCGCCAGGCCCAGGCAGGGCAGGGCAGGGCAGCCAGTGCCCCGGTGCCTCGGTTGCCGACGCAACTGTTGCGCCGCGCTGGAAACCGGGGTAGGGTCGATGCCATGTCGATCCGCCAAGCCACCGCCGTCAACAACAACCGCAATAATCTGCGCGCGAATAATCGTGCGCGGCCGATGCGGGACTGCGCCCTGGGTAGATAGACAGCAACACACGCCCGGACACCAGAAAACCCGCATCAGCCGATGCGGGTTTTTTTGTGCCCGGGCGCAGCCTGCCCGGGCCTGGATGGCCGGTCGAACACCTTCCCACCCGTGAAATTCCCCAACAGGAGCTCCCCCATGTGTTCGATCTTCGGAATCTTCGGCCTGCAGGCCGGTGACGATCTTCCCACCCTGCGCCGCCACGCGCTGGAACTGTCGCAACGCCAGCGCCACCGTGGCCCGGACTGGAGCGGCGTGTACCTCGACGAAGGTGCGCTGCTGGTCCATGAACGGCTGGCCATCGTCGATCCGGCCGGTGGTTCGCAACCGCTGCTGTCGGCCGATGGCCAGCTGGCGCTGGCGGTGAACGGCGAGATCTACAACCACCAGGCGTTGAAGGCGGCGCTGACCACCCCCTACGACTTCCAGACCGGCTCGGACTGCGAGGTGATCAACGCGCTGTACCGCCAGGGCGGCGCGCCGGCGCAGTGGCTGGAACAGCTCAACGGCATCTTCGCCTTCGCGCTGTGGGACCGTGACAGTGGACGCGTGCTGGTGGCGCGCGACCCGGTCGGTGTGGTGCCGCTGTACTGGGGCCACGACGCCCAGGGGCGCTTGCGCGTGGCCTCGGAAATGAAGGCGCTGGTCGATACCTGTGCCGATGTCGCGCAGTTCCCGCCGGGCCACTATTTCGACAGTGCCAGCGGTGAACTGGTGCGCTACTACCAGCAACCGTGGCGTGACTATGCCGACGTGCAGGGTCGCCAGGCCGATCTGGCCGAACTGCGCCAGGCCTTCGAGCACGCGGTGGAACGCCAGTTGATGAGCGACGTGCCGTACGGCGTGCTGCTGTCCGGTGGCCTGGACTCGTCGCTGGTGGCGGCGGTAGCCGCGCGCTATGCACGTCGCCGCATCGAGGATGGCGGGCAGACCGAAGCCTGGTGGCCGCGCCTGCATTCGTTCGCGATCGGCTTGAAGGGCTCG
This sequence comes from Stenotrophomonas sp. YJH_SMC_64, assembly GCF_059371375.1. Classification (NCBI taxonomy): domain Bacteria; kingdom Pseudomonadati; phylum Pseudomonadota; class Gammaproteobacteria; order Lysobacterales; family Lysobacteraceae; genus Stenotrophomonas; species Stenotrophomonas sp. YJH_SMC_64. The sequence goes on along the minus strand of NZ_JCAFUN010000002.1, from coordinate 199,702 downwards.
CCCGATCTGGCTGCCGCTGCCATTGCTGCCGAAGCGCTGGGCACCGTGCATCACGGCTTCGAATACACCTTCGAGGAAGGCCTCGATGCGCTGCCGGAAGTGATCCGCCACATCGAAACCTACGACGTCACCACCATCCGCGCCTCCACGCCGATGTTCCTGCTGGCGCGGCGGATCAAGGCGATGGGGGTGAAGATGGTGCTCTCCGGCGAGGGCAGCGATGAGATCTTTGGTGGCTACCTGTATTTCCACAAGGCACCGGATGCGCGTGAGTTCCACGAGGAGCTGGTGCGCAAGCTCGACGCGCTGTACAACTACGACTGCCTGCGTGCCAACAAGTCGATGATGGCCTGGGGCGTGGAGCCGCGCGTGCCGTTCCTGGATCGTGAATTCCTCGACGTGGCGATGCGCTTCGATGCCGCGCACAAGATGGTGGGCGCCGGGTTCGGTGGCCGTCGCATCGAGAAGGCGGTGCTGCGCGAGGCGTTCGACGGCTACCTGCCGGACAGCATCCTGTGGCGTCAGAAGGAGCAGTTCAGCGATGGCGTCGGCTATGGATGGATCGACGGCCTGAAGGCGCATGCCGAGGCGCAGGTAAGTGACCGCGTGCTGGCGGCGGCCGACAAGCGCTTCCCGCACAACCCGCCGCAGACCAAGGAGGCGTATTACTACCGCCACCTGTTCGAGCAGTTCTTCCCCAGCCGTGCGGCCGCGGAGACCGTGCCGGGCGGCAAGTCCATCGCCTGCTCCTCGCCGGCGGCCATTGCCTGGGACGCCAGCTTCGCCGCCGCTGCCGACCCTTCGGGACGCGCGATCGCCGGCGTGCACGAGCAGGCACTGGCCTAAGCCCCCAAAAGGGGACGGAGGGGATTAAGTCGTAAGTGGCACAAACGACTTAATCCCCTCCGTCCCCTTTTTGTATGATCGCCCCCTGCGCATTGGGGAATGTTCATGGACGTACAGGCAGGCGGCAACGCGCCGCCCACGAAATGGGGATGGCGTTATCTGGCGTGGGCCGGGGTGCCGTTGCTGGCCGGCGTGCTGCTGGCGCGGTATGCCGGGCCGGCGGCGCCCGAGATGGTCGCCCGTGCCACGGTTGCTGCCGAAGGCAGCTGGGCGCAGCATCTGGCGTCACCGCTGGGCCTCTTCCTGCTGCAGCTGCTGGTGCTGTTGCTGGTAGCCAAGGGCGCCGGTGCATTGCTGAAGCGGCTGGGCCAGCCGGCGGTGATTGGCGAGATGGCGGCCGGCCTGATGATGGGCCCGCTGGTGCTCGGCAGCCTGCTGCCGCAGTTGCATGGTGCGCTGTTCCCGGCCAGTTCGCTGGGCCCGCTGGGCATGCTCAGCCAGCTGGGCGTGCTGATGTTCCTGCTGGTGGCCGGTGCCGAGCTGGACCTGGCGGCACTGCGCGGCCGCCGGCGTTTCGCCTTCACGGTCAGCCATGCCGGCATCGCGGTGCCGTTCGTGCTCGGCGTCGCGTTGGCGATCTGGCTGTATCCGCAGCACGGCCCGCAGGGCGTGGGCTTCACTGCCTTCGCACTTTTCGTCGGCATCTCGATGAGCATCACCGCGTTCCCGGTGCTGCTGCGCATCCTTGCCGACCGCGGCATCGCGCAGACGTCGCTGGGGCAGACCGCCATCGCCTGCGCGGCATTGGGCGATGCCACCGCATGGTGCCTGCTGGCACTGATCGTGGCGGCTGCACAGGCCAGTGGATGGCTGCCGGCCAGCCTCAACCTGCTGTGCGTGGTCGCCTTCGTGGCGCTGATGCTGGGGCTGGTGAAGCCGTGGTTTGCCCGCCAGCAGATCGCGCCGGGCCGTGAGGGGCGCTGGCTGCTCGGCATCCTGCTGCTGTCGCTGGGTAGTGCCCTGATCACCGAAATGCTGGGCATCCACGCGCTGTTCGGTGCCTTCGCGGCGGGCGTCGCGGTATCGTCCAACGCGCAGCTGCGCGACCTGTTGATGGCCCGCGTCGAACCGTTTGCGGTGACCCTGCTGCTGCCGTTGTTCTTCGCCATGACCGGCCTGCGCATGCGTGCCGATGCGCTGCAGGCCAGCGACATCGTGTTGTGCGGGGTGGTGATCGTGGTGGCCACGGCCGGCAAGCTGCTGGGCACCTTCAGTGCTGCACGCAGTGCCGGCATGCCCACGCGCGAGGCGTGGCGGTTGGGCGCGTTGATGAACACCCGTGGCCTGATGGAGCTGATCGTGCTCAACCTGGGTTACGAGCTGGGCCTGCTCGGCGACCGCCTGTTCGCGGTGCTGGTGGTCATGGCGCTGGTGACCACGGCGATGACCGGGCCGCTGCTGAATCTGATCGAGCGTCGCAGGGCTTGAGCGTTGAACGGTGGTGCCGGCCGCTGGCCGGCAACCTCATGATGCTGGACACACCTGCATCGATGCCGGCCAATGGCCGGCACTACCGCGCCGGCACCAGTGTCATCACGTGCTTTGCCTTGCCGGGCAGGAAGGGCGTCGGCCGTCCATGCACCCAGTCCTCGTGGCCGGCGCCCCAGTAGGGTGACAGTGGATGGCCGCTCTGGCCGCCCGGCATGTGCACGATGCCGTCGGCCTCGTGGCCGGGCGAGACCACCATGCGCTCGGAAGCACCGAAGTTCGGCGTCTGCACGCGTGGCATGTCACGGTCGCCGGGCAGCTGGTCGGCGGGCATGCACAGCCAGCGCTTGGCGATGCCCGGCAGCGCCTGTGCGATGGGGTGGCAGATCGCCGCAGTGTTGCGTTCGCCCCAGGTGCGTTTGGACAGCGGTCCCTGCTTGGCCAGCTCGCTCTCGGTACGGCGTGCCGCGTCGATCAGCAGCGCATCCCAGCTGTCGAAGGCCGGTGGCAGCAGATGGGCCGGACGCTGTTGCAGCATCGGCCAGGCCACGCCTTCCAGCTGCGCCAGTCGTGGGTCGAGGTAGTCATCACCCAGCTGCGCATTGGCCGGTGCCAGCAGTGCATCGGACAACGTCTCCATCACCTGGGTGCGGAATTCACGTACTACCCGGTAGCTGACCGAACTGGCCGCGGCACGACCGCCCCATTGATGGCTGACTTCCTTCAAACGCTTCAGTGCAGGGTCGTCACTGCGCTCGATGACGTCGTGCAGCAGGGCCCACCAGCGCTGCAGGAACACCGCGCGATCGTCGAGCTGGATCGCCAGCAGATCGTGCTCGTCGAAACGGTCCTGGATGGCGAGCAGATCGCGGATCTGCCGCGCACGAGCCCCCAGGTCGTAACCGCCGTTGCCGACGGTGGCCAGCGCCTCGCCGTCGAGGACGCGACCGTTGGCGGTCCACAGGCGATGGGTGGGGGGATCGATCAATGCCGGCGAGGCGTCGCTGCGGATCGGCCAGGGGGCGCAGTCGTGGTTGTTGGCGGCGGTGAAGCCGGCCGGTGCACAGCCCGGACCGCGGTCGGGGCGGGCGCCGATCAGGCGCCAGGCGATGCGTCCGCTGCGGTCGCCGACCACCAGGTTCTGTGCGGGGATGCCGGCGTGGTCGGCGAATTGCAGGGCACTGTCCAGGTCACCGGCGCGGGCCAGGTCACCGAAGTCCAGGCGCACCGCGCCGGGCAGGTGGGCGACCCAGCGCAGCGCGTCGCCGCTGCCATCGGCATGCGTGTGCAGGATCGGCCCCCAGTCGGTTTCGCGCACCGGGAACAGCACGTCGGCCTGGCCGGCCACCGCAATCCGCTCTTCATGCACGGTCACTGCGGCGTTGGCTGGTTCAGTGCGGTAATCGGCGGTGTCTATGTAACTGTTGGTGAAGCCCCAGGCGACGTGGCCGTTGCTGCCGACGATCACCGCCGGCAGGCCGGGCAGCGAGAAACCGGTGACGTCGACCTGGCCGCCAGCGGCCTGTGGATCGGGGTAGCGCAGGCGCACGCGGAACCACAGGCCCGGCGCGCGCAGGCCCAGGTGCATGTCGTCGGCGACGATCGCGCGACCGTCCGCGGTAAGCGCACCGGCCACCGCGAAGTTGTTGCTGCCGACGGCGTCGACCTCTTCCTGCGCGGTGCCGGATTTTCCCTTCAATGTGCGCAGATCCAGCTGGCTGGCATCGGGCAGGGCAGCGTTGCCGGTGGGTTCGCCGAACAGCGGCGCATCCCATTCGGTGCCGTCGTGGGCGATCAATGCGTACAGCGCCGGCGGCACCACTGCGCGGATGCGGCTCAGTGCAAGCTCGGTCTGGTTGCCGGGGTCCTGCAGGTCGGCGTACATGGCCAGCCCGGTCAGCACGCTGTCGCTGGCCTGCCACGGTTGCGGCGACTGCCGCAGCAGCAGGTAGGCCCATGGCCGCACGGAGAGGCCGGCCAGGCCCTCATTGACCCCACCGACATAGGCGCTCACGGCGTCGACGTTGTCGCCCAGCGCAGCCTGCATGTTCGCCTCGGTGCGCGCGCGCAGCCGATGCACGCGCATGCGCTTGTCGGCATCGATCGCCTTCGGGCCAAACAGTGCGGACAGTTCGCCGGCGGCGCTACGGCGCATCAGGTCCATCTCGAAATAGCGTTCCTGCGCATGCACGCGGCCCAATGCGCGCATCGCGTCGGCCTGGCTGGTGGCGGTGATGGTGACCACGCCCAGCGCATCGCGCTCGATGGTGACCGGCCTGGCCAGGCCGGGCAGCGCATGCTCGCCGTCCAGGTCGGCCAGGCTGCCGCGCAGCAGCAGCCACAGGACCAGTGCGGTGACCAGCACGATGGCGACCAACACGCCCAGCACCCAACGCCATATACGTCGCATCGCACGTCCTTTCCGAACTCGTGGGCCGATTGTAGCCGCAGGCGCAACTGCGACTGATTCCGATTAGATCACCGTATTTTGAAATGCGGCACCCTATGCCGCATCGATTCACAGGAGCCCCCCCATGAAAGGCAACCCGGACGTCATCGCCTGCCTGAAGGAACTGCTGCGCGGCGAGCTTGCTGCCCGCGACCAGTACTTCATCCATTCCCGCCGCTACGAGGACCAGGGCCTGTTCGCGCTGTACGAACGCCTGAACCACGAGATGGAAGAGGAAACCCAGCACGCCGATGCGCTGCTGCGCCGGATCCTGTTCCTGGGCGGCGACCCGGACATGCGCCCGCATGCCACCGAGCCGGGCAAGACCGTGGAAGAGATGCTGCAGAAGGATCTCGACACTGAATACGCGGTTCGGAACAATCTCGCCGCCGGCATGAAGCTGTGCGAGGAGAAGGGTGACTACGTGAGCCGCGACATCCTGCTGGCCCAGCTGAAGGACACCGAGGAAGACCACGCCTGGTGGCTGGAGCAGCAGCTGGGCCTGATCAAGCGCATCGGCCTGGAGCTGTACCAGCTGAGCAAGATCGACGGCAACGGCGCCCCGGCGCACTGAGCCGACGTCGCTCTTTTTGGTAGAGCCGACCCGGTAGAGCCAACCCGGTAGAGCCGACTGTTAGTCGGCTGCCTTTCGGCAGAGCAGCCGACTAACAGTCGGCTCTACCAGGAGCAAAGGAGCAGCCGACTGACAGTCGGCTCTACCAGGAGCAAAAGAGCAGCCGACCAGCGGTCGGCTCTACCAGCAGCACAGCGTTCTGTCGCCCGCCAGCACCGGAGCACCGCCAGCCAGCCTTCGCCAGCCAGCTGCTCCATCGCCCGCCAGCCGACAACGAAAAAGCCGGGGAATGCCCCGGCTTTTTCGTGTCCGGGGTCGGATCCGTTTTCAACGAAAACGGCTCTGACCCCATTGGGATCGAAAACGCCAACCGAGGTTGGCGTTTGCCGGGGTTAATGCGTGTCAACCAAGGTTGACACCCGCCAGGGGCAGGGCCCCAGCCCTTACTCCACCGACAGCCCTTCCACCTTCTGCCAGCCGCGCGGCAGCAGGTGGCCGCGGGTGGCGCGGGCGCCGAGGTAGGCGTCGAGCTCGTTGAACTTCAGCCCCATCGTGCGCTGACCGCTGCGCACCTGCAGGGTCTGGCCCGGGCTGATCGCCACGATGGCGACCACGCGTTCGGTGGCGAGCTTGGCCTTTGGGATCTCGATGATCTTGTTGCCCTTGCCCTTGTCCAGTTCCGGCAGGTCGTTGGCGGCAATTGCCAGCAGGTTGCCCGAACTGGTCACCGCGACGATGCGGTCGGTGGCCACATTGGCCACCACCGACGGGGTCAGCACTGATGAGCCGGACGACAGGTTCAGCATCGCCTTGCCGGCCTTGTTGCGGCCGATCAGGTTCTCGAAGCGGGTGACGAAGCCGTAGCCGTGGCTGGAGGCCAGCACGAAGCGGGTGTCCGGCTCGGCGCTGGCCAGGGTGACGAAGCTGGTGCCCGGCGCCGGCGAGAAGCGGCCGGTCAGTGGCTCGCCGTTGCCGCGCGCCGAGGGCAGGGTATGCACCGGCGTGGAATAGGCGCGGCCCTCGCTGTCGAGGAACGCGACCTGCTGGGTGCTGCGTGCACGCACGGCGCCCTGCAGCGCGTCGCCATCGCGGTAGGACAGCGCGGACGCATCGACGTCGTGGCCCTTGGCGGCACGGATCCAGCCCTTCTCCGACAGCACCACGGTCATCGGCTCGCTCGGTACCAGCTCGGTCTCGTCGATGGCCTGCGCGGCCTGGCGCTGCACCAGCGGCGAACGGCGGGCGTCGCCGAACTTCTTGGCATCGGCGGTCAGTTCGTCGCGGATCAGCTTCTTCAGCTTGGCCTTGCTGTCGAGGATGCCGAGGATCTTCTCGCGTTCCTTGGCCAGCTCGTCCTGCTCGCCACGGATCTTCATCTCTTCCAGGCGGGCCAGCTGCTTCAGCTTGGTTTCCAGGATGTACTCGGCCTGTTCCTCGGACAGTTCGAAGCGCGCGATCAGCGCCGCCTTCGGTTCGTCCTCGGTACGGATGATGTGGATCACCTCGTCCAGGTTGAGGAAGGCGACCAGCAGGCCTTCCAACAGGTGCAGGCGGCGCTCGACCTTCTGCAGGCGGTGCTGCAGGCGGCGGGTGACGGTGTTGCTGCGGAAGGTCAGCCACTCGCTGAGCAGCATCTTCAGGTTCTTCACCTGCGGACGGCCGTCCAGCCCGATCACGTTGAGGTTGACGCGGTAGCTGCGCTCCAGGTCCGTGGTCGCGAACAGGTGGCCCATCAGCTGCTCGGCGTCGACGCGGTTGGAGCGCGGCACCAGCACCACGCGCACCGGGTTGGCGTGGTCGGACTCATCGCGGATGTCCTCCAGCCACGGCAGCTTCTTGGCGCGCATCTGCGCGGCGATCTGCTCGATCACCTTCGACGGCGACACCTGGAACGGCAGCGCCGTCACCACGATGTTGTTGGCTTCCTTGTTGAAGGTCGCACGCGCACGCACGCTGCCGTTGCCGGTCTCGTAGATGTTCCGCAGATCGTTGGCGGCGGTGATGATCTCGGCGCTGGACGGGTAGTCCGGGCCCTGCACGTGCTCGCACAGGTCGCGCACGGTCGCATCGGGGTTGTCCAGCAGGTGCAGCAGTGCGCTGACGATCTCGTTGAGATTGTGCGGCGGCACGTCGGTGGCCATGCCCACGGCGATGCCGGTGGTGCCGTTCAGCAGCAGGTGCGGCAGCCGCGCTGGCATCCAGGTCGGTTCCTGCAGGGTGCCGTCGAAGTTCGGTGCCCAGTCGGTGGTGCCCTGGCCCAGTTCGCCCAGCAGTACTTCGGCGATCGGGGTCAGCTTGGATTCGGTGTAACGCATGGCCGCGAACGACTTCGGGTCATCGCTGGAGCCGAAGTTGCCCTGGCCCTCGATCAGCGGGTAGCGGTACGAGAACGGCTGCGCCATCAGCACCAGCGCCTCGTAGCACGCGCTGTCGCCGTGCGGGTGGTACTTGCCGATGACGTCACCGACGGTGCGCGCGGACTTCTTCGGCTTGGACGCAGCATTCAGGCCCAGCTCGCTCATCGAATAGATGATGCGGCGCTGCACCGGCTTCAGGCCGTCGCCGATGAACGGCAGGGCGCGGTCCAGGACCACGTACATCGAGTAGTCGAGGTAGGCGCGTTCGGCGTACTCGCGCAGCGGCAGTTGTTCGAATCCGTGGAACACGGGGCGGGCAAGTTCGGTCATGCGGCGTTGTTACCTATGTCGGGAGGCGGCGACGGCGGTCGCCGCTCGCAATCCTGTGATTATCCGGATGCGGCGGGGGATGCCAAGCCACGTGCAGGGTCCAGCCCGGTTTCGAGGCCATGCCCGGCCCGCGCCAGGTAGCGCCCCGGTGGCAGCCCGAAGTGGCGGCGGAACACGGTGACGAAGGCACTGGCGCTGCTGAAGCCCAGTGCATGGGCGATGTCGGCCACGCTGCGGCCATCGGTCAGCTGGCGCAGGGCTTCGGACAGGCGGGCCTGTTGCCGCCACTGGGCGAAGCTGAGCGTGGTCTCGTCGCGGAAGTGACGGGTCAGGCTGCGCGGCGACAGGCCGGCCCAATGCGCCCATTCGGCCAGGCTGCGCTCGTCGGACGGGTCGGCCAGCAGCTGCGAGGCGATCTTCAGCAGGCGCCGGTCGTGCGGCATCGGCAGGTGCATGCGCTGGCGCGGCGCGGTGCGGATCTCGTCCAGAAGCACCTCGATGATGTGCTGGCGCTCGGGCGTGGTGTCATAGCCCAGCGGCCATTCGCAGATGCGGTCGGCCAGCGCCTGCGCCAGCTTGGACAGGCCCAGTACGCAGGGATCGGCGGGCAGGGTGGCGCAGGCCGGCGCGGCCAGCGCCATGCCCCAGCCGCGCAGCGGACCGTCCAGGGTCACCGTATGCGGCTCCAGCGGCGGCATCCAGCCGGCCGAACCCGGCGCCAGCGACCACGTCCCGTGCGAGGTGCGGGTGGTCAGCAGGCCACGCTCGACACAGATCAGCTGGGCGCGCTGGTGGTGGTGCCAGTCCACTTCCCGGACCAGCCCCTGCGGGCTGTCGAAGCGGAAAGCGACCACCGGTGGGCCATCGTTGCGCTCGAACCAATCCAGTGCGTCGTCCCTGAGCAGGCGCTTGGGAGCGGGAATTTCTGCCTTGTTCATCATGTCCGCTGGCTGAAATGTGTCATCCATTGGCTGAATTGTACTACCGGGCCACCTGACCAGATCATTAAGGTAGGCGCCTTCATTGATCCAGCCCACTGCTGCAACACAGCATTCGATGCCAGATCGAATATTTCCATTGAGAAATATTTTTTTTGGAAGAGAATGCTCCCCCATGATCTGTCCTGCAACCACTCCCCCCAGTTTTGGCCTGCTGCTGCGCCAGGTGCGCGACGGCCTGGTCCGGCAACTCGACGCGTCCATGGCTGAAGAAGACCTGGGTATCGGCTTCACCCACTACATCGGGTTGAAGGTGCTCTCGCACATGGCCCCGTGCACGGCCAACGAACTGGCCCAGGCCATCGACCAGGTACCCAGCGCAGTCACCCGCCTGCTGGACAAGCTCGAGGCACTGGGCTGCGTCCGCCGCGAACCGCATGCGCAGGACCGGCGTGCGCTGCAGATCGTGCTGACCGATGAAGGCCGCGCATTGTGGGCGCGGTTGAAGCTGCGTGGCGACGCGGTGATGGATTACGCCCTGCGTGATCTTTCCGCCGACGAGCGCACGCTGCTGCTGTCCCTCCTTACCCGAATCCGCGATTCCCTGACGACCCCATGAACCCGATCCCGCATTCCACTCTCCGCCGGTCCGGGCGCGCGCTGCTGGTGTCAGCGCTGGCCCTGGCCCTGGCCGCCTGCGCCAGCAGTCGTGGTCTCAACCCGCAGGGCCACGTGCTTGACGTGGACAGCCTGCACAGCGAACGCACCCTGGCCGACACCGACCTCAGCGCCACCGGCTTCCCGGCGCAGGACTGGTGGAAGGCGCTGGGCGATGCGCAGCTGGACGCGCTGGTCGCCGAGGGCCTGGCCGGCCACCCGAGCCTGGACGCCGCCGACGCGCGCCTGCGCCAGGCCCAGGCCCAGGTCGGCACCGCACGTGCCGATGAGCTGCCCAGCCTGTCGGTGTCCGGTGGCTATACCGGGCTGCGCCTGCCTGAGTCGATGGCAGGCAGCGAGATCGGTGGCCATTACGCCGGCAGCAGCCAGGTCGCCTTCGACTTCAGCTATGGCGTGGACCTGTGGGGCGGCAAGCGCGCCGCCTGGGAAGCCGCCGTGGATGGCGCGCATGCGGCCACCGTCGAGGCCCAGGCCGCACGCCTGAACCTGTCCACCGGCATCACCCAGGCCTATGCCGACCTCGCCTATGCGTGGCAGCTCAACGATGTGGCCGAGGAAGAGCTGGCCCGTTCGCAGAAGTCGCTGGAACTGACCCGCCAGCGCCGCCGCGCCGGCATCGACAGCGATCTGCAGGTGCGCCAGGCCGAGGCCCGCGTACCGGCCGCGCAGCAGCAGGTGCAGGCCGCACAGCAGCGGATCGACGCGGCCCGCACCGCGCTGGCCGCGCTGGTCGGCAAGGGTCCGGACCGCGGCCTGTCGATCCAGCGCCCGCAGCCGCTGAACCCGCTGGCGCTGCAGCTGCCGGGCGTGCTGCCCAGCGAACTGCTGGGCCGCCGGCCCGACATCGTGGCCGCACGCTGGCGCGTTGAAGCGGCCGACAAGCAGATCAAGGTTGCCAAGACCAGGTTCTACCCGAGCTTCAACCTGACCGCGCTGGCTGGCGTGGTCGCCCCGAACGTGGGCGACCTGCTGAAGAGCAGCTCCACCTTCGCCTACATCGGCCCGGCGCTGAGCCTGCCGATCTTCGAAGGTGGCAAGCTGCGCGCCAACCTGGCCAACACCGATGCGCAGTACGACCTGGCGGTGGCCAACTACAACCAGGCCGTGCTCGACGCACTGCGCGACGTCGCCGACCAGGTCAACGCGGTGCGCTCGCTGGCGCAGCAGGCGCACTCGCAGCAGCAGGCGGTCGATACCGCACGCTCGGCCTTCGACCTGGCCCAGCAGCGTTACCGCGCCGGCATCGGCAGCTACCTGGACGTGCTGACCGCGCAGTCCACCCTGCTGCAGTCGCAGCAGCAGCTGGCCGGCCTGCAGTCGCAGCAGGTGCAGTCCTCGGTGCGCCTGAGCAAGGCGCTGGGCGGTGGTTTCCAGCCCGCTGACGCCGACCGCGCACCGATCGCCTCCCATTCCGATTCCTCGCATTCCTGAAGACGCCCGCCATGAGCCAGACCCAAGACACCGCGGCCCCGGCCGCCCCCAACCGCCGCGGCAACCTGCTGCGCGGCCTGTTCGTGATCGTCGTGCTGCTGCTTGCCGCACTGGCGCTGTGGTACTTCATGTTCGGCCGTTGGTTCGAAGAGACCGACGATGCCTACGTGCAGGGCAACCAGGTGCAGATCACCCCGCTGGTGGCCGGTACCGTGGTCGCCATCAACGCCGATGACGGCATGCGCGTGGAGCGCGGCCAGCTGCTGGTCCAGCTGGACCCGTCCGACACCGCGGTGGCACTGCAGCAGGCCGAAGCCAACCTGGCCAAGACGGTGCGCCAGACCCGTGGTCTGTACCGCAGCGTGGAAGGCGCCCAGGCGGACTTGAACGCCCGCCAGGTGACCCTGAAGCGCGTGCGCGAAGACTTCGCCCGCCGCAAGGACCTGGCCGCCACCGGCGCCATTTCCAATGAAGAACTGGCCCATGCCCGTGACGAGCTGGCTGCCGCCGAAGCGGCCGTGGCCGGCTCGCGCGAGACCGTCGAGCGCAACCGCGCGCTGGTCGACGACACCGTGATCGCCACCCAGCCGGACGTGCAGGCGGCTGCCGCGCAGCTGCGCCAGGCCTTCCTCAACAACGCCCGCGCCGGCATCGTCGCGCCGGTCACCGGCTACGTCGCCCGGCGTTCGGTGCAGGTGGGCCAGCGCGTGCAGCCGGGCAATGCCCTGATGGCCGTGGTGCCGACCGAGCAGATGTGGGTCGAGGCCAACTTCAAGGAAACCCAGCTGCGCCACATGCGCCTGGGCCAGGAAGTGGAGCTGAAGTCGGACCTGTACGCCGGTGACGTGAAGTACAAGGGCCGCATCCAGAGCCTTGGCCTGGGCACCGGCTCCGCGTTCTCGCTGCTGCCGGCGCAGAACGCCAGCGGCAACTGGATCAAGATCGTGCAGCGCGTGCCGGTGCGCATCGCCATCGATGCCAAGCAGCTGGCCGAACACCCGCTGCGCATCGGCCTGTCGATGAAGGCTGAAGTGAGCCTGCGCGACCAGAAGGGCGAAGTGCTGCCGAGCACTCCGGCCAAGGGCACGGTGTTCGACACCGACGTGTATGCCAAGCAGCTGCATGATGCCGACGAGGTGATCCACACGATCATCCAGGGCAACCTGCCGCAGCAGCAGGCGAAGGTGGGCTGAGGTCGCCATGTCCGCACAAGCTCCAGCCGCGCCCGGCGCTCCGGGCGCACCGGCGGCGCCGGGTGCGGCCTCCGGGTTCCTGCCGCCCAGCGTCGCACTGTGCACTGTGGGCCTGGCGATGGCCTCGTTCATGCAGGTGCTCGACACCACCATCGCCAACGTCTCGCTGCCGACCATCGCCGGCAATCTCGGCGCCAGTTCGCAGCAGGCGACCTGGGTCATCACCTCGTTCGCGGTCAGCACGGCCATCGCGCTGCCGCTGACCGGCTGGCTCAGCCGCCGTTTCGGCGAACGCAAGCTGTTCGTCTGGGCCACGCTTGCCTTCGTCATCACCTCGCTGCTGTGCGGCCTGGCGCAGAGCATGGGCATGCTGGTGCTGTCGCGTGCGCTGCAGGGGTTCGTTGCCGGCCCGATGTACCCGATCACGCAGTCGCTGCTGGTCTCGATCTATCCGCGCGAGAAACGCGGGCAGGCATTGGCACTGCTGGCGATGATCACGGTGGTTGCGCCGATCTGTGGCCCGATCCTCGGTGGCTGGATCACCGACAACTACAGCTGGGAGTGGATCTTCCTGATCAACGTGCCGCTGGGCATCTTCGCTGCGCTGGTGGTGGGCAACCAGCTGAAGGGGCGCCCGGAGCAGATCGAGAAGCCGAAGATGGACTACGTCGGCCTGGTCACCCTGGTGATCGGCGTCGGTGCGCTTCAGCTGGTCCTCGACCTGGGCAACGACGAGGACTGGTTCTCGTCGATGAAGATCGTGGTGCTGGCCTGCGTAGCGGTGGTGACGCTGACGGTGTTCCTGATCTGGGAGCTGACCGACAAGGATCCGATCGTTGACCTGAAGCTGTTCCGGCACCGCAACTTCCGCGCCGGTACGCTGGCGATGGTGGTGGCCTACGCGGCGTTCTTCAGCGTGGCGCTGCTGATCCCGCAGTGGCTGCAGCGTGACATGGGCTACACCGCGATCTGGGCGGGCCTGGCGACGGCGCCGATCGGCATCCTGCCGGTGATCATGACCCCGTTCGTGGGCAAGTATGCGTCGCGCTTCGATATGCGCATGCTGGCCACGGTCGCGTTCATCGTGTTGTCGATGACCAGCTTCCTGCGATCGAACTTCAACCTGCAGGTGGACTACATGCACGTGGCCGGCGTACAGCTGATCATGGGCATCGGCGTCGCGCTGTTCTTCATGCCGGTGCTGCAGATCCTGCTGTCGGACCTGGATGGACGCGAGATCGCGGCGGGCTCCGGCCTGGCCACGTTCCTGCGTACGCTGGGTGGCAGTTTCGCGGCGTCGCTGACGACGTGGCTGTGGGCGCGGCGCACCCAGGTGCACCATGCCGACCTGACCGAGCATATCTCGGCCTATCAGCCGGGCATGCAGGACCAGGTCACGGCGATGGGGCAGGGCGACCTGCAGCACGGCGCAGCGGTACTGAACAACATGATCAACCACCAGGCATCGCAGATGGGCTTCAACGACATCTTCTTCCTGCTGGGCTGGATCTTCCTGGCGATCATTACGTTCCTGTGGCTGGCCAAGCCGCCATTCGGCGCAGGTGCGGGTGCAGCCGCCGGTGGTGGACACTGAAACTCCCTGGAAACACCGTGCTGTATTTTGACCCCGCCGCGAGGCGGGGTTTTTGTTGGGGCGACGCTGGTCGCGCGGGCATTGCCCTCGGGGTGGTGCAACGGCGCAGGTTCAGCGCGTGCGATAGACGCGTTTGAACACCACCCGGTCGGAAGACAATCGGGAAATGGCCCAGATCCCCGCCGCAAGTACGGCGCCGCATGCGAGCCAGCCGGCAGTGGCCTGAAATCGGCTGCCGACAAGTGCGCCGCAGATGATGGCGGCGACAAAGACAAGCATTACGGCCTCCTTTGATGCGCCGTAATGGACCTCGGCCTGGCATCCCACGCATACGCTTACGCCGTGGTTCGAGCCGGTATGGCAGTGTGGGCAGATGATGCTGCGCTGCATTGGTGCGTCCTTTGGGGGAGAGGAGGGGCGCTGGTCAGGTCGTGGCGATACACCTGCAACCGGCTCCCGCAAATCTGCCTCCCACCGAAAAGGAATCGGGTGGATCTCGACTAGGAAAAGTACGAATTGAACGGGGAACGTGAAATGCGCCCCAAAAGGGGGCCGTTCAAGGTCCGGTGACGACGCGCCGGGAGGAGGTATGCACCCGCAGACGACGCCCTGACGGTGCGAGATACGACAGTCCGAGTGGCGGTTGCGATGCCAGGATCGCCAAACCCCGGAAACGAAAAAACCCGCTTTCGCGGGTTTGATCATCTTGAGTCGTGGTGCCCAGGAGAGGACTCGAACCTCCACGGTTTTACCCGCTAGTACCTGAAACTAGTGCGTCTACCAATTCCGCCACCTGGGCGACTCAGGAGATGAATTGTGCGGGACGGCAGAGAGTGTGTCAACAACATTTCACACATTTTTCTGCGGCTGCACGCCCAGGTGAAGCAGCAGGCTGCGCATCGCCGGTGACAGCTGCGCCCATTCGGCGAAACAGGCGCACAGGCGTCGCTGTGCCCAAGCATCTGCAAGCGGAACCGCAACAGTACGCGTATTGCGTCGATGCTGGCGGGCGATGGTACGCGGCACGATGCCGACACCAATGCCGTGGCCGACCATGATGCACACGCCTTCGAACGTCTTCATGCGGATGCGCACGTCCAGGCGTCGCCCGATGTCGCGTGCCTGGTCTTCGATGTAGGCCTGCAGTGCATTGCCGTCGGCCAGCGCGACGAAGGTCTCGCCGGAAACATCGGCGAAGGCCACGCTGCGCCGCGATGCGAAGCGGTGTTCCGCGGGCAGCAGCATCACCAGTGGATCTTCGGCGACCACGTGCTGCTGCAGGCCGGCAGCGTCGACCGCATCACTGATGATGCCGGCTTCGGCCTGGCCAGCGTTGATCGCACGCACGACTTCGGGGCTGGTGCGCTCCAGCAGTTCCACGTGCAGGCGCGGGCGTTCGGCCAGCCACGGTGCCAGCCGCGAAGGCAGGTAGTTGGTCAGTGCTGCGGTGTTGGCATACAGATGCAGTGTGCCGCGCGCGCCGTGCGCGAACGCCTGCAGTTCACCGCGCAGCTGCGCCTGCTGCTGCAGGATCAATCGTGCATGGTGGGCGAGGGCGGCGCCGGCTTCGGTCAGGCTGACGCCGCGGGGGTGCCGGTTCACCAACGCGGTGCCGGCATCGGCTTCGATCGTGCGCAGGCGTTCGCTGGCCGACGCCAGTGCCAGGTTTGCCTGCGCTGCGCCGGCCGTGATGCTGCCCGCCTCGGCAATCGCCAGGAACAGGCGCAGGTCGGCGATATCCATCCGCATGTGATGCCCTCATCGCAACGGCTGCGCCTTCGGATCAGCCGAAGGCAAGGCCGGAAACACCGCATTGTGCGCCGAGCGGCCGGCCGATCCAATGAAGGCATGAATGAATCAATGTACTTCTACGTGCTGCTGGTGGCGGTGTTCGTGCTGGCCGGTGTGGTCAAGGGTGTGACTGGCATGGGGTTGCCGACGGTGGCGATGGGGCTGCTGGGCAGCACGCTGTCGCCGGTGGCGGCAGCGTCGATGCTGTTCATTCCCACTTTCGTCACCAATGCGTGGCAGCTGTTGTCCGGGCCGTCACTGGACCGTATCGTGCGGCGCCTGTGGCCGATGATGCTGGCCGTGGTGGTGGTGACGCTGGGCTCGGCGGCGCTGCTGGTGCGGGTCGATCGCACTTGGTCGCGCGTTGCGTTGGGCGTGGCATTGGTGGTCTATGCCGCCTATGCGTTGCTTGCGCCGGTGTTCCGCGTGCAGCAGCGGCGCGAGCGTTGGCTGGGGCCGCTGGTGGGGGCGTTGTCGGGCGTGGTGACCGGCGCCACCGGCGTGTTCGTGATGCCGGCGGTGCCGTACCTGCAGTCGCTGGGGTTGCAGCGCGAGGAGCTGGTGCAGGCGCTGGGGCTGGCGTTCACGGTGTCAACGATTTCGCTGACCGCCGGTCTGGTGCTGCACGGCGCATTCGGCATCCAGCAGCTGGGGCTGAGTGCGCTGGCGGTGCTGCCGGCATTGCTGGGCATGTGGCTGGGGCAGGTGATCCGGCAGCGCATCAGTGCGCGGGTGTTCCGGGGCTGCTTCCTGGGTTTCCTGCTGCTGCTCGGGCTGGAACTGGTGCTGCGGCCGCTGCTCTGATGCCGGATTCCGGGCATGAAAAAACCCGCTCTCGCGGGTTTTTCTCATTCTCGACGTGGTGCCCAGGAGAGGACTCGAACCTCCACGGTTTTACCCGCTAGTACCTGAAACTAGTGCGTCTACCAATTCCGCCACCTGGGCGTCGAGGAGCGATATTATGGGGTGTTGTTACGGGGGTGTCAACACTTTTTCTGGATCCGGTGTCGGCCCCCGTTTCGCGTGCGGAGCGGGCTCTGACCCCATCTCACTCGCTTGGGGTCGGAGCGCTTTCCTTCGGAAAGAAATTCGGCCCCGTTGCTGGATTGCAGGCAAAAAAAATCCCCGCCGAAGCGAGGAGTTTTTTCGTTGGTGCCCAGGAGAGGACTCGAACCTCCACGGTTTTACCCGCTAGTACCTGAAACTAGTGCGTCTACCAATTCCGCCACCTGGGCGTTCCAGAGGCGCAATTGTGAAGATGAATCCGCAGGCTGTCAACGACTTCCTGAATATTTTTCACGCAAGGCCGTCAAGACGGCCACTGACCCGTTCTGCACGCCGTCAACGGCTACCATGTAGGGCGATGACTACCAAAAAACCAAGCAAGGGCGGGAGCACCTCCCGCGGCCAGGCCCCGAAGAAGGGCGCCAAGGCGGGCACGGCCCGCACCACCAAGCCGGGCAAGCCGTTGCCGGGCTGGTTCCCCGAATTGAATGAAGGCGGCGCACCGCCGCGTGGCCGCAAGGTCCGCAGCAGCGACGCACCGGGCCCGGCCCCGGGCCGCAAGTTGCCGCCGACCGGCAAGGTGATCGACGATCCCTATGCCGCCCGCGAAGCAGAGAAGTACGAACAGCCCATCGCCAGCCGCGAAGCCATCCTGGCCCTGCTGGAGCGTTGCGAAGGGCCGCAGACGGCAGAGGAACTGGGCGCACGCCTGGGCCTGACCGCCCCGGACCGTGCCGAAGCACTGTCGCGCCGGCTCGGCGCCATGGTCCGCGACGGCCAGCTGGTGCAGAACCGCCGCGGCGGCTTCGCCCCGATCCAGACCCTGAACCTGGTCACCGGCGTGGTGATCGCCAACCCGGAGGGGTTCGGCTTCCTGCGCCCGGTCGAGGGCGGCGACGACCTGTTCCTGCCGCCGTATGAAATGCGCAAGGTCATGCACGGCGACAAGGTGCTGGCCCGCGTGACCGGCATCGACCACCGTGGCCGACGCGAAGGCAGCATCGCCCGCGTGCTGGAGCGCGGCATGACCCGTCTGATCGGTCGCTTCAGCGTCGAGATGGGCATCAACTACGTGGTGCCCGACGACAAGCGCGTGCAGCGCAACGTGCAGGTGCCGCCGGACCAGACCGGTGGTGCGCGCGACGGCCAGCTGGTGGTCTGCGAACTGACCCAGGCGCCGGACAGCCGTCGCCCGCCGATCGGCCGCATCATCGCCGTGCTCGGCGACAAGCTGACCGCCTCGCTGGTGGTGGAGACCGCCATCCACGGCCATGAACTGCCGTTCGAGTTCCCGCAGGAAGTGCTGGACGAAGCCGCCTCGGTGCCGCTGGTGGTCGAGCCGGCGATGATCGGCGACCGCGTGGACCTGCGCAGCATGCCGCTGGTCACCATCGACGGTGAAGATGCCAAGGACTTCGACGACGCGGTGTACTGCGAGCCGAACGCCGATGGCTTCCGGCTGGTGGTGGCGATTGCCGATGTCTCCAACTACGTCCGGCCCGGCACGCCACTGGACGAAGAGGCGCAGAAGCGTGCCACCTCGGTGTACTTCCCGGGCTTCGTGGTGCCGATGCTGCCGGAGACGCTCTCCAACGGCATCTGTTCGCTGATGCCGAAGGTCGACCGCATGTGCTTCGTCTGCGACATGCAGATCGACCGCGACGGCCTGGTCACGCATTCGCGCTTCTACGAAGCGGTGATGAACTCGCATGCGCGCCTGACCTACACCCAGGTGTGGAAGGCGGTGGGCGAGGACGATGCCGATACCAAGGCCTGGATGGGCGACCTGCTGCCGCAGGTGCAGCGCCTGCACCAGCTGTACAAGGTCCTGTCCAAGGCGCGTGCCAAGCGTGGCGCCATCGAGTTCGAAAGCAGCGAAGTGCGCTTCGTGCTGGACAACCGCGGTGAAGTGACCCAGGCCGGCATGCTGGTGCGCAACGACGCGCACAAGCTGATCGAGGAATGCATGATCGCGGCCAATGTGGAGGCGGCGAAGTACCTGCTGTCGCGCCATGTGCCGGCCCCGTACCGCATCCACGAGAAGCCGCCGGAAACCAAGTACGCCGACCTGCTGGAATTCCTCAAGGAGTTCAAGCTGAGCCTGCCGCCATGGTCGAAGGTGCGCCCGGGCGATTACACCAAGCTGCTGAAGAAGATCCGCGACCGCCCCGATGCCACGCTGCTGGAATCGGTGCTGCTGCGCAGCCAGAGCCTGGCGATCTACAGCCCGGAAAACCACGGTCATTTCGGCCTGGCACTGGAGGCGTACGCGCACTTCACCTCGCCGATCCGTCGTTACCCCGACCTGCTGGTACACCGCGCGATCAAGCACGCGTTGTCCGGCAAACCGCTGGACAAGTTCACCTACAACGCGCGCGAAATGGCTGCGCTGGCGCTGCAGTGCTCCGAGCGCGAGCGCCGTGCCGATGAAGCCGAGCGCGAGGTCGACGAGCGTTACCGCGCGGCGTGGATGGAAAAGCACGTGGGTGGCCAGTTCGATGGCGTGATCAGCGGCGTGACCAGCTTCGGCCTGTTCGTGGAACTGGACGAGTCGAAGGTGCAGGGCCTGGTGCACGTGACCCAGCTGCCGCAGGACTATTACAAGTTCGACGCCACGCGCAAGACGCTGACCGGCGAGCGCCGCGGCAGCAGCTACCGTCTGGGTGACCGCGTGCGGATCCTGGTGCTGAAGGCCAGCATGGAAGAGCGCAAGATCGACTTCCGCCTGGTCGAGCACAAGGGCGAGGACGAAGGCGATGGCCTGCCGCCGCTGCCCGAGCGTGGCAAGCCGGCCAAGCGGAAGAAAGAGAAATACTGATGACCGTGGTAGTGCCGGCCGCTGGCCGGCATCCATGGCACCCTCGGCACCGACGGGTTGCCGGCCAGCGGCCGGCACTACCAGGAGACATCGCATGCAGGGCCAACCCGAATACAGCGGCGGCTGCCAGTGCGGCGCGATCCGCTTCCAGGTGCGTGGCGCGCTGACCGACAGTTCGATCTGTCATTGCCGGATGTGCCAGAAGGCCTTCGGTGCCTACTACGCACCGCTGGTGTCGGTGCGCGGCGTGCAGTTCAGCTGGACCCGCGGCCAGCCGCGCTATTTCCAGTCCTCCAACGTGGTGCGGCGTGGCTTCTGCGCCGACTGTGGTACGCCGCTGAGCTACGAGGCGCCGGACGGCGTGGCGGTGGCGGCCGGCGCCTTTGACGAACCCGAGCGCCTGCCGCCGACGATCCAGTACGGGGTCGAGCGCAAGCTGCCGTTCGTCGATACGCTGGCCAGCCTGCCGGCCCGTCGTACCGAGGAAGACATCGCGGCGCTGGAGTTCCTGGCCACCATCGTGTCCCATCAGCACCCGGACCACGACACGCCGCACTGGCCGCCGCGCAGCCGGTAACGCCCCTGTAGCGCCGAGCCCAGGCTCGGCTGGCAGGTCGCCGCGGCCTCAGCCCGGCAGCGAGCGCAGGCTCGGCTCAACAGGGGCCCCGCCGCAGCGCCCGGCCCGCCGATGCTCTACCATAGCCACCCCCTTTCCGGTCCCCGCCCGCATGAGCAAGAACAGCCAGTGGATCGTCGGCGTCAACGCCGTCGCCTCCTCCATCGAGAACGACGCCGAGAACGTCCGCGAAGTGCTGGTCGAGGCCGGTGCGAAGAACCCGCGCCTGACCGAGATCGAGGAAAACGCCCGCCGCAAGGGCATCGACGTGCGCAAGGTGAACAGCCAGGCGCTGGACGGTGTCGGCGGTTCGGTACGCCACCAGGGCGTGGCCGCGCGCTATGCCGCCGCCCGCACTTACAGCGAGAACGAGCTGGAGGGCCTGGTCACCGCAGCCGAGGGCAAGGCCCTGCTGCTGGTGCTGGACGAAGTGCAGGACCCGCACAACCTTGGCGCTTGCCTGCGCTCGGCGGCTGCCGCAGGCGCCACTGCCGTGATCATCCCCAAGGACAAGTCGGCCACGGTGAACGCGACCGTGCGCAAGACTTCGGCCGGTGCCGCCGATCTGATCCCGGTGGTGGCGGTGACCAACCTGTCGCGTTGCCTGAAGGACCTGCAGAAGCAGGGCGTGTGGATCTACGGCCTGGCCGGCGAAGCCACTGCGTCGCTGTACCAGCTGGACCTGAAGGGCAACATTGCCCTGGTGCTGGGTGGCGAGGCCGATGGCCTGCGCCGCCTGACCCGCGAGAACTGCGATGGCCTGGTCAAGATCCCGATGCCGGGCGAGATCGAGAGCCTGAACGTTTCCGTCGCCGCCGGCGTCAGCCTGTTCGAGGCCGTGCGCCAGCGCGGTTGATTTCGGGGTCGGATCTCTTTTCCATGTGCCGTGTCGACCAAGGTCGACACCTACCGGGCCGTTGCTGTGTCGACCAAGGTCGACACCCACCGGGCAGTCGCCAACCTGGGTTGGCGCCCTTGCCGCCTCACCCCGCGCTGCCGCCCAGTGCCTTGAACAGGGTGACGTCGTTGTTCAGCTGGCCCTGGCGTACGCGCGCCAGCGACAGCTCGGCATCACGCCGGGTCTGCTGGGCCTCCAGCCAGGTGCGCAGGTCGGTGGCACCTACGCGGTAGCGCACTTCCTGCGCGCGCTCCACTTCCACTGCTTCGTCGTACGACGCCTGCGAGGCCGCCACCTGGCGCGCCAGCTGCTCGCGTGCCGACAGCGCGTTGTCCACTTCCGACAGCGCGGTGTACAGCGTCCTGCGGAAATTGGTCGCGGCGATCTGATAGCTGGTGCCGGCGATGTCGGTATCCAGCTGTGCGCGCTGCAGGTTGAGGAACGGCAGCGACAGGCCGGCGCCCAGCGTGGCCACCGGGTTGCGCAGCACGTCACCCAGCGACGTTGCACTGGAGCCGAGGCTGCCGGTCAGGCTCAGCGCCGGGTAGTACTGGGTAGCGGTCACCTTGATGGTCTTCAGGCTGTTGCGCAGGCGAAGTTCGGCCGCGCGCAGGTCGGGACGGCGGCCGAGCAGCTCGGCCGGCAGGCCTTCGTTGATCCCGGGGCTGCGTGCGCCCAGCAGGTCCTGCGGTTCGTCCTGCTGCGGCCAGGGCGTGCCGTCCAGCAGCACGGTCAATGCATTGCGCACCTCCACCCGCTGCTGTTCCAGCGCGCTCTGCGAGGAACGCTGCGACTGCAGGTTCTGCAGCGCCTGGCGCACTTCCAGGCGCGATACCGCACCAGCGTCGAAGCGGGCCTGCACCAGGTCGCGGGTGCGCTCCAGCCGCTCCAGGTTGGCCTGGCCGGTGGCGATGGACTGGTTGAGATAGGCCAGGTTCCAGTACTGGGTGATGGTGTCGCCGATCACCAGCAGCGCGGTGTTCTGCCGGTCTTCCTCGCTGGCCTCGGCTTCCCAGCGGGCGATGTCGCGCTGGGTGCGCAGACGGCCCCACAGATCGACCTCCCAGCCCAGCGAGACGCCGGTGGAATAGCTGCGGCGCCAGTCGTCGGCCTGATCGGTGGCGCGGCTGGCATTGCCGCTGACGCCGGACGACGAAGGCTGCGGCCACAGCGCATTGCTGGCCAGGCCGGCCTGCAGGCGCGACCGCTGCACGGCCAGGCCAGCGGCGGCCAGATCGCTGTTGGCGGCCAGCGCCTGCGCCACCAGGCGGTTCAGTCGTTCATCGCCGAAGCCCGTCCACCAGCTGTCCTGGCGGATGTCGCGGCCCGGTGTATCCAGGCTGCTGCGCGGGTCGTCGGCCGGTGCGTTGAGGGTGGCATCGCCACGGCCGTAGCTGGCCGCCACATCGGGGGCCTGCACCGGGTAGCGGCCCACCGAGGCACAGCCTGAGAGGGCAAGCAGAACAGCGCCCACCAGCAGCAGGCGCGAGGGAGCAGGGAAGGGCAGTCGGGTCATCATCTTCATTCGCGGGCCAGGGCCTCCACCGGGTCCAGCTGCGCGGCGTTGCGCGCGGGCAGGAAGCCGAATGCCACGCCGATCAGGGTCGAGCAGGCGAACGCGGCAACGATCGAGGCGGTGGAGAACAGCACCTGGAAGTCACTGGCGAAGCGGCCGATCATCGAGCCCAGCAGCAGGGCCAGGCCGATGCCAAGCAGACCACCGAGCAGGCACACCAGCACCGCTTCGATCAGGAACTGCTGGCGGATGTCACTCTGCCGTGCCCCCACCGCCATGCGCACGCCGATTTCGCGGGTACGCTCGGTGACCGAGACCAGCATGATGTTCATCACGCCGATGCCGCCGACCAGCAGCGCGATGGCGGCGATGGCGCCGATCAGCAGGGTCATCGTGCGCGTGGTCTGCTCGATGGTCTGGCGGATCTCGGCGCTGTTGCTGAGGAAGAAGTCCTCGGTGCCGTGGCGCAGGGTCAGCAGGCGGGTGATCGCTTCCTGCGCCGCATCCATCGGCGTGTCGTCGTCCACGCGCACGGTGATGCTGGAAACGTGGCTCTGGCCGAGCATGCGCGACATCACCGTGGTGTAGGGCACCCACACGCTGAGGCTGGTGCTGCCACCAAAGCCGAAGCTCTGGCGCTTGGCCACACCGACTACGCGTGCCGGTACGTTGCCGAGCAGGATCACCTGGCCGACCGGATCGACATCGGGGAAGAACTGGGTCTGGGTGTTCTCGTCGATCACCGCCACCTGGCCGAGGCCCTTCACCGCGTCGGTATCGAAGAAGCTGCCGCTGAGCAGGGTCACGCCCTTGACCCGGAAGAACTGCTCGCCGACGCCACTGACCTGGGCGGTGGAGGACTGGTTGCGGTAACGCGCGGTGACCGAGGTCGACACGCTGGGCGTGGCGCTGTCCACGTAGCTCTGCTTTGCCAGTGCATCGGCATCGCTGGCCTTGAGCGTCTGTACCCGCGCCGAGCGCATGTCACCGAAACCACGGCCGGGATAGACGTCGATGGTGTTGGTGCCGAGCGCGCTGATGTTCTGCAGGATCTGCTGCTGCGAGCCATTGCCCAGCGCCACCACCGAGACCACCGAGGCGATGCCGATGATGATGCCGAGCATGGTCAGGAAGGTGCGCAGCCGATGTGCGTTCATCGCCAGCAGGGCCATGCGGAACGCTTCGGTGAAGCGGTCACGGGCCGCGCGCCAGCTGTTGCCGCGGGCCACGCCGGTGCTGGCCTCGCGCTGCGCGCGGTAGGTCGGTGCGTTCGGATTGGTGCGGTCGGCGATGATCTCGCCATCGCGGATTTCGATGATGCGCTGCGCGTGTTCGGCCACGCTCATGTCGTGGGTGACGATGATGATGGTGTGGCCTTCGGCGTGCAGCTCGCCGAGGATCGCCATCACTTCCTCGCCGGATTTCGTGTCGAGCGCGCCGGTCGGTTCGTCGGCCAGGATCACCTCGCCGCCGTTCATCAGCGCACGTGCGATCGACACGCGCTGCTGCTGGCCACCGGACAGCTGGCCCGGCTTGTGGTGCATGCGGTCGCCCAGGCCCAGCCGCTGCAGCAGCTGCTCGGCACGCGCGTTGCGCACCGGGCCGGGGCTGCCGGCATACACCGCCGGTACCTCCACGTTGCCGCGCGCATCCAGGTCGCCCAGCAGGTGGTAGCGCTGGAAGATGAAGCCGAAATGCTCGCGGCGCAGTTCGGCCAGTTCATCCGGCGCCATCCTGCCGGTTTCGCGGCCGGCCACCTGGTAGCTGCCGCGGGTAGGGCGATCGAGGCAGCCGAGGATGTTCATCAGCGTCGACTTGCCCGAGCCGGACTGGCCGACGATGGCCACCATCTCACCGGCGTGGATATCCAGGTTGACGTCGCGCAGGACGGCGATCACATCATCGCCAGCCGGGAATTCGCGTCGCAGGTCGCGCAGGCGCAGCAGCGGCGCCTTCGTGCTCATCGGCGCGGACCCATGCCCGGGCCGCCGACCCGCATCTGCATGCCGCCGCGGTTGCCGCCGCCGGCGCTGGCACCGGCCGCACCGGCTTCGCCCACCACCACGCGTTCGCCTTCCTTCAGCCCGGACAGGATTTCGGCCGAGGCGCCGTTGTTGATGCCCACGGTGACCTTGCGCGGTTGCGGCTGGCCCTTGTCGTCCAGCACCCTCACCATGCGCTCGTCGCCGCGGCGCTTCGGTCCCAGTGCCACCGCCGGCACCATCAGCACGTCCTTGGCCTGCTTCAGCAGTACCGAGACCTGCGCGGTCATGTCGATGCGCAGGGTGCCGTCCGGGTTTTCCACGTCGAACAGCGCGTTGTAGTAGACCGCGCTGCTGGAACTGGAGCTTGACGAACTGCTGGAGCTGGACGAATTCTCGTTGGCGATCGAGGCCGGCGCCGGATTGATCTGGCGCAGCGTGGCGTGGTACTTGCGGTCGGGGTCACCCAGGGTGGTGAAGTACACCGGCATGCCCGCCTTGATCTTGACCACGTCGGCCTCGGAGATCTCGGCGTTGACCGTGACCACGTCCAGCCGCGCCAGCATCACGATGGTGGGCGCGGTCTGGTTGGCGTTCACGGTGCGGCCTTCCTCGGCCACCACCGCCACCACGGTGCCATCCATCGGCGCGGTGATGCGGGTGTAGGCCAGGTTGGCGCGGGCGGTGCCCAGCTCGGTCTGGCGGCCCTTGATCTGCGCCTCGTAGGACTGCAGCTGGGCGCGGGCAGTTTTCAGCTGTGCTTCGGCGGCATCGTATTCCTGGCGCGAGGTGGCCTCGGCCGCCAGCATCTGCTGCTGGCGTGCGAACTCCAGTTCGGCCTGGCGCAGGGTGGCCTGCTGCACGGCGCGCTGGGCGGTGACCTGGTCCAGCGAAGCCTGCGCGTTGAGCACTTGGTTCTGCTGGGTGGTGGCATCGATCTCGGCGATCAGGTCGCCTTCCTTCACGGTATCGCCCAGCTGTACCTTCAGCGACTTGATCTGGCCCGAGGCCTGCGCGCCGACGCTGACCAGCTTGTAGGCGTCGATCACGCCGGTGGCTTCCACGGTCTGCTCGATGTCGCCGCGGCTGACCGGCGTGGTCGCCACCGCCGGGGCGGCGGGTTTGCGCAGCAGCCACCAGGCGGCGACGGCCACGATGAGGGCGAGCAGGGCGATCAGTATCAGGCGACCACGGCGGGTCGCGGGCAACAGGCGGAACGTCACGTCGTGGCTTCACTCTCGGGGCCGCGGCGGCGGCGTTGGTGGGCATTGTGAAGACCGGGCGACAGGCGGCTCAATCCTCGGGGTATGTCTCTATGTAACACTGTCGGTGAATACGCGTAACCACAGGTATCCCGCTCATGGCTGGATACACTGGTACGCATTGCCCCGGATGCGGTTCAGCTGCCGACACGGGATGATCGCGACATGGAGACTGAAAACACGATGCATCGACTGCTGATCGTCGACGACGACAACGACATCCGCACCCTGCTGGCCGAGCAGCTCGGCCGTGCCGGCTACCAGGTGAGCACGGCCGCAGACGGCACCGCCATGCGCCAGCTGCTGGACCGCGAGCACGTGGACCTGATCGTGCTCGACCTCAACCTGCCGCGCGAGGATGGCCTGACCCTGTGCCGCGACCTGCGGGCGCGCTCGAACACCCCGGTGATCATGCTGACCGCGCGCGCCGAGCCGATCGACCGCGTGCTCGGCCTGGAAATGGGCGCCGACGACTACCTGGCCAAGCCGTTCGAACCGCGCGAGCTGCTGGCGCGCATCCGCAACGTGCTGCGCCGGACCGAGGCGCTGCCGGCCAACCTGGAGCCGCTGGCGGTGCGCCGTGCGCGTTTCTCGCGCTGGGTGTTCGACCTGGAGCATCGCCACCTGGTCGATCCGGACGACCGCGTGGTGGTGCTGTCCGGTGCCGAGTTCCGCCTGCTGCGCGTGTTCATCGCCCATGCCAACAAGGTGCTGTCGCGCGAACAGCTGGTCGCGCTCAGCAGCGGCCGCAACTACGAGGCGCAGGATCGCGCGATCGACCTGCAGGTCAGCCGCCTGCGCAACAAGCTGGGCGATGACGGTGGGCCGGATGGCTTGATCAAGACCGTGCGCAACGAAGGCTACGTGCTGGCCTCCTCGGTGAACCTGGAATAAGCCGTCATGAAGCGCCTGCGCCATTTCCTGTCCTCGATGGTCGGGCGGTTGTTCGTCATCCTGCTGTTGGGCATGAGCGTGGCTGCGATCGGCGCGACCATGCTGGCCACCTCCAAACGCCAGCAGGAGTTCGAGCGGCAGAACCTGAACCGCATCGCCGACCGCCTGCAGGGCTACGTCAACCTGCTCGATGGCAATCCCGAACTGCGCGAGCGACTGCTTGAGATCGGTGGGCCCAGCGTGCGTGCGCTGCAGCCCGGCGCGCGCCTGGGGCGGGCGGATACCGCACTGATGGAAGTCCTGGATGACCGGCCCGGCCCGGTGTCGCGCGCGCATGTGCACTTCACCTCGTTCCGTTCCTGCATTCCCAAGCTGCAGGATCTGCTGCCGCCACCGCCGCCGGGGCACCGACGGCATCCGCGTGAGCGCGATCCGGCCTTCATTCCGCCCAAGTGCCGCGCGGTCGATGTGACGCTCAACGACGGTACGCTGCTGAAGCTGGCGCTGGATTCGCCAGCAGTGGCCCACAACGGCATTCTGGCCGTGGACCCGTGGTTCCTGACCCTGCTGGTGCTGGCCATCGCGGTGCTGGCCTACATCGTCGCGCGCATGGCCAGTGCGCCGCTGCAGGAGCTGGCGGCAGCCGCGGAGGATCTCGGCGACGATCTGCAGCGCGATCCACTGCCGTTGCGCGGGCCGCGCGAGGTGCAGCGCGCCGCCGAGGCCTTCAATGCCATGCAGCACCGCCTGCAGCGGCACCTGGCCGAACGCACGCAGATGCTGGCGGCGATCACCCATGACCTGCAGACCCCGTTGACCCGCCTGCGCCTGCGCCTGGAGAACGTCAGCGACGAGGTGCTGCGCGAGCGCCTGATCGGCGATCTGGCGGCGATGCAGGCACTGGTGCGCGAAGGCCTGGAGCTGGCCCGGAGCGCCGAGAGCGCCGAGCAGCGCGCCGCGCTGGATCTGGATTCGCTGCTGGAAAGCATCGTGGAAGACGCCGCAGAGGGTGGCGCCGACGTGGTCTTCGAGGGCGGCACCGGTGCGGTGCTGATGTTGCGCCCGCTGGCCATGCACCGGCTGTTCTCCAACCTGGTGGATAACGCCGTGATGTATGCCCACCGCGTGCGCGTGCGGGTGGAACGCAGCGGCGGCACGATCACGGCGATGGTGTCCGACGATGGCCCGGGCCTGGCGGAAGACCAGCTGGAGGCCGTGTTCGACCCGTTCGTGCGGGTGGAAACCTCGCGTTCGCGCGAAACCGGCGGCGCCGGGCTGGGCCTGACCATCGCGCGCGCCCTGGCCGAGAAGGATGGCGCGCGGCTGTGGCTGCGCAACCGTGCCGAGGGCGGTCTGGAGGCGGTGGTGCAGTGGCCGGCCAGTGCGCAGGTGGTGCCGCCTGGCCGGCCCGGCTGAGCCCCTCCGGACGCACGCGATGACGCCGGGGCCAGGGTTTGGCCTATCATCTGCGCATCTCCCCAGTTTCTCCCCGATGAGTCAGCCCGTTCCTGACGGCACGCCGTTCCGCGTTGCCCGGTCGTTCCCGCTTGCTGTCATGCCCTGCAGCCGCTACCGGCCACTGCCGCCGAGCTGATGGGCAGGTCAGGGGACAACGGGTGCTGGGTGGAGCGCCGCGTTTCGAAGGCCAGGCAGGCACTGCAGCGCGGTCTGCTGTGGCTGTTGCTGGTGCTGGCGCTGCCGCTGGCCGCGCAGGAGGGCGCGCCGCCGCTGCGCGACTACGCCATCGACGTGTGGACCTCGCGCAATGGCCTGCCGCACAACTCCCTGCGCGATATCGCGCAGACCCCCGAGGGGCACCTGTGGTTTGCCACCTGGGAAGGCCTGGTCCGCTACAACGGCCTGGATTTCACCGTGTTCGACCGCAGCACCCGCCCGGGGCTGCGCGACAACGGCATCGGCGCACTGCTGGTCGATCGGCAGGGAGGGCTGTGGATCAGTGATTCGCGCGGTAACGTCAGCCATCGTGGCAACGACGGCCAGTGGCGGGTCTGGGAGCATCAGGCCGACACCCCGCAGGTGCTGATCCAGTCCATGCAGATGGACAGCCAAGGGCGCCTGTGGCTGCTGTACGAAGGCAAGGGCATCGGCTATCTCACGCCGGACAAGGGCATCGTCTACCAGGCGCCGGCGGCCGACCTGCCGATGGCGATGAGCTTCACCAAGCTGGTGGTCGATGCGCAGGACCGGGTCTGGGTTGGCACGCTTGACGGGCTGGTGCTGCGCGACAACGACGGCGTGCTCAAGCGCGCGCCCGCGGCGTGGGGCCTGGGTGCCGGCACCGGCCTGTCCTGGCCGTACCGGGCTCCTGATGGCGCGCTGTGGATCGTCGCTGGCGAGCGCCTGTACCGCGTGGAGGACGATCAGCTGGTGCTGGTGCACCGGCTGCCGGGACAGCTGCACATGACCTCGATGCTGCAGGACCGGCACGGCGACCTGTGGCTGGGAACCGAGAACCAGGGCCTGCTGCGGATCTCGGCGCATGGCCTGGAACGATTGCCGGCCGGCCTGAACCTGCCGGGCGGGCGCGTGGTCAGCCTGCGCGAGGATGCCGAAGGCAGCATCTGGGTGGGGGCCAACGGTGGCCTGTATCGCCTGCGCGAAACACTGTTCAGCAGCTACACCGAGCGCGATGGCCTGAGTGGCGACTATGTGCGCACGGTGCTGGAGGACCGCGACCGCCAGTTGTGGGTCGGTAGTGCCAGTGGTCTCGATCTGCAGACACCCGATGGCCGCTTCCGCGCGGTTCCGCTGCACAACCGCGGCGGCAAGGCGCCATCGGTATTGAGTCTGGCGCAGGGGCCGGACGGCGACCTGTGGGTCGGTACGTTCGGCGATGGCGTTTACCGGCTGGGCCGCGATGGCAGTCTCCGCCACAACTATGCGGCGGCCGACGGCATGCCGGGTGGCAACATCCGCGCGATCAGTGTCGACCCGCGGGGCAGGGTCTGGGCGGGTACGCAGAAGGGCGTGGTACGCATCGACAGCGACCGGGTGCAGGTGCCGAATGCCCCGGGCATGCCCGGTGGCCTCATCACCGCACTTGAGCATGACCACCAGGGCAACCTGTGGATCGGCACCATCGAGGGCATCCGCGTGCTGCGTGGCGACCACGTGCAGTCGATCGACCTGGCACCGATGGGCGGGGGGCGCAGCGTGTTCGGCTTCCATCAGCTGGGCGATGCGATGTGGGTCAGCAGCGACCGCGGCCTGTACCGCTGGCGCGACGGAAAGCTGGCACGCGTCGGCCTGGAGCAGGGCATGCCGGTGGATGCGGTTTTCCAGCTGGTGCCGGATCGTCTTGGCAACGTGTGGATCAGCAGCAACCGTGGCGTGCTGCGCACCGACATGGCGACCCTCAATGCCGTGGCCGATGGCCGCGCACCACGAGTGGTGGTGGAGCGCTACAACGAGATCGACGGCATGGCCAACGCGCAGGCCAACGGCAGCTCCGGGCCATCGGCCATCCTGCGCCAGGACGGCACCTTCTGGGTGGTCACCGCCGGAGGCCTGAGCACCGTCGACCCGCAACGCCTGCAGCGCTTCCGCGAGCGTCCATCACCGCCGGCAGCGATCGAGAGCGTGCAGGTGGATGGCGCACCCGTGCATTGGGAGGGCCCGGATCGCAACTACATTCCCGGCGGCCGACGTCTGGCGGTGAGCTATGTGGGCCTGAGTTACCTGATGTCGGACCGGATCCGCTATCGCACGCGGCTGGATGGCCTGGACACCGGCTGGGTTGAGCGCGGCCCGCAGCGCAGCGTCGAGTTCGTCGGCCTGCCTCCGGGTGACTACACCCTGCACGTGTCGGCGGCGCATCCAGGCGGGGCCTGGGGCCAGCAGGAAGCCGTGTGGAGCTTCACGGTGGAGCCGTTCTGGTGGCAGCGCCGCAGCGTGCAGCTGCTGGGCGGGTTGTTGCTGCTGGCTGGGCTGGTGGTGCTGTACCGCCTGCTGCTGCAGCAGCTGAAGGCCAGCAACCTGCGCCTGGCACGGCGCGTGGACGAGGCAACCTTCAACCTGCAGGCCAAGACCGTCCACCTGCAGGCGCTGAACCAGGAAAAGACCGAGCTGGCCGAGCGCCTTGCACGGCAGGCCGAGGCCTTTGAACGGCAGGCGCGCGAGGATGCGCTGACCGCGCTGGCCAATCGCCGTGCCTTCGATGAAACGCTGGCGCGCGACTTCGCCCGTTCACAGCGCAGCGGCCACCCGCTGTGCCTGGTGGTGCTGGACATCGACCACTTCAAGGACGTCAACGATCGCCACAGCCACAGCATCGGCGATGCGGTGCTGGTGCAGGTGGCCAGGCTGATCGCCGCGGCCTGCCGCGATTCGGACCTGCCCGCGCGGACCGGTGGCGAGGAGTTCGCGCTGCTGCTCAACGACACCCGCCTGGAAGAAGCCGCGCAGCTGTGCGCGCGTCTGCGCGGCCTGTTCCATGACCACCCCGACTGGGCCGGTGTAGCGGACCTGCGCGTGACCTTCAGCGCAGGCCTGGTGGAACTGGATGCCGATGACCGCACCCCGGCGCTGCTGTACCAGCGCGCCGACCGCGCGCTGTACCGCGCCAAGAGCGACGGCCGCGATCGTACGAGTATTGGTTGATCGCATCCACGCATGGCGTGGATCTACTGGTGTTGTCGTACCAACCGGCGGTGCCGACCAACGGTCGGCACCCACCAGAGAAGTGCGGCTAAGCCCCCAGGGACGGGTTCACGGCGTCCCCCGCGAACCCACCTTGTCCGGCCCGACCGCTGATTTGCTTCACGCCACGAGGGGCTCCGCCGTTGGACGCTTCACCGCGGCCAGGCGTTGGCGATGGTGCAGAACAATCGTGCGGTCTGTTCGGTGTCATACACCGCGCTGTGTGCTTCGTTCGCATCCCAGCCCAACCCGGCGGCCGTGGCTGCACGCGCCAGCACCGTCTGCCCGTAGGCGATGCCGGCCAGGGTGACGGTGTCGAACACGCTGAACGGATGGAACGGATTGCGCTTGTGGCCGGTCCGGGCCACGGCGGCGTTGACGAAGCCCAGGTCGAAATGGGCGTTGTGGCCGACCAGGATCGCGCGCTGGCAGCCGTACTTCTTCATCGCCGCGCGTACCGGGGTGAAGATGTGGTCCAGTGCGGCCTTCTCTTCCTTGGCCAGCCGGAACGGGTGGTCGAGGATGATGCCGGTCACTTCCAGCGACTTCGGGTCGATCTCCAGGCCCTCGGCCGGCACCACATGGGCACTGGCGGTCTGGCCGGGGTAGAGCAGGCCGTTCTCGTCCATCTCGATCGGCACCGCGGCGATTTCCAGCAGGGCGTTGCGCTGGCTGTCGAAGCCGCCGGTTTCCACGTCCACCACCACCGGCAGGAAGCCGCGGAAGCGTTGTGACATCGCGCGCTGCGCCTGGGGGATTGCGGAATCGGGGGCGGCGGCAGGTGCGGGGGTGGGGTCAGTCATGCGTGGATTCTAGCAGAGCGACCCTGAGCGCCCGGCCAGCCTGTGGCGCACGGGTTCCCTGCGCAGGAGCGTGTCGACCAAGGTCGACACCCACCGGTGCACCGCGCGCCCAGGATTCCGGTAGGTGCCAACCTGGGTTGGCACGGTGCGCCGACCAGGGTCGCCATTTACCGGACTGCGGGCCGTGCCGTCGTGCCCGATGGCTGCCACCGTGCCAACCACGCATCCACGCTCAGCCTGCCGGCGCCGCTGAAAATCAACGGCAGCAGCATCGCCATGAACAGCACCGGCAGCTTGAAGTTGCCGAAGCCCTGGTCAGTGATCGCATAGCCCATCGCGAGGTCACCCAGCGAGTCCCATTGCATCGGCCAGTGCACGGCGTAGGTGGCCACCACGGTCAATATCAGCAGGCTGGCGGCGGCGAAACGCGTACCGAAACCCAGCAGCAGGCAGGCCGCGCCGACCAGTTCGAACCAGGTCGCCAGCTGCCAGTTCAGCGTGCTCGGCAGCTGATCGAACGGGAACGGAAAGGCATCCTGCAGGTCGGCGAACCAGTTCTGGCCGTGCAGTTTCTCGCGGCCCGATTCGAAGTATTCCCAGGCCAGCAGCAGGCGCAGGCCGAGCGGGGCCAACCAGGGGGCGAGACGGTCCAGCTGGCCACGCGCGGTGGCCAGGGTCGGAAGGTTCATCAGGGGGTCTCCGCGAATGAGGTGTGTCAGGGAGGGGCTGTGATCGGGCCGATCACGCCGGCCTGCAGGAACTGCCGCAGCAGCGCGGCACCGGGTCCGGCCAGCGCATCCTCGGCCAGGCCGTGCGCAGCGGCCAGACGCTGCAGGTAGGCCTGTCCATCAAGGCCGGGCTGTTCGCCGATGCTGGACAGCAGGAACACCGCCAGAGGGCTGAGCGCGGCGAATCGCACCTCGCCGTCGGCATCGCGGCGCACCAGAAGGCCAGTCGGCTCGGCCGGCGGCTCGGTCGGTGCGTCCTCGGCACCGAGCCGGTGCACCGGCCACTGATACAGCAGCGGCCATGCCAACGGCGAGCGCTGCAGCGGCACCCGCAGCGGGTCGGTGTCGTCCTGCGCCGGCAGCGGTTCGGCATCCAGCTGGTACAGCGCGGTTTCCACCCACTCGTAGTGGGCCAGTTCGGCCAACGCCGGATGCGGCAGCTGTGGCTGCGCCTGCAGCCACTGCACGAATTCGGCGGCCAGTTCGGTGAACAGCGGTGTCTGGCAGCGATGGGTCGCGAAGTAATGGCGCACCAGTCCGCTCCAGGCCGGCTCGCCGAGCAGGCGCACGCAGACCGGGAAGCCGTTGCTCAACAGGCCGAGCAGGTTGTTGAACAGCAGTCGTTGGTATACCGCGACCCGGCGTGATTCCAGCCCGGCCGGTGGCGGCACGCCCTGTGGATCACGCAGATGGGCAGTGAATGCGTGCTGCTGCGCGCGCAGCGTGTCGGGAGCATCAGCCATGTGCGCCCCCGGCGTGCGTCGCCTGCAGGCGCCGGATGGTCTGCAGCTCGCCCTGCAGTTCGGCGTAGGGCGGGAAGTTGAAATCGCGCTCAAGCAGGGTGGGGCGCGGGCCGATGCGCGCATAGGTGCGTGCCAGCAGCGCCCAGACCGGGTCGATCACCGCACTGCCATGGGTATCGATCTTCAGGTCCGGTGCCTCGTCCAGGTGCCCGGCCACGTGCAGGCAGACGATGCGATCTGCGGGCAGCCCGGCAATGAAGGTGTCGGCGTCGTAGCTGTGGTTGCAGGCGTTGACGTAGACGTTGTTGACGTCCAGCAGCAGGTCGCAGTCGGCCTCGGCGAGCACGGCGTTGGTGAAGGCCAGCTCGTCCATCGCCGGCTCCGGCGCCACGTAGTAGGACACGTTCTCCACTGCGATGCGGCGACCCAGCAGGTCCTGCACACGGGCGATGCGTGCGGCGGTATGGCGCACCGCTTCGTCGGTAAATGGAATCGGCAGCAGGTCGTACAGGTGGCCGTCGTCGCTGCAGTAGCTCAGGTGCTCGCTGTACAGCGGCACGCGGTGCTTTTCCAGGAACTGGCCGACCTGTTCCAGCAGTCGGGTATCCAGCGGCGCACTGCCGCCCAGCGACAGGGACAGGCCGTGGCAGCTGAGCGGATGGCGCTGTGCCAGCTCGGCCAGTGCATCCCCGGCAGGACCACCGACATGGATCCAGTTCTCCGGCGCGCATTCGAGGAAATCGAAGTCGCCCGCCGGTGCATCGCGCAGCTCCTGCAGCAGCGCCCTGCGCAGCCCCAACCCGGCGGCCGCCGCACGAAGCGGCGACCGCGGGCTGACGACGCTGGCGCGGACGTCAGTGCTTGCCACCGCACTTGCCTTCGCCACACTTGCCTTCAGCCGCCTTCTTGTCGCCGGACGTGGCCTTGGCGCCTGCCGCAGCGCCGGCAGCCTTGCCCTTGTCGGCGCCGCACTTGCCTTCGGCGGTCTTGCCGTCGGCGCCACACTTGCCTTCGGCATGCTTGGTCGCGTCAGCGGCCATCTTGGTGTCGGCGGCCTTGGCGTCGGTACTGGCCTTGGCTGCCTGTCCGGCAACCAGGTAGCCCTGGGCGAGGTCGCTCATGCTCAGGGCCGAGGCACTGGCGGTCATGCCCAGGCCGGCGGCCAGGGCGGTAGCAGTCAGCAGGGACAGGGTCTTGTTGGAACTGCTCATCGGTCGTGCTCCTGGGTGGTGTGGGCGGGTGCCCGGATGGCCGGCAGGGATGCCGGTGGAATCGATGGTGCAGCGATCCTACTCAACGAATCCTCGCCAAGACCTCAAATTTTCGTGAGGTTTGTTACAGAAGCATCCGGAAGGTTCGCACCGGGCAAGCCCGGCGCCCACAACGCGGGTGGAACACCCCAAAAAAGAAGGCCGCTGTCACCAGGACAGCGGCCACCTTGGAGTCAACTCCGGTGTTGCAGTGCAGCGTCAGGGCTGGCCGGTGCTGGAGGTCTCGTCGCGCTTCTCGCGCGGCGGCAGCGGCTGCTCCCCGTGCACCAGGAACCACACGTTCTCGGCGATGTTGGTGGCGTGGTCGCCCACGCGCTCCAGGTTCTTGGCCATGAACAGCAGGTGCGTGCACGGGGTGATGTTGCGCGGGTCTTCCATCATGTAGGTCAGCAGCTCGCGGAACAGCGCGGTGTACTGCGCGTCCAGGCGGGCGTCGTCCTCGCGCAGTTCCAGTGCGGCGTCGGCGTCGTTGTCGCGGTAGGCGGCAATGGCACGACGGACCTGCTGCGCGGCCAGGCGGCCCAGCGCACGCAGGCCCTGGATCTGCGGCAGCGGCGGCACCTTGCCCAGCGCGATCGAACGCTTGGCCACGTTCGCTGCATAGTCGCCGATGCGTTCGATGTCGGCCGGGATGCGCAGGCCGGCGAGGATCTCGCGCAGGTCGCGCGCCATCGGGCCGCGCAGGGCCAGGCGCATCACGTCATGGCTGATCTGCTGCTCCAGCGCATCAATGGCTTCGTCGTTGGCGATGATGCGATGGGCGGCGTTCTCGTCGCGCTTCTCGATCACGTCCATCGACGCTTCGAGCTGGGCGACGGCCATCTCGCCCATGCGCACGATCTCGGCCACCAGGCGCTGCTGCTCTTCGTCGTAGCTCTTGACGATGTGGTCGTTGGGAAGGTTCATGGTCTGCAATCCGGGTAGAGCCAGGCCGTGCCTGGCTGGGACATGTGGCGAAGGATCAGCGTCGATCAGCCGAAGCGACCGGTGATGTAGTCCTCGGTCTGCCGCTGCGACGGCTGCGAGAAGATCACTTCGGTGCGGTCGTGCTCGATCAGGTCGCCCAGGTACATGAAGGCGGTGTAGTCGGAAACGCGCGCGGCCTGCTGCATGTTGTGGGTGACGATGACGATGGTGTACTCGTGCTTGAGTTCTTCCACCAACTGCTCGATGCGGCTGGTCGAGATCGGATCCAGCGCCGAGGTCGGCTCGTCCAGCAGCAGCACCGACGGGCGCAGCGCCACGGCACGGGCGATGCACAGGCGCTGCTGCTGGCCACCGGACAGGCCCAGCGCGCTCTGCCCCAGCTTGTCCTTCACTTCGTCCCACAGTGCGCCCTGGCGCAGTGCCTGCTCGACGCGGTCGGCCATGTCGGCCTTGCTCAGTTTCTCGTGGTGGCGGATGCCGTAGGCCACGTTCTCGAAGATGGTCATCGGGAACGGCACCGGCTTCTGGAACACCATGCCGACCTTGCTGCGCAGGCGGTTCATCGGGTACTTCGGCGACAGGATGTTCTCGCCGTCCAGCAGCACTTCACCGCGCGCTTCCAGCTTCGGGTACAGCGCGTAGATGCGGTTGAAGATGCGCAGCAGGGTCGACTTGCCGCAACCGGAGGGACCGATCAGCGCGGTCACGCGCTTTTCCGGAATCTCCAGGTTGATGCCCTTCAGGGCGTGGAACTTGTCGTAGTAGAAGTCCAGTCCACGTGCAGCCAGCTTCACCGGCGACGGCGTGTGCAGGCTCTCGTGCGAGGACGGCACGGCGATGCGCTGCATCGGCACGGCGTTGGAAAGGTCGTTCATGGCGTTGTCCACGGAAAGGTCAGTCATGGGAGATACGGTTGCGCAGCAGGATGCCGCGGGCGGCAAGGCTGACCAGCAACACGAAGACAGTCAGCACCAGGGCACCGGCCCAGGCCAGCACCTGCCAGGATTCATACGGGCTGCCGGCGAACTGGTTCATCACCACCGGCACCGAGGCCATCGGCTGGAAGATGTTGTTGTTCCAGTACTGGTTGCCGAAAGCGGTGAACAGCAGCGGAGCGGTCTCGCCGGAGATGCGGGCCAGCGCCAGCAGGATGCCGGTGATGATGCCGGCCGACGCGCTGCGGTACAGCACCTGCACGATCACCTTCCACTGCGGGATGCCCAGCGACAGGGCCGCTTCGCGCATCTGCGAGGGCACCAGCCGCAGCATCTCGTCGGTGGTGCGCACCACCACCGGCAGCACGATGAAGGCCAGCGACAGGGCACCGGCGAACGCCGAGAAGTTGCCGCCGGTCTGCATCACGTACAGGGTGTAGACGAACAGGCCCAGCACGATCGACGGTGCCGACAGCAGGATGTCATTGACGAAGCGGACCACGGTGCCGGCCTTGCGGGCGTTGCCGTACTCGGCCAGCCAGGTACCGGCCAGCACGCCCAGCGGCGTGCCGATGCCGATCGCCAGCGCACACATCACGGCACTGCCGAAGAAGGCGTTGGCGAGGCCACCGTCCTGCATCGGCGGCGGCGTCATCTTGGTGAACAGGTCCCAGTTGATGCCGGCCAGGCCTTTCGAGGCCAGGGTGAACAGGATCCAGCCCAGGAAGAACAGGCCGAACAGCGCGGTGGCGCAGGAGGCGGTGATCGCAACGACGTTGCCGATGCGGCGGCGCAGGTACAACGAATCAGCGGTGGTGGACATCAGTTGCCCTCCTTGCGGGACAGGCGCATCAGCATCAGGCGGGCGATGGCCAGCACCACGAAGGTGACGATGAAGAGGACGAAGCCGAGCAGCAGCAGGGCCGAACGGTAGGTTTCAGTGGCTTCGCCGAAATCGTTGGCGATCAGCGCGGCGATGGTGGTGCCCGGCTCCAGCAGCGACGGCGACAGGCGCACGCTGTTGCCGATCACGAAGGCCACCGCCATCGTCTCGCCCAGGGCGCGGCCGAGGCCGAGGAAGATGCCGCCGATCACTGCCGAGCGGGTGTAGGGCAGGACGATGTCCCAGCTCACTTCCCACTTGGTGGAGCCCAGCGCGTACGCCGACTCCTTCAGGCGGGTCGGCACGGTCAGGAACACTTCGCGCATCACCGAGGAGATGAACGGAATGACCATGATGGCCAGCACGAAACCGGCGGTGAGCATGCCGATGCCGAGCGGCGGGCCCTGGAACATCGGGCCGATGATCGGCCATTCGCCCAGGGTCTCGTTGAGGAACGGGGTGACGTACTCGGTCATCACCGGCACCAGCACGAACAGGCCCCACATGCCGTAGATGATCGAGGGAATGCCGGCCAGCAGTTCGATGGCGGTACCGACCGGGCCACGCAGCCAGCGCGGCGCGACTTCGGTGAGGAAGAAGGCGATGCCGAAGCTGACCGGCACGGCGATGACCATCGCGATGACGGCGGTGACCAGGGTGCCGTAGATCGGGGCGAGCGCACCGAACTTGTTTTCGACCGGATTCCAGTCGGCGGAGAAGAAGAAGCTCAGGCCCTGCATCTGCAGGGCATGGCGGCCGCCCCACAGCATCGACAGCGCGGCGCAGGCCAGGGCGATCAGGACGAAGATGACGGTGCCGACCAGCACCCATCGGAACAGTTTGTCGTTGCGGGCATCACGCGCATCACGCGTGGACGGGGCGGCTACAGGCTGGGCGATGGCATTCATGGGGACGGCAGGGCCAGGAAGGGGCGGGGCGGCACGGCGTGGAAGAAGCGGTGCCCGCGTGGGGCGGGCACCGTCGTGTCCATCACTTCAGGACGGTCGCCCAGTAGGCCTCGATCTGCTTGACCAGTTCGGCCGGCAGCGGCACGTAGTGCAGCTCGTTGGCCTGCGCCTGGCCGTTCTCGAAGGCCCACTTGAAGAAGGCCAGGGTGTCCTGGTTGCGCTCGGCGTCCTTCGGCTTCTTCTGCATCAGCATGAAGTTGGTGGCGGTGATCGGCCACGCCTGCTCGCCCGGAGCGTTGGTGATGACCAGGTTGAAGTCCTTGGCGCTGGCCCAGTCGGCGCTGGCGGCCGCGGCGGCGAAGGTTTCCGCGCTCGGCTCGACCCAGTTGCCGGCCGCGTTCTGCATGGCGGTGTACGGCATGCCGTTCTGCAGCGCGTAAGCCAGTTCGACGTAGCCGATCGAGCCCTTGATCTGCTTCACGTAGGAAGCGACGCCTTCATTGCCCTTGCCACCGACGCCGTCCGGCCACTGCACCGAGGTGCCTTCGCCGACCTTGCTCTTCCACTCCGGGCTGACCTTGGACAGGTAGTTGGAGAAGTTGAAGGTGGTGCCCGAACCGTCCGAACGGTGGACCAGGGTGATCTTGCCGTCCGGCAGCTTCACGCCCGGGTTGGCGGCGACGATGGCCGGGTCGTTCCAGGTCTTGACCTTGCCCAGGAAGATGTCGGCCAGCAGGGCGCCGCTCAGGCGCAGCTTGCCGGCTTCCAGGCCTTCGATGTTGACCACCGGCACCACGCCGCCGATGGCGGACGGGAACTGCGCCAGGCCGGCCTGGGCCAGCTCTTCGCTGCTCAGCGGCTTGTCGGAGGAACCGAAGTCGACGGTGCCGGCCTTGATCTGGGCAATACCGCCGCCGGAGCCGATCGACTGGTAGTTGATCTTGGCGCCGGTGCTGGTGTTGTAGTCAGCCGACCACTTGGAGACCAGCGGGAAGATGAAGGACGCGCCTGCGCCGGACACTTCGGCGGTCACCTTGGCACCGGCAGCGGCCGGGGCGGCGGCGCCGTCGGCAGCCGGCTGCTGCGCGGCCTGCTTGTCGCCACCGCAGGCCGACAGGCCCAGGGCGATGGCCAGGGAAAGGGCGGCGAGGCCGGCCGAGTGCAGTTTCATGGTCACTCCATAGCGGGGAAGAGCCGACGTGGTCGGCGGATGCGGCTATGAAATGATGTTTTTGTTACAGCCGTATTACGACCATGACAGGGGTGTCCTGGATCACGTTCTGACAAGGGTTTCACAGGATTGGCGCCGATCCAGCAGGTGCCCGGAAACCCCCGATCTGCGCACCGATATGACGGTCGGTTGGCCCTTGTAGAGTTGAGCCATGCTCGACTGCTCCCTGTTCTCGGTAGGTGCGGACCGTTGGTCCGCACGCTCCAGCCCCCAGCCGAGCGTGGGCTCGGCTCTACACGCGCTCCTGC
The DNA here is from genome assembly GCF_059371375.1 of Stenotrophomonas sp. YJH_SMC_64. NCBI lineage: Bacteria > Pseudomonadati > Pseudomonadota > Gammaproteobacteria > Lysobacterales > Lysobacteraceae > Stenotrophomonas > Stenotrophomonas sp. YJH_SMC_64. The sequence continues at coordinate 159,706 of NZ_JCAFUN010000002.1, read as the reverse complement.
CTTTGCTCCTGCCTTCCATGACCCCACCGACTCCCCCATGGATCAGCGCAGGCGCAACGCTCTTCACGACCAATCCCCCAAAAACAAGAAGAGCGCGAGATCTCGAGGATCTCGCGCCCGGGTGGGAGCGGCGGGGGAGAGAGGACCCGCCGCCCCCGTTCCTGCGGGGGAACGCGCTTGCTTACTTCAGGTTCTGCGACCAGTAGGTCTCGATCTGGCGGACCAGGCTGTCCGGCAGCGGCACGTAGTCCAGCTGGCGGGCCTGGGCGTCGCCATTCTTGTAGACCCAGCGGAAGAACTCCTGGGTCGCCTTGCCATTGGCAGCATTCTTCGGCGTCTTCTGCACCAGGATGAAGTTGGTGGCGGTGATCGGCCAGGACTCGGCGCCCGGCGCGTTGGTCATCACCAGGTAGAAGTCGCGGGCGTTGGCCCAGTCGGCGCTGGCGGCAGCGGCTGCGAACGAGGTGTCGCTCGGCTGCACGAACTTGCCGGCGGCATTCTTCATCGCGGTGTAGGAGAGCTTGTTCTGCAGCGCGTAGGACAGTTCGACATAGCCGATGCCGCCCTTGATCTGCTTCACATAGGCGGCAACACCTTCGTTGCCCTTGCCGCCGATGCCGGCGGGCCACTGCACCGAGGTGCCTTCACCGACCGAGCTCTTCCACTCCGGGCTGACCTTGGACAGGTAATTGACGAAGTTGAAGGTGGTGCCCGAGCCGTCCGAACGATGCACGACGGTGACCTTGGCGTTGGGCAGGGTCACGCCCGGGTTCAGCGCGGCGATGGCCGGGTCGTTCCAGGTCTTGATCTTGCCCAGGAAGATGTTGGCCAGCACCGCGCCGTCCAGCTTCAGCGCGCCCGGCGCGATGCCGGCCACGTTGACCACCGGCACCACGCCGCCGATCACCGACGGGAACTGCGCCAGGCCCGCAGCAGCCAGGTCTTCCGGCTTCAGCGGCGCGTCGGAGGAGCCGAAATCAACGGTCTTGGCCTTGATCTGGGCAATGCCGCCGCCGGAACCGATGGACTGGTAGTTGACCTTGTTGCCGGTTGCGGTGCTGTAGTCGGCCGACCACTTGGACATGACCGGGTAGATGAACGATGCGCCCGCGCCGGTGATATCGGCGGCGTTGGCGGCGAACACGGACGATGCGGCCAGGATGGCGACAGCGGCGCGCGACTTGAAGGCGTGGATCACGGGGAGACTCCTGGGGTGGTGGTCGAAGGGCGGTTGCCCGACGTTTCGGTGCACATTCCATAACGGTTGCGTGACACCCCCGCGTCTGTCATATGACGCGGGCGTGACACGCGTCATTAGCGATGTCACGTCCGCTGCGCCGGCAGGGCAGCGCGGCTGCCGATGCAACGACGAAGGCACGGCCGGGGCCGTGCCTTCGCGGGTCAACGCAGGGGGCTGGACTTACCAGAAGAACTGCGCGCGGGCTTCCAGGATGTTGGGATCGTCGTTGACGAAACCGCGCGCCGTGGAGCTGTACTTCTTGCTGTCGACCATCACGTAGTTGAGCATCAGCTTGAAGTTGGAACGCAGGTACCAGTTGGCGCCCACGGTCCAGATGTCCATCTTGCCACCCAGCACGCCATCGACGATCGGCGGGCGACCGGCAACCGGGTTGGCGGCGAGGTTGCCGTCATTGAGGTCCATGTGGTCGTAGCGCACGCCCAGCTGCCACTGGCCGCCGGCCGGGTTGTTCGGCAGGCCGGTGCCCGGGGTGCCGCCCTTGTAGCTCCAGGTCTCGCCGGTGACGTTCCACACGCCGCTGATGTAATAGCCGTCGCTGGTGTAGTTGTCGTGGTCGTAGCGCTTGGCCTTGCTGGTGTAGTACTCGGCCTGGGCCTTGAATGGGCCCTGGAAGTACATCGCTTCGGCACCGATGGTGCTGACGCGGTCGGTGTCGGTCAGGTTGCCGCTGTCGACCAGGCGGGCCGTGGCGAGGTCGGCATTCGGACGTGCACGCACGCGCAGGGTGTCGGCGTCGGTGTCGTAGTTGACGTAGCTCAGTCCGAAGTGCAGGACCTGGCCCTTTTCATTGATCGGGGCCCAGGTGCCACGCGCGCCGTAGCCGCTGCCGTGGGCCAGGTTGCGGGTCAGCTCGCGGCCGAAGGCGCTGGCAGTCACCGACCAGTTGTCCTGGCCGTAGCTGTACGCGCCGCCCAGGCGGCGGGCGATGGCATAGGTGTTGGTGACCGCTGCCTTGGAAATGAAATCGTTGTTCTTGGTGCTGGACAGTTCTTCCAGGCTGTTGGGCTGCTTGAACTGGCCCAGCTGCAGGAAGTGGTTGGCGTTGCCCAGCAGCTTGTACTTCACGTTGGTGTCGAGGAACTTGTCGGCCTTGGCGTCATAGCCGACCACCCACTCCACGTTGCCCGGGCCCTTGCCCTTCAGCACGAGCTCGGCGCGACGCAGTTCGAATTCGCTGTTCTTGCCGTTGCCGGCGTCGCCACCGTTGAGGTCGACCACATCGTTGTGGAACCAGTTGCCATCGGCCTGGACCAGGCCTTCGAAGGTGATTTCCGAACCGCCGATCACGTCGATGGCGACTTCGGCGTGTGCAGCCGGCACATACAGCGCAGCAGCCACGGCCACCGTCAGGAGTTGGTGATGCAGTTTCATGGAGAGGAGCCTTGCAGGCAGGTGGGAAGATGCGCGCAGGCTAGAAGGTAAAGATTGCGTAAATGTGACAGTTCACGCGCGGCAGACATCCACCGCAGGCCCCGTCACGGCAGGGCCTGCCATTGAACCCGCTTGCGTATGACGCCCGGATTGCGCCTTGGTTGCAGTCGATCCACGCCCTGCATGGATGCGGCCGTCACTCGGCCGGGGTCTTGTCCTTGAACCGGCACAGATCGGCGATCACGCATCCCGGGCAATCCGGCTTGCGCGCCTTGCACACATAACGTCCGTGCAGGATCAGCCAGTGATGCGCGTCGAGCAGGAATTCGGCGGGGATCACCTTCACCAGCTTGTCTTCCACTTCGCGCACATTCTTTCCCGGGGCCAGGCCGGTGCGGTTGGAGACGCGGAAGATATGCGTGTCCACCGCCATCACCGGCTCGCCGAACGCGGTGTTGAGCACCACGTTGGCGGTCTTGCGGCCCACGCCCGGCAGTGCTTCCAGCGCATCGCGATCGCGCGGCACTTCACCGCCATGCTTTTCCAGCAGGATCGCGCAGGTGGCGATCACCTTCTTCGCCTTGGCGTTGAACAGGCCGATGGTGGCGATGTACTGCTTCAGTCCTTCTTCGCCAAGCGCGAGGATCTTCGCCGGCGTGTTGGCCACCGGGAACAGGCGGCGCGTGGCCTTGTTGACGCCGACGTCGGTGGCCTGCGCCGACAGCGCCACCGCCACCAGCAGCTCGAACGGCGAGCTGTACTCCAGTTCGGTCTTCGGGTGCGGGTTGAGTTCGCGCAGGCGCGTGAACATCTCCACCACGTCGGCGCGCGGCATCGTGCCGCCACGCCGCGCCGGGGCGCGTGCGGTCTTCTTCGTGGTGGCCATTACTGCTCCTTGCCGCTGGCGCGGGCCTTGGCCCGGGCGAGGATGGCGGCCGCTGCGGCGGGCAGGGCGGGTTTCACGTCCGGCGCCGGGGCGGGCGTGCGCCGCGCGTCGCGTTCGGCTTCGCGGCGGGCCAGTCGCACCGCACGCGCGCGGTAGCGTTCGCGTGCCGCCCAGGCGGCCTGAAGCTGCTGCTGGGCCTGCTGCAACCGCTGCGGGAGTTCCGGGTGGCCGGGCAGCAACTGCGCGTCGTCGGCGCGGGCGACATAGTCCATCAGCCCGGCCTGCAGGGCGCCATCGAGATCGTCTGCCTGGACCCGGGCAAACAGCTGCGCGGGGTTGGGTCGGGATGCCATGGCGTCAGCGGTTCTGGAAGGCTGGCGGGCGGCGCTGCAGGAAGGCGCTGGTTCCCTCGCGCATGTCCTCGGTGGCGAACAGCAGGCCGAACTGTGCGCCTTCGTATTCCAGCCCGGCTTCCAGGCTGCATTCGCCGCCCACGTGCACCGCATCGAGCAGGCCGCGCAGGGCCAGCGGCGCCGAGCGTGCCAGCTGCCGGGCGATGTCCTGCACGCGGTTGTCCAGCGCGTCGGCCGGTACCACCTCGTTGACGATCCCCAGTTCCAGCGCACGTGCGGCATTGATCGGTGCACCCAGCAGGCATAGCTCCAGGGTGGCGGCGCGGCCGCACAGGCGCAGCAGGCGCTGGCTGCCGCCGAAGCCGGGAATCAGCCCGAGATTGATTTCCGGTTGGCCGACTTTGGCGGTATCGGCGGCAATGCGCAGGTGGCAGGCCATGGCCAGTTCCAGGCCGCCGCCCAGGGCAAAACCGTTGACGCGGGCGATGACCGGTTTGGGCATGCGCTCGATCTGGCGCATCAGGGCCTGGCCCAGCAGCGAGAAATCACGTCCCTGAACCGCGCTGAGTGTGTTCATCTCGGCGATGTCAGCGCCAGCCACGAACGCCTTCGGGCCGGCACCGGTCAGCACCACCACGCGGATCTCCGGGTCTGCGGCGGCGGCGCTGAAGGCCTCGGCCAGGGCCTGCAGGGTCGCGGCGTTCAGGGCGTTGAGCTTGTCCGGGCGCTGGACGGTCACGGTGCGGATGGCGCCGTCGTCGGTGACAGCGATCAAGGCATCGGCCACGGGGAAACTCCTGGAACGTTAAAAAAAAGTGATATTGAACTCCGCGAACGCAGACGGGTCATAGCCTGCATCGTGAGTAGCGGTTACACGTTGCGCCCGTTATCCTAACCCGTCGCCTCAGGGCGGCGCAGAACGTCCCTGAGTTACCACCCCTGGAGAACTGTTTGATGAAGTTGCGTTCTATCGCGGTCGCCGTCGCGGCCCTGGCCCTGACGGGCAATGCCTTCGCCCAGGACGTCTCGTCCGAAAAGGGCAAGCTGAGCTACTACTTCGGTTACGACTACGGCAACAACCTGGCGGAGCTGACCGGTCGTGGTGAGCAGCTGGACATCAACTCGGTGGTGAAGGGCCTGCAGGATGCCTACGCCAAGAAGCAGCCGGCGATCACCGCCGAGCAGCTGAAGCCGGCCGTTGAAGCGTTCCAGAAGCGCGAGCAGGGCCGTGCCCAGGCTGCCAAGGCCGAGTACGAGAAGGCTGCTGCCGAAAACAAGACCAAGAGCGATCAGTTCATCGCGGCGAACAAGGCCAAGGCCGGCGTGCAGTCGCTGCCGAGCGGCGTCCAGTACCGCGTGATCGAAGCCGGCAAGGGTGCCAAGCCGACCCAGGCCAGCACCGTGCAGCTGGAAGTGGCCGGTCCGTTCCCGTACGGCCAGCGCCCGACCGAAGCCCGCCCGGCCCAGCAGATCCCGTCGATCAAGGTCAGCGAAGTCGAAATGAAGGCCATGCGCGAGACCCTGCTGCAGATGCCGGCCGGCTCGAAGTGGGAAGTCACCCTGCCGCCGGACCAGGCCTACGGTGCGGACCCGCGCACCCCGTTCCCGCCGAACGTGGCTGTGCAGTTCGAGATCAAGCTGGTCAGCGTCAAGTAAATCGAAGCAGTAAACCAAACGCGCCGGTGATCCCACCGGCGCGTTTTTGTTTGCGCAGTGCCTGACGGTAGAGTCGACTGTCAGTCGACTGCTCTTGGGTCACATCGGGGAAACGCCCGCGCTGCGCGCGCGAGTCGACTGACAGTCGACTCTACCGTCCGACCGGCCGACCCGCGCAAATTCAGCCCGTTCGCGCTACTGTTGCCGGGTGCAAACAATGGAAGAAACGGCGCGTGTTGTCGCAAGTCCCTGCATCGGAGTGTGCACGCTGGATCCGCACCGGCGGTGCACCGGCTGCGGACGTCATATCGATGAAATCGCACGGTGGCCGTCGATGAGCAACGACGAACGCAGTCGCATCCTGCATCGCGTGCAGCCGTTGCGGGCGCAGCTCCAGCAATCACTGCGCGGCTCGCTGGCCGACCACGAACGTTTGATGCGCGCGCTGCATCCGTTGGCCGATCCGCCGGCCGGCGATGGCTGGAACCGCAGCGAACTGATCGATCTGCTGCCGCCCGGGCCTCCGGTGGAAGCGGCCGTGCTCGCGGGAATCGTGCCCCGCGCCAGTGGCGCGCAGGTGATCCTCACCCGTCGCACCGAAACCCTGCGCACGCACGGTGGCCAGGTCGGATTCCCCGGCGGCCGCACCGAGCCCGACGACCGCGACGCACTGGCGGCAGCATTGCGCGAGAGCCAGGAAGAAATCGCCTTGGCTCCGGGCCAGGTGCAGGCGCTGGGCTATCTCGATCCCTTCGTGACGATCACCGGCTATCGGGTCACCCCGGTGGTGGCGGTGGTCGATCCGGACTTCGTGCCGGTGCCGCAGCCCAGCGAAGTGGCCGAGGTGTTCGAGGTGCCGCTGGACTACCTGATGGCGGCGGACAACCTGCGCCAGGTCGAAATCAACCATCGCGGCCGCATCCGTCACGTCCTTGAGTACAGCTGGCCCGGCCAGCGCATCTGGGGTGCCACCGCGGCCATTCTCTACAACCTGCGTCGCCGCCTGGAGCAAGTGCAATGAACCCGATCGATCCGCCGTGGACCACCCTGGTCGATGTCGCCACCCTGGCTGCCGCGTTGGGCGAGGGCATCCGCGTGGTCGACGCACGCGCCACCGCCAGCACCGCGGTGCGCGTGGTTGATGCGCGTTCCTCGCTGGCCGATCCGCAGGCGGGTAGCGGCCAGTACCTGGCAGGTCATATCCCGGGTGCGGTGTATGCCGATCTGAATCGTGACCTGTCCGATCTGTCGCGCGTCGGCCATGGTCGCCATCCGCTGCCGGACAGCGATGCCTTCGCCGCGAAGCTCGGCCAGTGGGGTATCGGTCCTGACACGCAGGTGGTGGTCTACGACGGCAGCGACGGCAGCATGGCCGCTTCGCGCCTGTGGTGGCTGCTGCGCCTGATCGGGCACAGCAAGGTGGCCGTGCTCGATGGTGGTATCGCCGCGTGGCAGGCCGCAGGGCAACCTTTGGCGACGGGGCCGGACGAGGTGACCGCGCTGCCGGCTTACCCGGGCCGTTTCGACACCGCCCAGATCGCCAATGCCGAGGAGATCAGCGCACGCCTGAAGCACGCGCCGGGCTGGCTGGTCGACGCACGCGCGGGCGAACGCTTCCGCGGCGAAGTCGAGCCGCTGGACCCGGTCGCCGGCCACGTACCCGGCGCGGTCAACCGTCCGTTTGCGTTGAACGTGGCCGACGGCCGGCTGCGCGATGCACAGGAACTGCGCGTCGAGCTGCAGGGTGTGATCGGCAACCGTGATCCGCAGCAGGTGGTGCTGATGTGCGGCTCCGGCGTGACCGCCTGCCACCTGCTGCTGGCGATGGAAAGCGCAGGCCTGAGCGGCGCACGCATCTACGCCGACTCCTGGAGCGGTTGGGTGAGCGACAGCAGCCGCCCGGTGACGACCTGCGCCTGAGAAGCGCGGGGTCGGATCCGTTTTCCAACGAAAAACGGCTCTGACCCCATCGAGCGTAAATTGGGGGTCAGAGCCCGCTGCGTGGCAACGGGACCCGACCCCGTGCCGACCAACGTCGGCACCCACGAACAGCGGCAGAAATCTGTCGAAGGCGGGGTGGGTCCGGTTGCGGGGGCGTGAGCCGCATGGGCCCGAGGCATGCCTCGGGCGGGTTGGGCAGGACGCCCAGCCCCGGTCTTGCCGTGTGCGCAGGACAGCGCACACGGGCAAGCGGCGACCGAGCTTACATGGGTGAGGGCGCTTTGCTTGCGAAGCACTGCTTCGCAAGCGCCCGAACGCACAGCCGCCAGCGGCTGGGCCGGGCCCCGGAGGGGGACTTGCAGCGTCCCCCGCAACCGGACCCACCCCGCCATCCCCCGGAATGCCAGCTCTTGACGTTGACGTTGACGTTGACGTTGACGTTGACGTTGCTTCTGCGGGTGCAGGGCGCAGCCCTGCCGCTTACCCAACCGGCTGCAGTGGCACCTTCGCCAGCACCCGCGCCCACGGGAACAACGGCCCCGGATCACGCTTGCGCGCCACCATCAGCGTCGGATCATCGCTGGCCGGCACCTGCTCCCGATCAAGCTGGTCATGCCCGGCAATCCGCTGCAGCAACGGATAGCGTGCCACCAGCGCCAACAGCAGCCGCTCCAGCGCTTCCAGCTGCGCCTCGGTGTAGGCCTCGTCCATCGCCTGGTGACGGCTGTCGAACCAGTGCGGGTAGCGCCCGGTATTGACCAGCTCGATGCCCAGCGTATGTGCGTTCATGCCGCGCACGTGGTGGGCCACCCGTTCCGGTGCCACGTACTGCACCACGCTGCCATCGCGGTCGATGTAGAAATGCCCGCTGTTGCCGGCACCACTGTCGTACAGCACACGCTCGCCGTACTCGCGGGCCATCGCCAGGTCGGGCAACTCGGTGCAGTGGATCACCACCATCTCCAGCGTGGCCGGGTCGCGCAGTGGCAGGCGGTCTTCGTAGGGCAGGGGCTGCAGCTGCAGGCCGGGCAGGAGCGGGTTGGGCATCCGACGATGCTAGCATTGCGGCATGAACCTGCCTTCCCTTTCCTTGTCGGCCCGTTCGTGCGGAGCGCACGCATGAGCCGCGGCCACTGCATCCTGTCCCACGGCTTCGAGAGCGGCCCGGAAGCGACCAAGGTCACCGCGCTGGCCGAGGTGGCACAGCGCCTGGGCTGGACCCACGAGCGCCCCGACTACACCGACCTGGACGCGATGAGCGAGGTCAGCCGGGTGGGCGACGTGCCGACCCGCCTGCGCCGCCTGGTCGAGTGCGCCGCCATCGCTGCCCGGCAGGGGCCGGTGGTGCTGGCCGGCTCCAGCCTGGGCGCCTACATCTCCGCCATCGCCTCGTTGCAGGTGCCGGTGGCCGGCCTGTTCCTGATGGTGCCGCCGACCACTATGGGCCCAATGCCGGCGCTGGATGCCGCCGCCGTGCCGACCACCGTGGTGCAGGCCTGGCATGACGATGTGGTCCCGGCCGCCGGGGTCATCGCCTGGGCGCAGGCGCGTTCGGCGCAGCTGCTGCTGGTCGACGACGGCCATCGCCTGGAACGCCACGTGGAGGCCTCCGCGCAGGCCTTCGAGCGCCTGTTGCGGCAACTGTGAAGCCCGGGCGCACGGCGCGCCTGCCCGCATTGACTACAATGGCAACCCCGCCGCCCCCGGCGCGGGCCTGCCGGCCGTGCCTACGGCCCTCCTTTCCGACCGGCCCGGCCCCTGTGCCGCGCCCGACCACCTGCGAACCGATCCCGTGAAATTCTTCGTCTCCTGCGCCAAGGGCCTGGAATACCTGCTTGCCGATGAACTGTCGGCCCTGGGCCTTGGCAAGGCCACTGCCACCATTGCCGGCGTCAACGCCGAGGGCGAACTGGAGCAGGCGCTGCGGATCGTGATGTGGTCGCGCCTGGCCAGCCGCGTGCTGTGGCCGATCGCCGAGTTCGAGTGCCCGGACGAGCAGGCCCTGTATGACGGCGTGCGTGCGCTGCCGTGGCACGAGCACATCAAGCCGGAGATGACCCTGGCGGTGGACGCACACGTGTCCGGCGACAAGATCACCCATGCCCGCTTCGCCGCGCAGCGGATCAAGGACGCCATTGTCGACCGCATGCGCGATGAAGGCCTGGAGCGTCCCTCGGTCAACACCGACCTGCCTGATGTGCGCGTCAACCTGTCGCTGCGCAAGGGCCGCGCCTCGCTGTCGATCGACCTCGGCGGTGGCCCGCTGCACCGCCGTGGCTGGCGCGGTGCTGCCCACGAGGCACCGCTGAAGGAGAACCTGGCCGCCGCGCTGCTGCTGCGCGCGCAGTGGCCGCGCCTGCACGCCGCCGGTGGCGGCCTGCTGGACCCGATGTGCGGCAGCGGCACGCTGCTGATCGAAGGCGCGCTGATGGCCGCCGACGTCGCCCCGGGCCTGATGCGCCACGGCAGCCTGCCGCCGAGCCGTTGGCTGGGCTTCGACAAGGCGGCCTGGAAGACCCTCCAGAGCGAAGCACGCGATCGCGAGGCCGCCGGCCTGGCCGCGCTGAAGCCGGTCATCCACGGCAGCGACATCGACCCGACCGCGATCCAGGCGGCACGCGAGAATGCCGAGGTCGCGGGCGTCGCCCACGCGATCCGTTTCACCCGTGCCGACGTTGCCGACCTGGCCGCGCCCGAACAGGAGATCGGTGCGGTGGTCTGCAACCCGCCGTACGACGAGCGCCTGGCCGCCGATCCGGCGCTGTACCGCGCACTGGGCAACGCCCTGCAGAAGGCGGTGCCGCAGTGGCGTGCCAGCTTGCTGTGCGGCAACGACGAACTGGCCTTCGCCACCGGCCTGCGCGCGGGCAAGAAGTACCAGATGTTCAATGGTGCGCTGGAATGTGCGCTGATCGTCTGCGACCCGATCGCCGTGCCGGGCCGTGATCCGGCACAGCCACGCGAGCTGAGCGAAGGCGCGCAGATGGTGGCCAACCGCCTGCGCAAGAACCTGAAGAAGTTCAAGAGCTGGCGTGCCCGCGAAGACATCACCTGCTTCCGCGCCTATGACGCCGACCTGCCGGAGTACGCGGCCGCCATCGACGTCTACGAGGAAGACGGCGGCAAGCGCCGTACCTTCCTGCACGTGCAGGAATACGCCGCACCGGCTGCCATTCCCGAGAACGACGTGCGCCGCCGCCGCAACGAGCTGCTGGCCGCTGCGCGCGAAGTGTTCGGCGTGCCGCCCGAGCAGGTCTCGATGAAGTCGCGCGAGCGCGGCAAGGGCGGCAGCAAGTACGGCCGCTTCGAGCAGCGTGACGAATTCATCGTGGTGCGCGAGAACAATGCACTGCTGCAGGTGAACCTGTTCGACTACCTGGACACCGGCCTGTTCCTCGACCACCGCCCGCTGCGCCGGATGATGGCCGAGCAGGTACGTGGCAAGCGCTTCCTCAACCTGTTCTGCTACACCGGCGTGGCCAGCGTGCAGGCCGCGGTCGCTGGTGCCGCCAGCACCACCAGCGTCGATCTGTCGGCGACCTACCTGCAGTGGTGCTACGACAACCTGGCGTTGAACGGGCAGGGCGGCAACCAGCACCTGCTGGTGCAGGCCGACGCGATGGCGTGGCTGGAGGGCGACCGTGGCCAGTACGACGTGATCTTCTGTGACCCGCCGACCTTCTCCAACTCCGCACGCGCCGATGACTTCGACGTGCAGCGCGAACAGCTGAAGCTGCTGCGTGCGGCGGTGGCGCGGCTGGCCCCGGGGGGCGTGCTGTACTTCTCGAACAACTTTCGCCGCTTCAAGCTGGAAGAAAACGCCATTGCCGAATTTGCCCAGTGCCGCGAGATCACCGCGCGCACCATCGGCCCGGACTTCGAACGCAACGCGCGCATCCATCGCGCGTGGGAGCTGAAGCGGTTGGGGTAACACGACGCCCGGGGTCGGATCCCCTGCGCGAAGCGCAGGGGCTCTGACCCCATCTGGATCTACGTACCAGGGGTCCGAGCCCTTGCGCTTCGCGAAAGGGATCCGACCCCGGTGGCCCGGCTACAGCAACGCCACCACCAGCCCCAACACCGGCAGCGCGATCGCCAGTGGCACGATCCACTTCGGCTGGTACGGATACAACCCGAACGACAGCGCCAGACCGCCCAGTGTCATCGTTCCCAGCCACAGCACCGGGCCAATCGCCCAGCCGTGGTCGGCCACGCACAGTGCGAACGCTACCGCCAGCAGTACCCAGCCCAGTACCCGCCACTGCGTGCGCCGTGCCGGGGGGGCTGCAGCCTTGCCGTGCAGATCGTGCTGGTGCTTTTCCATCGCCAGCGACAACGCGGTGAACGCAGAGAACGACAGGGTCAGCGCCAGCAGCATCATGCGCTGGCCTCCGCTTCGGCCGCTTCTGCAGTGTTCACCGATGCCTTCGGCGCAGCCGCAGCGGCCGCACGCTTCTTCTTCTCGGCCGCACTCAGCGGTGGCGTCCAGCGCTGCATGCGCCAACCGCACAGCGCCAGCATCGCGCCGAACGCGATCATCGACAGATCGAAGCCAGCCAATACCCAGTCGCCGTTGCGCAGGGTGTTGCCCAGGTGCGCATGCGTGGTCAGCGCATTGACCACCGGTACCAGTGCGAACGCGGCCGCGCCCAGGTAGAGCTGCCACGCCCACATCATCCGCTTCGGCCAGATGAAGGCGGCCAGCAGCGCGCCGGCCCAGGCGTAGAAGAACACGTTGGCCTCCGCACTCGAGCGCTCGGCGATGTCCAGCGGCAGCAGGCGGTTGCCCCAGAAGTAGGCGGCGAAGGCGATCGGCAGGCCGGCCACGGTGCCGATGTTCAGCGCATCGACCAGGCGCAGGCCGAAGCCGGTGCGGCCACTCTTGGCGTGCCTGGGCCGTTCCTTCACCGCCCACAGCACCACGCCGCTGGCCACCATCAGGCAGCCGACCAGGCCGGACAGGAAGAACAGTGCACGCAGGCCCCAGTCGGCAAAACGCGCCAGGTGCAGGCCGTACAGCACGCCGCGGGTGGCGGTGGCACCGCCGGAAGGCGGCGTTTCCTCAAGCAGAGCACCGCTGACCATGTCGTAACGCACGGCCGGGGTGTCGATGGACAGGCGCTTGCCGTCGCGCTGGCGGATGTCGATCACCGCATTGGCCGCGCCCGGATTGGACACGGTGAAACCGGCCACCTCCACGCCGTGCCAATGCGCGCGCGCGCTGTCCAGCAGTTGTGCGATCGGCAACGGCGTGGCGTGGCCCTCGGCGGGCGCGGTCACTTCCGGGAGGCCGCCGAAGGCCTCGAAGACGAACGCGTCCTCGTCCTGCGGGTAGGCCACCTTCACCCCCCACGGCAGGTACATGATCATCAACGTCACAATGCCGGTGTAGGTGATCATCGCGTGGTAGGGCAGGGCCATCACCGCGCTGACGTTGTGGAAATCAAGCCAGGAACGCAGGCCCTTGTCCTTGCGGAACGTGAAGAAGTCCTTGAAGATTTTCTTGTGGGTGATGACGCCGGTGATGATCGCCACCAGCATGAACATCGCGCAGAAGCCGACCAGATAGCGTGCCCACAGCACCGGGATGTAGTGCAGGTCGAAGTGCAGGCGGTAGAAGAAGTCGCCGCCGCGGGTCTCGCGCGCCTTCAATGCCTGGCCGGTGTTGGGGTCCAGCGTGGCGTCGCCGAAGCCACCGCGGCGGCCACGGCTGGGATCGGCCAGTTCCGGCGGCAACCGCCAGAACATCTGCATGGCCGGGTTGCGCGGCTGCGGCAGTGTGACGAACCATTTTTCGGCCTGCGCGGCGTTGGCCTGCAGGTAGTCCACCGCGCGCTGTGCGGCGACGTCGATGCTGACGTTGCTGGGCGGCAGTTCCGGACGCATCCAGCGGCTGATTTCCTCGCGGTAGTAGCTGGCCGTGCCAGCCATGAAGATCAGCAGCAGCAACCAGCCAACCAGCAGCCCGGTCCAGGTGTGCAGCCAGGCCATCGACTGGCGGAATCCGTTCTTCATGCCCAGGCCCCCATCAGGCGCGCAATGGCGGCCATCAGCAGCGCGGGCGCGAGGATGCCGACCCAGGCGCGCAGCGCGCTGCGGGTGGCGAATGCCCACAGTGCCGCACAGGCGGCGACCAGGATGGCCAGCAGCATGCCGGTCAGCACGGTCTGGCCACGTGCGCCGGGCAGGGCCACGGCGCAGAACACGCTGGTCACCGAAGCCAGCGCGTAACCGCCGAAGATCGCGGCCAACGAGCGTGACAGCACGCCCCAGCGCGGGTTGGAAAAGAAGGTGCGGGGGCTGGGGGTTGCGGGCGAGCGGTCCACGGCATTCCTGCAGGTAGGAGAGGGGATGGAACGCGTCCGCGGCCCCCTTGCGCCCTGCGCATGTCGCCCAGCGTGTCCCATCGACAAAGCACGGCCCGCGCAGACGGGCAGTCCAGAGGTCGGGGATGTACACGGGCGATGGGTGCGTCTCCCGCACCCGATTGGCTAAGCGTACAACCGATCAGTAAATGATAGGCATTCGCATTTTATGAATCAAGCGTGATGACCCGAGGGGCGCGTTGAGGCCTAGAACCTGAACACCACTGTCGCCGCATGCAGCAGCAGGCCGATCAGGCCACCCACCAGGGTGCCGTTGAACCGGATGAACTGCAGGTCGCGGCCCACGCTCAGTTCCAGCTGTTCCACCAGATGGCGCTCGTCCCAGCCCTTCACGGTCTGCGCGATATGCGTGGTCACGCCTTCGCGCAGGCGGCCGGTCAGGCGTTGCGCGCCTTCCAGCAGGTGCTGGTTGAGGGCCTCGCGCAGCGCCGGGTCGGCCTGCAGGCTGGCACCGAGCGAACCCAGGCTGCGCTGCAGGTGGCCGACCAGCGCCGAGTCCTCGCGCTGCAGGTCCGCGCGCAGGCTGGCGTGGATGCGCGCCCACAACCCCTGCACGTAGTCCTGCAGGGCCGGATGGTCGATCATTTCCTGCTTGAGCTGTTCGATGCGCTCGGCCAGGGCCGGGTCCTCGCGCAGGCGCTGCACGTAATTCTGCAGCCAGCTCTCGTAGTCCTGGCGCAGCGGATGCTGCGGCTCGGCCAGTACCTGCTGCAGCTCTTCCAGTACCGCGCGGGCCAGGCGCTCGGCCAGGCTGTCGCCGATCTCGTCAATCGGCTTGACCCAGTTCACCGTGCTCGACAGCGTCGGCCATTCGCGTTGGATGTAACGCACGATCAGCTGCGAGGCGCGTTCTTTCACCTCGGGCTGCTCGAGCCAGCGGCCCAGCCGCTGCAGGCCTTCGTCCAGCACGCGCTGGTGGCGACCATCGGCGGTCAGCAGGGCCAGCAGTTCACCGGCAGTGGCAGCGGCATTCCACTGCCGCAGCTGCTGCACAACGAAGCCGTGCAGCTGCCGGCGCACGGCGGTTTCGTCGAAGAAATCCAGTGCCTGCAGCGCCCAGCCGCGGGCCATGTCGGCCAGCATGCGCGAGCGTGCCGGGTCGGCCAGCCAGCTGCCGAGGCGGCTGGCCGGATCGAACACCTGCAGCTTGGCCAGCAGCACGCCCGGCTCCAGGAACTGGTCGCGCACGAACAGCGCAAGGCTGTCGCCGATGCGTTCCTTGCTGCGCGGGATGATCGCGGTGTGCGGGATCGGCAGGCCCATCGGCCGCCGGAACAGCGCGACCACGGCGAACCAATCGGCCAGTGCGCCCACGGCTGCGGCCTCGCAGAACGCCGAAACCCAGGCCCAGATGCCGCGCTCGCCCTGCCAGTGGCTGACCGCGAAACCGGCCAGCATCAACAGCAGCAGGCCCAGCGCGAGGGCTTTCAGGCGCCGCAGCTGAGCGCGGCGCGGATCGTTGGCAGACGTCATGCCGGAAGTCTAACCGGCACGGCATGAGCATCTGGTAGTGCCGGCCGCTGGCCGGCATCCTCAACGCACCCGATACGTTCATGGCGTTGCCGGCCAGCGGCCGGCACTACCCCTTGGTTCAGAGCGCTTCCAGTTGCTTGCGCAGCGCGGCCAGTTGCGCGCGCAGGGTGTCGTTCTCGCGGGTCAGCGCGACCACCCGACGGCGCAGCGCCGGTGCGTCCTCGCCCAGCTGCTCCAGCGCCGACAGCACCTCGGCATCGCGGCTGGCGATCTCGTCCTCATTTACCTCCTCGAAATCCATCTCGGCTGCTTCCGGCTTCGGCGCACGCGGCTTGCGCTTGGACTCGCGCACGCGCTTGGCGGCCTGCTTCAGCTCGTCCTTGCCACCGGCGGCGGCGGCGCGCTGCTCTTCTTCCGGCAGGTCAGCCACGGCGGCGGCGGCGCTGATCGAGATCACGCCGGCCTTGACCGCTTCCACCACCTCGGCCGCGGCCTGGGCGTGGATGCGCTCGATCATGCCAACCTGGCTGGTGCTCAGCTTGGCTTCGCGGGCCAGCTCGGCGCGGCTGATCTTCGGCGCCGGTTCCCACGGCGGGCTGTCTTCACCGGCCTCATCGGTGACGTCGGCAGTGCCATCGCTCTCGCGCTGCAGCTGCGCCTGCTCGATCTGCTTGCGGGCGGCCAGGATGTCGCGCTTGCGCAGCGCCAGCACGCCGCGCTGGAAGTCGGACACGCTGCGACGGCCCAGGTGCTGCTCGATCATCCACAGGTGCACGTCTTCCATGCTCTGGAAGCGGGTGTTCTGTACGGTGTTGAAGGGCAGGCCATGCTTCTGGCAGATGCCGAAGCGGTTGTGGCCGTCGACCAGTACGTTGCCCCACAGGACCAGCGCGTCACGACAGCCCTCGGCCAGGATGCTGCGCTCCAGCGCGTCATGTTCGTCCGCAGTCAGCGGGTCGATATAGGCCTTGAGTTCTTCTTTGACGACGATATCCATGGGCACGGCAGCGAGCAGGAGCGGAACCGCCCATTGTACCCGCTCGCCGCCGCCGGCCAGGGCTCAGGCAGTGGCCCGGATCATCTCGCCCAGCGTGCCGGTGATCTGGTCGATCTGCGCCTTGTCCACGATCAGCGGGGGCGACAGCGCGATGATGTCACCGGTACAGCGCACCAGCAGCCCGCCGTCGTGGAAGCAGCGCCGATAGACCTCGTAGCCCCGGCTGCCCGGCGCATCGCGGCGAGGCGCCAGCTCGACCGCGCCGACCAGGCCGAAGTTGCGGATGTCGATCACGTTGGGGAGGCCCTGCAGCGCATGCAGCCGTTCCTGCCAGTACTCGCCCAGCTCGATGGCGCGCTCGAAAAGGCGCTCCTCGGCGTAGACCTCCAGCGTGGCCAGTGCGGCCGCGCAGGCCAGCGGATGCCCCGAACAGGTATAGCCATGGAACAGCTCGATGGCCTGTGGCGGTGCCTGCATCAGGGTTGCATGCACCGCGTCGCTGGCCAGCACGCCGCCCAGCGGCACTGCGCCGTTGCTGACCGCCTTGGCGAAGGTCAGCAGGTCGGGGGTGACCCCGAAGCGCTGTGCGGCGAATGGCATGCCGACCCTGCCGAAACCGGTGATGACCTCATCGAACACCAGCAGGATGCCGTGGTGGTCGCACAGCTCGCGCAGGCGCTGCAGGTAGCCCGGCGCCGGCAGAATCACCCCGGCGGAACCGGCAATGGGTTCGACGAAGACCGCCGCGATGGTTGAGGCATCATGCAGTGCGATCAGTCGTTCCAGGTCATCGGCCAGCTCGGCGCCCTGGCGCGGCAGGCCTTTGCTGAACGCATTGCGCTGCAGGTCCAGGGTGTGGCGCAGGTAGTCCACGCCGCCCAGCTGCAGGCCGAACGCCCTGCGGTTGTTGGGCAAGCCGCCCAGCGCCATGCCGCCGAAGCCCACGCCGTGGTAGGCCTTCTCGCGGCTGATGAAACGCGTGCGCTGGCCCTCGCCACGCTGGCGGTGGTAGGCCAGCACGATCTTCATCGCGGTATCCACCGCCTCCGAGCCGGAGCTGGTGAAGAACACATGGTTCAGTGGCGTCGGCGCCAATGCGGCCAGTCGCTGCGCCAGCGCGAAGGCCGGCGGTGAGCCCATCTGGAAGGCCGGCGAGTAGTCGAGCGTGCGTGCCTGCTCGACGATGGCCTCGACGATGCGTGGGCGGGCATGGCCCGCGTTGCAGCACCAGAGGCCGGCGGTGCCATCGAGGATCTGGCGGCCGTCGACATCCTCGTAGTGCATGCCCTCGGCACGCACCAGCAAACGCGGCGCGGCCTTGAACTGGCGGTTGGCGGTGAACGGCATCCAGTACGCCTCCAATGACTCCGGGCGTTGGGTAGCCAGATCGTGCAGGTCGCTCGCGGAACGCTTCATGCCAGCTCCATCGGGTCCGATGGGGGAAATGTAGCGCAGCCACGTCACGGCGGAGTCGCGGCCGCGCCGGTATAACCGGGGAAACTGTTCCGAGGAGCCCGACATGGCCGACTTTCCCGACCGCAGCCACTGGCAGGTGCTGGCCCAGCAGCTTTCGATGCCCGCACAGGCCTTCATTGATGGTCGTTACACCGACGCTGCCAGCGGCGCGCGCTTCGACTGCATCAGCCCGATTGATGGGCGCGTGCTGGGGGTGGTCGCCGACTGCGATGCAGAGGACGTAGAGCGCGCAGTGCGGTCGGCGCGGCGTGCCTTCGATGCGGGCCACTGGTCAGAGGCCAGCCCGGCCCATCGCAAGCGGGTGTTACTGGCCTTGGCGGCATTGGTGGAAAAGCACGCTGATGAGTTGGCCCTGCTGGAAACCCTGGACATGGGCAAGCCGGTGCGCGACGCACGCCGTATCGACCTGCCCGGCGTGGTGCGCTGCCTGCGCTGGACCGCCGAAGCGGTGGACAAGCTGTACGGCGAAGTCGCACCGACTGGCCCACACGAGCTGGGCCTGGTCACGCGCGAGCCAGCCGGCGTGGTCGCAGCGATCGTGCCATGGAACTTTCCGTTGCTGATGGCCTGCTGGAAGATCGCGCCTGCGCTGGCCATGGGCAATTCGGTGGTGCTCAAGCCTTCCGAGCGGTCGCCCTTGAGTGCGTTGCGATTGGCCGCGCTGGCCGCTGAGGCGGGCCTGCCGGACGGCGTGCTGAACGTATTGCCAGGCCACGGTACGCGCGTCGGTGAACCGTTGGCGCTGCACATGGATGTGGACGTGCTGGCCTTCACCGGTTCCACCGCCACCGGCGCGAAGCTGCTGGAGCATGCGGGACGGTCCAACCTCAAGCGGGTCTGGCTGGAATGCGGTGGCAAAAGCCCGCACCTGGTGTTCGCCGACGCACCGGACCTGGACGCAGCGGCCAAGGCCGTGGCGCAGGGCATCTTCTTCAACCAGGGCGAAGTCTGCACCGCCGGCTCGCGGCTGCTGGTGCAGCGCTCGATCCGTGAGGACTTCGTGCACCAGGTGATTGCTTACGGCCAGCATATGCAGCCGCAGCATCCACTGGAGGCCGATGCACCGATGGGCGCGCTGGTCGATGCCGCGCACGCGGACAAGGTGCTGGCCGATATCGCACGGGCCGAAGGCGAGGGCGCCCGCCTGCTGCTCGGCGGCCATCGGGCCGAGGTGGAGGCCGGCGGCTGCTATGTGCAGCCCACGGTGTTCGACCAGGTGCGTCCGGACCACGCGTTGGCACGCGAGGAGGTGTTCGGCCCGGTGCTGGCGGTACTTGGTTTCGAGGATGAAGCGGAGGCAGTGCGCGTGGCCAATGACAGCCGCTATGGGTTGGCGGCGGGCCTGTGGACACGCGACCTCGGCCGCGCCCATCGCGTCGCACGCCAGCTGCGCGCCGGCAGCGTGTGGGTGAACGGCTGGGATGGTGGCGACATGACCGCACCGTTCGGTGGCTACAAACAGTCCGGCAATGGGCGCGACAAGTCACTGCATGCGTTCGACAAGTACAGCGAGATCAAGGCCACCTGGATCCAGCTGTAACGACGTGGCTGCTTGACCGCTGTTCGTTCTTTGTAGCGTCGAGCCCTGCTCGACTGCTTCTCGCGAAGAGCAGTCGAGCCTTGCTCGACTCTACAGAAGGCAGACAGCCGTCGAGCTACCGGCAGCGGGCACTCACCTGCAGCACTGCCGCACGCAGCATGTCGCGGTCGGCTTCTTCGACGGCATTCTGGAAGTAATCCATGTCCTGCCGGCCCAGTTCGCACGGGTCGACGATGTATCCCGGCGGCCAAAGCCCCAGCAGTTGCGCAACGCCATGCACGATCTGCTCGGGGCTCATCTGCCGACGGATCCGGAAGTAATTGCGGCGAGGCCCGAACGCAGGATGGACCTCTCGCCGACCGATCAGGCGAGGCGCCACGCCAGCTGCGCTGATGCCGTCACCGCCGTCGATGCTGCCCGCAGGCAGGCTCAGGATCAGTGGCGCCACTGCAGCCACGTTCCCCGGGGCAGGCAGGGCGCTCTCTGCCTGTGCAACCGGGGCAGGGCGGGGCATCATCGATGCGGCCGGACGCATCATCTTTGCGGAGGGCAAGGCGGGCTGTTGAGGTACCGGCGCCGGCGGTTCCGGTGGCAGCCAATGCAGCGAGATCCGCGGGCCCTCACCGCTACGCAGTTCGATCCGGCCGCTGTCCAGCATCCACAGAGCGAGCCCGCCATGCACCAGCAGTACCACCAGCCATGCCGCCATCCGCGGCAGCTTCGGCGAATCGGAGCATGACAACGCAACTGCAGCCATGGGCAAGGCATCCATGCAGGGACCGGTGGCGCAGCCTAGCCGGCGGCCGGAAAAATTCCGTTGGCATCGGTGTCGGCTGAAACCATCGTCCCGTGCGGCCATCGGCCCGTGGCAGAATCGGGCGATCCGCCGTTACCCGTGTTGCCGATGTCGACGATCACTGCTGCCGCGCCGCCCGTGAACTCCCCCCGTCGTGTCCTGCTGGCCAGCCTGATCGGCACCACCATCGAATTCTTCGATTTCTATATCTACGCCACGGCCGCCGTGCTGGTGTTCCCGCACCTGTTCTTTCCGGACAGTAGTGAGCAGGCGGCCCTGCTGCAGTCACTGGCGACCTTCGCGGTGGCGTTCATCGCGCGTCCGGTCGGCTCGGCGGTGTTCGGCCATTTCGGCGACCGCATCGGCCGCAAGGCCACCCTGGTCGCCGCGCTGCTGACCATGGGCCTGTCCACGGTGCTGATCGGCCTGCTGCCGACCCATGCGCAGATCGGGCTGTGGGCGCCGGCGCTGCTGGCGCTATGCCGTTTCGGCCAGGGCCTTGGGCTGGGCGGCGAGTGGGGTGGGGCGGTGCTGCTGGCCACCGAGAATGCGCCGCCGGGCAAGCGCGCCTGGTACGGCATGTTCCCGCAGCTGGGTGCGCCGCTCGGCTTCCTGCTGTCGGCCGGCATTTTCCTCGTGCTCGGCCGCTGCCTGAGCCAGAACGACTTCCTGCAGTGGGGCTGGCGCATTCCGTTCGTGGCCAGCGCGCTGCTGGTCGGCCTTGGCCTGTGGGTGCGCCTGAACATCCACGAGACGCCGGACTTCAAGAAGGCGCTGGAGCGCAGGGCGCCGGTGCGGTTGCCGATGTGGACGGTACTGCGTGACCACCCGGTACCGATGCTGCTCGGCACGCTGGGTGCGTTCGCCACCTTCGTGCTGTTCTACCTGATGACGGTGTTCAGTCTCGGCCATGGCACCGCGGTGCTGGGCTACAGCCGCGAGCAGTTCCTGCTGATGCAGATGGCCGGCATGCTGTTCTTCGCGCTGGGCATCCCGCTGTCGGCGCGCTATGGCGACCGTTGGGGCACGCGGCGCACGATGATTGTTGCCAGCGTACTGATCGTCGGCTTCGGCGTACTGTTCGCACCGTTGTTCCAGCCGCACAGCCCGTGGCTGGTCACCGCCTTCCTGTGCCTGGGCCTGTTCCTGATGGGGCTGACCTACGGCCCCTGCGGTACCTTCCTGGCCGAGATCTACCCGGTGGAGGTGCGCTACACAGGTGCCTCGCTGTCCTTCAATCTGGCCGGCATCCTCGGTGCGGCACCGGCGCCGTACCTGGCCACTTGGCTGGCCGAGCGCTTCGGCCTGGTTGCGGTGGGTTACTACCTGTGCCTGACCGCGGTGGCCACCCTGTGCGCGCTGGTGGCACTGCATCGGCGCGCGCTGCGGCTCAACCAAAGAAGCGCTTGAGCGTGCGACCCAGCCAGCCGCCGCCCTGGTGTTCGCGGGCGAACTGGTTCAGGTGCGCCTTGACCTGTTCGGCATAGGCCTGGTCGTCGCCACGGATGTGGTTGAACAGCCAGCGCGAGAGCATGGTGCGCAGCTCGTCACTGATGTCCTCGCCGGCCTGGAAGCGCATGCGGTACTCCGAGACACGCTTGATGAAGACCTCATGCACGCGTTTGTGCGCGGCACAGAACGGGTAGCCCGCTTCCTCCATCAGCTCTTCCTCGAACGCGAAGTGCGACATGGTGTAGTCCACCACCTCGTCGATCACTTCACCCACTGCGGCACGCTGCATGCTGGCCTGGGCCACGTGCAGGTGGTTGAGCATTTCGATGATGCGGCGGTGTTGTTGGTCGATCACATCGATGCCGATGTTCAGATCGTCCTGCCAGACCAGTAGTGCCATCCCCGGCTCCCCTTCATGCGTATGTCGGGGCCGACTGTAGAGCCGCCCTGCGCGGGCGGCGTTGATCTGGATCAAAGCGTACCGGTCAGGGCAGCGCCGGCTCGCGTGGGCGCAGCGGGCTGGCGACCGTGGTGCAGCTGACCCGGTTGCGGCCACCGGCCTTGGCCAGGTACAGCTGGCGGTCGGCTTCGGAGATCAGCCGGTGCAGTGCATCGCGCTGCGGGCGCAGGCAGCACAGCCCGATGCTGACCGTCATGCGCAGCGTGGCGGTGCCGATGTCCACCTCCAGCGCGGCGATGCGCTGGCGCAGCTCCTCGAAGTACAGCAGCGCCTCGTCCTGCTCCATGTCCGGCACCAGCAGGCAGAATTCCTCGCCGCCGAAGCGCGCGATCAGGTCGTGGCTGCGTGCATGCGTGGCCACCGCGCCGGCCACCGCGCGCAGCGCATCGTCGCCGGCTTCGTGGCCATGGGTGTCATTGATGTGCTTGAAGTGGTCGATGTCGATCATCGCCACCGCCACGCACTGGCCGTGCAGCTGCAGCTGCGGCAGCTGGCGCTGGCTCTGCTCCAGGAAGCAGCGGCGGTTGGGCAGGCCGGTGAGGAAATCGCGGGTGGCCAGATCCTGCAGGGTGCCGATCAGCTCCAGCTGGTCCACATTCTGCGAGACCCGGCAGAAGAATTCCTCGCGCGAGAACGGCTTGCGCAGGAAATCGTTGGCGCCGTTCTTCAGGAAGCGCGGAATCAACGATGCATCGGTATTGCCGGAGATGCCGATTACCGCCACCTTGTCGCGCGAGCGCAGGGTGCGCAGGCGGCGGGTGAACTCCACGCCCTGCATGCCCGGCATTTCCTGGTCGACCACGGCCAGGCGGATTGCCGGATGCGCCTCGATCGCGGCCAGGCCTTCGTTGCCATCGGCCGCTTCGTGCACCTCATGGCCGTACATGCGCAGCAAGGCTGCGGCGTAACCGCGCGCGGACGGTGAGTCGTCCACCACCAGCGCGGCGATGCGCCGGTTGCGCTCCAGCCGCTGCACCAGCCACACCAGGTAATCGATGCTGCCGGGAGTGTTCTTCAGCACGTAGTCGATGATCTGCTGCTGCAGCACGCGCTTGCGCAGGTCCTCGTCGTAGACGCCGCTGACCACCACGGTGGGCAGGTCGCGCTTGAGGAAGAACTCGACCACCGCGTCGCGGTCGCCATCGGCCAGGACCAGCCCGGTCAGTACCAGGAACCAGCCGCCACCTTCGCTCAGCAGGCGGTCGGCCTCGGCCAGGGTGGAGGCGATCACCACCGGCAGTTCCAGGCGCTGCTCGATGGCCTCGCGGAGCATGCCGGTGAAGGCGCGGGAGTTTTCGACCAGCAGGATCCGCTGCGGCAGCGGATCGGCCAGGTCGCCATCGACGGCGGCCTGCGGCAGGACGGGCATGATGCGGTGGCTCACGAGGGAGGGGCTCGGCACGGATAACGGCGGTTTCGGGTGTAACTTTAGCGGCGAACGTTGCGCGCCGGGCCAGATTCCGCGTCAGGCCGCCGCTGGCGACGCGTGGGTGATCGGTTCATGCAGGACCAGCCGCAGCCGATTGCCGCGGCAGTGGACCGTTCCGCCGTAGGCAAGCATCCGCCCGGCCAGGCGCTCGACGGCCTGTTGGGTGGTACGCGTGGAAAGCGGGCAACCACGGTCGAGCAGGCTCACCACGGCAACAATGCCGCGATGCTTGCCTGCCCGACCGCTTCGGGCGCGCACGCAGACCTGCCCGGTTTCCAGTTCCAGCAGAAGTGAAACCGCCTCGATCAGCGAGCGATAGATGGCCAGTTGCAGATCCACGGTCAGCAGGCAGGGATTGCCCGCCAGCCTGGGTGGAATGACGCGATGCGTGTTGTTCCAGATTTCGCATGCACCGCCGGCTTGCAGCGCGATGTAGAGCCCGACCTGCTCCAGTCCGGTGGGATAGACCAGGCTGGCCTGTTCGCGAAACAGCCGTGAATGTACCGACGACGCGTGCTGCAGGCTGTTTGCGACCGCATGGTGGCCTTGGGACTTCAGCCAGCTGACCATCTCGCTGAGCGAATTGTCCATGCCCTCGCCCAGGTGCTTCAGGTGGACGGCCCGTTCACGCAGCTCACGCTCGCTGGTCTGAAGTGAGCCGCGTGCCAGGCGCAGCGTGGTTGCCTCGGCCAGGCCGCGGGACCGGGCGCGCTGATGGTGATAGCTGATGCTGGAACCGAGTGCCAGCAGTGCGACACTCATCACCGCCATGTTCTGTTGGGTGGCGAACGTGCCCAGGTCGAACGAGGAAGGCAGGCCAGTGCTGGGCGTTGCGCCGTGCAGGGGGAGGTTCAACAACGGAATCGCGATGGCTGCGCCGCGCCACCCGTGCATGAAGGTCAGGGCGATGGCGGGCAGGGCGGCCAGCAGCACCATGTGTGTCCGCGTCGTGTGGGCGTCGGCGCGTGTCAATTGCATGCACAGGCCCAGCACCAGCATCACCAGGATCGCCGAGGCGGTAGGGGCGACGAAACGGTCTGTCCAACCGGGGTCGGCCTGCCGCCGCGACCAGAGGAATGCCAACGGCACCAGGGTGATGATGGCGGCGAAGTGGCCAAAGATCGTCCGGTCGACCGCGTCCAGCAGGTTGCTGGGTGGTGGGTTCGACCATAGGACATATGAAATGCCCAGGTTGAGACCCGGCACGAACAACGCTGTGCAGAACGACAGCGACAGAAGCCACAGACCGGTGGCTGCTTCGGACGGCATGCTCATCCGATGCAGGTAGACCACTAGCATCGCCATCGGCATCAGCAGCGTCGAAGCCAGGATGACCCAATCCAGGCCGTAGGTGTCGATCATGGGGATGCGCAGCGTTGCAAAGTACGCGTACTCGCCCAGCAGCAGGTAGGGCCACAGGCGGGTCGGGACGATCAGCAGTGCCGCTGCGCGGATGCCCGCTGGCAGGAAGAACTGATCCAGCGAGAACTGACGCGAGCCGAGGCAGCTCAGTGCATAGACGGCCGCGAGTGCGATGCCGGCTGGCCGGATACGGAAGCTCAGTTCAACTGCCTTCTTGAATCGGTCCAAACCCGAGCCTCCCTTGCTCGTGACATGGCAGCGGCCGTGCGGATTGCTTGAACGCGCCATGACGCGCCATTGGACGACAGTATCGATGGAAGCAGGGGGGGCGCAATTGCACGCCGGCGCCAGATCCTGACGGGGTGGGTTCGGCGCCGACCAAAGATCACTTTCGCGCAATGATCTGCAGCTCCTTTCACCGGGATAGTCAGATCGCGGCCCGGGGGGCGCCAGTGTCCATGGAGCGTGTGCTTTCCCTCAAGGCTTCAGTAGTGCCTGCCTGGCGGGGAGCGTCCCGTGCTTCGGTCAACACCATCCTGAGCCTGTTGCCACTCAGGTCCATGTGGCCCGCGTGTGCGAGCACTCGGCCCAGCAGCTGCTCGTTTGCCAGCGCCTTTGCACGGCTTCCCAGTGATGCGTGGCGGTCCAGAAGAGCCACGCAGATGAAGGCACCACGCTTCCGGAAGGAGCTTCCGCAGCGGATACTGACCGAGATCTGTCCACACTCGCACTTCAATAGAAGCGAGACCGCATCGACCACGAGTCGATAGGCAGCAAGCTGCAGGCCGACCTCGAGTGCACAGGGGTCACCCGTCAACCTCGGCTGGCCGATGCGATGCGTAGCATTCCATGCCTCGCGCACACCGCCAGCCTGCAACGCCACGTACAGGCCCAGCTGTTCCAGGGCGGCGGGATAGATCATGCTGGCCTGGGCCCGGAACAGGCGCGAATGCACCTCCGAGGTATGCCGCAGGCTGTCGGCCACGGCGTGATGACCCTGCGCATGCAGCCAGTTCACCATTTCGTTCAGCGACAGGTCCATGCCATCGCCCAGTTGGCGCAGGTGTGCCGCCCGTTCGCGCAGGTCCATCTCGCTGGCCAGGTGTGAACTCCGCGCAAGCTGCAGGGCCGTTCTGCCATCTTCCTCGCGCAACCGGTGCTGGTTCTGGAAGTGGGTGATGCGCGCGCCCAGCAACAGCAGGGCGATGCTGGCGATGGCCATGGCCTGCTGGGTAGCGAAGGTAGCCGGGTCGAATGCCGTCGGATGGTCGGCGGGGGTGCTGAGGCCAAGAATCATGTTGACGGCGGCGACACCGATGGCCGCACCGCGCCATCCCAGCAGGCAGGTCAGGGCGATCGCGGGAATAGGCAGGATCAACAGCAGCTGCAGCGAGCCGGGGGCCGTGATCGAGGCCGGTACCGGCGTCGCCTGCAGGCCAATGACCAGCATGGCGCCGAGTGCTGTGACCGTGGCCGCGACAGACCCGGTTGTCCATTTTTCCTCGGCGCGGCGGATCCACAGCAATGCCAGGGGTGCCAGGATCAGGATGCCGGTGAAGTCGCCCAGCGCATAGCGCAATACGTTGGTGATGAATGACGCGTTCTGCAACGGCTCCCAGAGCAGGTACGAGATTCCCAGGTTGAGCAGACTGATGACCGTCGCGGCGCATACCGCAATGGAGATCACGCCGACGATCGTGGTGCGTGCCAGCAGTTTCCGGTGCAGGCGCACGATCAGCATCACGGCAGGCATCAGGAACACCGAGGCCAGGATTACCCAGGTCAGGTTGTATTTGCTGATCAGGGGGATGCGCAGATGCGCGAAGTAGGCGTATTCACCCATCAGCAGGTAGGGCCAAAGACGGGGCGGGCACAGCAACAGCGCGGCCACCCGCACGCCGGCAGGCAGGAAGAACTGGTCCAGTGACAGCTTGCGCGCACCCCAGCAGGCGAGGGCATAGAGCAGCGCCAGCGCCAGCCCTTCTGGGCTGACCCGTATCCTCACCAGCAGGCCGTCCTTCCACCGCTGCATCCACGTGCTCCCCAGCTCCTGCGCCGATTATGTGGCTGGGAAGGGCCCCGCTACCACAACGCATCCCGCAGCTTGTACCACGACATCGCCGCCACCAGCAGGGGCGTGCGCAGCAGCCGGCCGCCGGGGAAGGGCGCATGCCGCAGGCGCTGGAACACGTCCAGGCGCTCGCTCTGGCCGGCGATGGCGGCGGCGATCACCTCGCCGGCCAGTCCGGCGGCGGCCACCCCATGGCCGGAGAATCCCTGCGCGAAGTACAGGTTGCCGTCCAGCCGGCCCCAGTGCGGGGCGCGGTTGCGGGTGATGTCCACGTAGCCACCCCAGACCTGGTCCAGCACCACGTCGGCCAGCTGCGGGAAGACGTCGTGCATGCGTCGCTGCATCACCCCGCGCAGGCCGGGCGGGGGCAGTGCCGAGTAGCTGGCGCGGCCGCCGAACAGCAGGCGGTGATCGTGGCTGAGGCGGAAGTAGTCCAGTGCCCAGGCGGTGTCGGCCACGGCCATGTTGTTGCCGATCAGGGCGCGGGCACGTTCTGCGCCCAGTGGCTCACTGGCACCGATATAGGTGCCCACCGGCATGATCCGCCGTTCCAGCTCGGGCAGCAGGCCCTGCAGCCAGGCATTGCCGGCCACCACCAGATGCATGGCGCGCACGCTGCCCTGGGCAGTGTGCAGGCTCGGCCGTGGCCCGCGCTGGATGCGCACGACGGGCGAATCCTCGTGGATGACCACACCTGCCGCGCGCGCTGCATCGGCCAGACCGCGTGCATACGCCAGCGGGTGCAGGTGTGCGCTGAGCGGGTCGAACATCGCGGCGCGGTAGCGCGGGCTGTCCAGCTGCGCGCGCAGAGCGTCACGGCCCCACCACTGCATGGGGTAGTCGTAGTGGCGTTGCAGGTGCTCGCAGTTGGCGTGCAGGTCACGCTCGTGGCGTTCACGGATGGCCACGCTGGCGTGGCCTTCAACCCAATGGCAGTCGATGCGGTGGCGATCGATGCGCGTGCGCATCGCCTGCACCGCGTCGCGCGACCAGTCGAACAGGTGGCGTGCATCATCACGACCCAGCTGACGCTCCAGTTCGTCCACCTCGCAGCCGTAGCCGACCAGCGCCTGGCCACCATTGCGGCCGGACGCGCCCCAACCGATCCGCTGCGCCTCCAGCACCACCACGCGCTGGCCACGTGAGGCCAGTTCCAGGGCCGCGGTCAGGCCGGTGTAGCCCGCACCAAGCACTGCGACATCGGCCTGAACCTCGCCCTGCAGCGGGGGCAGCGCGGGTGGTTCGGGCAGGCTGGCGGCATACCAGCTGGGCGGGAACGCGGCACTCACCGCAGGCCTCGCGGGCGCAGTGCGGTGGAGGAGAGCGGGGGAGGACGATCAGCATTCACCCGAGTAGTTTCGCCGATGCGTGACAGCCATGGTGTGACGGCGACGACTTGCCGCCTTCGCCGGACGGCGGGTAACGTGTCGGCACGCCAAGGAGTTTTCCCATGCGCCGCCTGCCCTGGGTGGGCCTGCCCACCGACAGCACCGTGCTCGGCCATCACCGTTTCGCGGTGGCCGGCGAGAAGTACGTGCGCGCGCTGGCCGAGGCCGCCGAGGTGACCCCGGTACTGTTGCCGAGCATGCAGCCGCCGCTGCCGGCCAGCGACTGGCTGCAGGGGCTCGATGGCCTGCTGTTGACCGGTGCGGTCAGCAACATCGAACCGCAGCATTACGACGGCGGTCGCAGCTGGCCGGGCAATCCGCATGACCCGGCCCGTGACGCCAACGCGTTCGCGCTGCTGCACGAGGCGCTGGCGCTGGACCTGCCGGTGCTGGCGATCTGCCGCGGCCTGCAGGAGCTGAACGTTGCGCTGGGTGGCACGTTGCATCCGCAGGTGCACGCGGCGCCCGGTCTTTCGGATCATCGTGAAAACCCGAAGGCGCCGGTTGATGTGCAGTACGGGCCGGCCCATGCGGTCGCCCTGGCGGCGGATGGCTGGCGCAGTGGCAAGGCGGTGACCGCGCACAGGTCAATTCGGTTCACGGGCAGGGCATCGACCGACTGGCACACGGGCTGCAGGTCGAGGCCAGGGCCGATGATGGACTGGTCGAGGCAGCGCGCAGCCCACGCCATCGTTTCGTGCTCGGCGTACAGTGGCACCCGGAGTGGCGTGTCATGGACTCGCCGTTCTATCACGCTATTTTCCGTGCGTTCGGCCAAGCTTGCCGGCAGCACCAACAGAACCGACTGGATTCCCGATGAGTTCCCGAACGCGCCCGCGCAAGACGGCTACGCCCCCCGCACCGCAGGAAAGCAGCCTGCTGCGCTGGCTGAAGGAGCGGCGCATCACCGAGGTCGAATGCCTGGTGCCGGACATCACCGGCAACGCGCGCGGCAAGATCATTCCCGCCGACAAGTTCTCGCATGATTACGGTACGCGGCTGCCCGAAGGCATTTTCGCCACCACCGTCACCGGCGAGTTCCCTGATGACTACTACGAGCTGACCTCGCCGTCGGACTCGGACATGATGCTGCGTCCTGATCCGGACACGGTGCGCATGGTGCCGTGGGCGGCCGACGCCACCGCGCAGGTCATCCACGACTGTTACACCAAGAACGGTGAGCCGCACGAGCTGGCGCCACGCAACGTACTGCGCCGCGTGCTGGCGGCCTACGCCGAGCTGGGCCTGCGCCCGGTGGTGGCGCCGGAGCTTGAGTTCTTCCTGGTGCAGAAGAACACCGACCCGGACTTCCCGCTGCTGCCACCGGCCGGCCGCTCCGGGCGCCCGGAAACCGCGCGGCAGTCGTACTCGATCGATGCGGTCAACGAATTCGACCCGATCCTCGACCTGATGTACGACTACGCCGATGCGATGAAGCTGGATGTGGACACGCTGATCCACGAATCCGGTGCGGCGCAGCTGGAGGTCAACTTCACCCATGCCGATGCGATGGACCTGGCCGACCAGGTGTTCCTGTTCAAGCGCACCATGCGCGAGGCGGCGATGCGCCACGGCGTGTATGCCACCTTCCTGGCCAAGCCGATGGAGAACGAGCCGGGCAGTGCCATGCACATCCACCAGAGCCTGGTGCGGGTGAGCGACGGCAGCAATGTGTTCGCTGGCGATACCGATGCCGAAGGCGAGTTCAGCCCGGTGTTCGGCCACTATCTGGGCGGCCTGCAGAAGTACGCGCCGCAGGCGATGGCGTTCTTCGCGCCGAACGTGAATTCCTACCGCCGGCTGGTGTTCGGCGAAGTCTCGCCGAGCAACGTGCACTGGGGCTTCGACAACCGCACCTGTGGCCTGCGCGTGCCGCTGGACACGCCGGAAAACATGCGCGTGGAGAGTCGTTTCGCCGGTTCCGACGCCAACCCCTACCTGGCGATGGCGGCGACCCTGGCCTGCGGCCTGCTGGGCATCCGCGAGCGGTTGGCACCGGATGCGCCGGTGACCGGCAGCGCCAAGGAACTGGGCTACAACCTGCCGCGCTCGCTGGGCGAAGCGCTGGATGGGCTGGAGCAGTGCAGCGAACTGCAGGCCCTGCTGGGCGAGCGCTTCTGCCGGGCCTACATCTCGGTGAAGCGCAAGGAATACGAGACCTTTTTCCGTGTCATCAGCTCGTGGGAGCGCGAGTTCCTGCTGCTGAACGTCTGAGCATCCGGAATAGAAAAATCCGCCGCCGGGGGGTAGGCTGGCACCCGTCGCCGGCCCCGCCGGCCCCCCTTCCCGCATTCTGGAGCACCCGATGAAGCTGCGTATCCTCACGCTCGGCCTGGCCTCCGCCATGCTCGCCGCCTGTGGCGGTGGCAATGGCGGCGCGCAGGACAGCCAGGTCCTGAACGTCTACAACTACAGCGATTACATCGCCGAGGACACCATCCCGACCTTCGAGAAGGAGAGCGGCATCAAGGTGACCTACGATGTGTTCGACAGCGATGAGATGGTCGAGACCAAGCTGCTGGCCGGCAACAGCGGCTACGACGTGGTGGTGCCGACCCTGAACTTCTTCGGTCGCCAGATCCAGGCCGGTGTGTTCCTGCCGCTGGACAAGAGCAAGATCCCGAACCTGGCCAATCTCGATCCGGCGGTGATGAAGCGCATCGCCACCCAGGACCCGGGCAACCAGTACGGCGTGCCGTACATGATCGGCACCACCGGCATCGGCTACAACGTGGAGATGCTGAAGCAGCGTTTCGGTGGCAGCACCGACATCGCCAACAGCTGGGACCTGGTGTTCAAGCCGGAGAACATCAGCAAGATGAAGGACTGCGGCGTGACCATCCTGGACACGCCGGCCGACATGATCCCGATCGCGCTGCATTACCTGGGCCTGGACCCGCACAGCGGTGACCCGGCCGAGCTGCAGAAGGCGGCCGACCTGCTGAAGTCGATCCGACCGTACGTGCAGAATTTCCACTCCTCGCAGTACGTGGGTTCGCTGGCCAATGGCGGCACCTGCCTGGTGGTCGGCTGGTCGGGTGACATCATCCAGGCCCGCGACCGCGCCGAGGAAGCCAGCAATGGCGTGCACGTGGCCTATTCGATCCCGAAGGAAGGCGCCCCGCAGTGGTTCGACATGCTGGCGATCCCGAAGGACGCCAAGCATCCGGAGGCCGCTTACGCCTTCATCAATTACCTGCTGCAGCCGAAGGTTGCCGCGGCAAACACCAACTTCATCCACTACGCCAACCCGGTGCCGACCGCGACCCCGCTGGTGGATGAGGCGATCCGTACCGACCCGACCATCTACCCGCCGGCCGACGTGGCCACGAAGATGTTCACGTATTCGATCAACACGCCGGAGACCGACAAGCTCTACACCCGGCTGTGGACCGAGGTGAAGACCGGCCGTTGAGCCGGCCTGGTGCCGCCGGGTCATGCCCGGCGGCTGCCTTACCCTGGGTCGATGCCGGTACTCCCGCTTCGGCCCAGGTGCCGCAGGATGGCAGGCAGCAGGTCGCGTGCATCGCGACCGCCGTTGCACAGGAACGATGAACTCATCCGCTGCAGGTTGTGCATGCCGATGAAGAACAGCCCCGATTGCGGGGAAACACCGAATTCGCCGAGCGGGTAGCCATGTGCATCCAGCGCGCCCGGTACGTCGAGCCAGGGCCATTCGGCGACGAAGCCGGTGGCCAGCACCACCGAGCGGATGCCTTCCGCCTGCAGATCCAGTTCACGCGGGGCGGCGTCCGGCTCCCAGTGCAGATAGACCTCCTCCGGAATGTAGCGGGCATCGTCGGTGCGTGGCTCGGGACGCGTGGCGTAGTACGCGCTGGCCAGCGAATCGAGATAGGCGTACTCGGCCTGCGTGGCCTCGATCGCGGTACGCAGCTGCGGGCGCACATCGGCGAAGCGGGCGACGTTTCCATCGAAGCCCTGCAACCGGCCCAGCAGCCTGATGCCCGCGCGGTGCATCGCCAGCAGGCTGATCGAGCTGCCCAGGCCACCGTTTCCCTTGCCGGAAATAAGCGGGAACTCCGCGGTGCGGGCCTTGCGCAGTGCATCCGGTTCCCCGGCAAGTACGCCCGCCGCTTCACTCACATGTTGATGGATGCGCCCGGCCATGTCCCACCAGGTCATCGAGTCCTTGCCGCGCAGCCGGCGGGTATGCGAATGCCGCTGGGCCAGTGACCAGTTCACGCTGCGACCGCTGTCGCGCAGGTCCTGGGCGATCTGCGCGCCGGACTGCCCACCCCCGATGACCAGCACGGCGCCATCGGGTAGCTGACGGGCACTGCGGTAGTCGCCCGAGTGCAGCACGGTCAGGCCTGGCGCGGGCGCGAACGGGACCCGGGGCATCCGTGCGCGGCGGTATTCACCGGTGGCGACCACCACTGCGCGGGCATGGATCAGCCCCTGGCTGCTGTGGATGGCGTAGCCACCGGGCCCAGGCCCAACCCGATGCACCCCGCATCCCTCGTTGATCGGCAGGGAACGCTCGTGGGCATAGTCGCGGAGGTGCCGGATCACCTCCGGGGCGCCCATGAAGCCATCCGGGTCATCGCCGGAATAGGCATGACCATGCAGGGCCATCGTCGCGTTGGCGGTGTTGGTCTGGAACGACTCCCAGCGCCGCTGCCAGCTGGCGCCTACGGTTTCGGCCTCCAGCACGCGATGCTCGACGCCGGCTTCCTGCAGGAGCGCGCTGAGCGACAGCCCGGCCTGGCCGGCGCCGATGATGACCAGCGGCAGTCTTGCAGGCAGGGAGCCCGGCAGGCGGGGCGGGAAAGGGGAGGGGCTGTCCGGGGAAATCACCAGTGTGGGTCCATGCAAGGCCTTGATCAGGGCCATTGCGCGGGGAATGCCCCGGGCCTTCAACAGATCCGGTTCTGAAAAACGTTGCAGATCGAGGCGTCGCCTGTGGTGTCTGGCCGGGACGACCGCAGGGTCGTCCCGGGGAGCCCGGGCCTTTGCGCGGGCAGGCCACCATGGCGGGGGAAAACCGACACTCCTGGGGCCCCCGGAGCCGGCCAGCGGCCGCTTCCGCCTGCCGCCGTCATATCCCCTGGGCCCCCCGGCCGTTAGAATGGCGGCCGCTGTCCACCGCCCGCTCCCGGAGCCCCCATGCCCGTTGAAGCCCAGCCGGTAGCCGCCGTCGTCGACACGACCGGTGTGCCCGGCTATCTCTCCATTCGTGACCTGCGCAAGGAATTCGACGGTTTCGTCGCCGTCGACGACGTCAACCTGGACGTGCGCAAGGGCGAGATCTTTGCCCTGCTCGGTGGCTCCGGCAGTGGCAAATCGACCCTGCTGCGCTGCCTGGGCGGCTTCGAGACGCCCACCAAGGGCAGCATCACCCTCGATGGCCAGCGCCTGGACGCGCTGCCGCCGTACCAGCGGCCGGTCAACATGATGTTCCAGTCCTATGCGCTGTTCCCGCACATGACGGTCGAGCAGAACATTGCCTTCGGCCTGAAGCAGGATGGCCTGGGCAAGGATGCGATCGGCAAGCGCGTGGGCGAGATGCTCGACCTGGTGCAGATGGGCCACCTGGGCAAGCGCAAGCCACACCAGCTGTCCGGCGGCCAGCAGCAGCGCGTGGCGCTGGCGCGGTCGCTGGCCAAGGGGCCGAAGCTGCTGCTGCTGGACGAGCCGATGGGCGCGCTGGACAAGAAGCTGCGCTCGCAGATGCAGCTGGAACTGGTCAGCATCATCGAATCGTCGGGCGTGACCTGCGTGATGGTCACCCACGACCAGGAAGAAGCGATGACCATGGCCACCCGCATCGCGGTGATGGATGCCGGCTGGATCCAGCAGGTCGGCAAGCCGGACGAGGTCTACGAGCAGCCGGCCAACCGCTTCGTCGCCGAGTTCATCGGTTCGGTCAACCTGTTCGACGGGGTGATCGACGAGGACCTGCCGGAGTACGTGACCGTACGCTCGCCGCTGTTCCCGGCGCCGATCTACATCGCCCATGGCATCACCGGCTATGAAGGGCAGCCGGTCGCGTTCGCGCTGCGCCCGGAGAAGGTGATGATCGGCAAGGACGAACCGGAAGGGCACACCAACAAGGCCCAGGGCGTGATCGAGGACATCGCCTACTTCGGCAGCCATTCGGTCTACCACGTGCGCCTGCCCAGCGGCGCCAAGGTACTGGCCAACTTCGCCAATTCGCAGCGCTGGGCCAGTGATGGCCTCACCTGGGGCGACGAGGTGTGGGTGCACTGGCGCGACAACGACGGCGTGGTGCTCACCTCATGAGCACCGCCGGCCTGAAGCGCTGGCTGCCGGGGCTGCGTGCCACGGTGATCGGCATTCCGTACCTGTGGCTGCTGCTGTTCTTCGCAGTGCCGTTCCTGATCGTGCTGATGATCAGCTTCTCGCTCAGCCGGGTCGGCTCGCCGCCGTACACCTGGCTGTTGCAGTACGCCGACGGCGGTTTCTCGCTGAAGCTGAACCTGGAAAACTACCTGGCGCTGTTCCGCGATTCGATCTATGCCCAGGCCTTCCTGAGCTCGATCAGGATCGCGGCGATCTCGACCTTCCTGACGCTGCTGATCGGCTATCCGATGGCCTATGCCATCGCGCGCCTGTCGCCCGCCGCGCGCAACGTGGCGATGATGCTGGTGGTGCTGCCGTCGTGGACCTCGTTCCTGATCCGCGTGTATGCATGGAAGGCGATCCTGGACCGCAACGGCCTGCTCGACCAGTTCCTGCAGTTCACCGGCCTGCAGACGCTGATGACGTCGATGGGCCTGCCGAAACTGCAGCTGATCGACACCCCGACCGCCGCCTACATCGGCATCGTCTACTGCTATCTGCCGTT
Organism: Stenotrophomonas sp. YJH_SMC_64; assembly: GCF_059371375.1. NCBI lineage: Bacteria > Pseudomonadati > Pseudomonadota > Gammaproteobacteria > Lysobacterales > Lysobacteraceae > Stenotrophomonas > Stenotrophomonas sp. YJH_SMC_64. The sequence goes on along the minus strand of NZ_JCAFUN010000002.1, from coordinate 124,579 downwards.
CATGGTGCTGCCGCTGTACGCCAATCTGGTCAAACATGACCACCGCCTGCTGGAGGCGGCCTACGACCTCGGTGCCAAGCCGTGGCAGGCGTTCCTGCGCATCACCCTGCCGTTGTCCAAAGCGGGCATCATCGCCGGCTGCATGCTGGTGATGATTCCGGCCATCGGTGAATTCGTGATCCCGGAAATGTTGGGTGGCTCGGAGACGCTGATGGTGGGCCGCCAGCTGTGGAACGAGTTCTTCAACAACCGCAACTGGCCGGGCGCCTCGGCGATGGCGGTGGCGATGATCCTGTTGCTGCTGGTGCCGATCCTGCTGTTCAACCGTTCCCAGCAGCGCCTGCTGGAAGGGAAGCAGGCATGAGCCCGCGTAGCGCAAAGGGCCTGGGGCTGGGCGTGCTGCTGCTCGGCTTCGCCTTCCTGTACCTGCCGATCCTGCTGTTGATGTTCTATTCGTTCAACAGCTCGCGGCTGGCGATGGTCTGGGCCGGGTTCTCCACCCGTGCCTACAGCGACCTGTTCGCCGACCGCGCGCTGATGGATGCGATGTGGACCAGCCTGGTGGTGGCGTTCTGGACTGCCTGCACGGCCACCGTGCTGGGCACGCTGGCAGCGATGGTCATGACCCGCTTCAAGCGCTTCCGCGGCAAGCCGCTGTTCGGCGCGCTGGTGACCGCACCGCTGGTGATGCCGGATGTGATCCTGGGCTTCTCGCTGATGGCGCTGCTGGCCTCGATGGGCGCGATTCCCGGCTTCCCGGCACGCGGCCTGGCCACCATCTGGATCGCCCACGTCACCTTCACCCTGTGCTTCGTCACCGTGGTGGTGTCCTCGCGGCTGCAGGAAATGGACCTGTCGCTGGAAGAAGCGGCGATGGATCTGGGCGCCAGCCGGCTGACCGTGTTCGGCCGCATCACCCTGCCGATCATCGCGCCGGCGCTGGTGGCGGGCTGGCTGCTGGCGTTCACCCTGTCGCTGGATGACGTGGTGGTGGCCAGCTTTGTCGCCACGCCGGGCTCGACCACGCTGCCGATGAAGGTGTTCGCCTCGGTGCGCATGGGCATCAGCCCGAAGATCAACGCGTTGGCCACGCTGCTGGTGTCGGCGGTGTCGATCGCCGCGGTGATCGGCTGGTACATCAACGCCCGCGCCGAGAAGCGGCGCCAGCGCGACCTGCAGCTGGCGCGGCAGGACAACGGCTGAGCACACGGTCTGCCGACAACGCCGGCAACACCCGGCTCACAGCCGGCGGCGCACAATGGGGGTCTTCCAGATGGAGATCCCCCATGACTGTCGAGATCGTCGACCCGGCCACCGGACAGGTGACCTACCGCCATGAACTGATGGGCGCAGCCGACATCGAGCAGCGCCTGCAGGCCGCTGCCGATGCATTTCCGGGCTGGGCAGATCGCTCGCTGCAGGACCGCGGCGCCATCCTTCGCCAGATTGCTGCGCAGCTGCGCACGCGTCGCGACGACCTGCAGCAGGCGATGACGCACGAGATGGGCAAGCTCAAGGCCGAGGCGCTGGCCGAGATCGACAAGTGCGCTGCCGCCTGCGAGTACTACGCCGACCACGCGGCCGACTATCTCAAGCCGCAGCTGATCGATACCGAAGCCCAGCGCAGTTACGTGCGCTACGAGCCGATCGGCTGCGTGTTCGCGGTGATGCCGTGGAATTTCCCGATCTGGCAGGTGTTCCGTTTCCTCGCCCCGGCGTTCATGGCTGGCAACGTCGCCCTGCTCAAGCACGCCAGCAACGTGCCGCAGTGCGCCGACCTGATCCTGGCGGTGTGCCGTGACGGCGGCCTGCCTGATGGCGTGTTCGACGTGCTGCACATCGACAACGACCAGGCCGCCGACGTGCTTCGCGACGCACGGGTGAAGGCGGTGACGCTGACCGGCAGCGAGCGGGCAGGGCGCTCGATCGCCTCCAATGCCGGCAGCCAGCTGAAGAAGTCGGTGATGGAGCTGGGTGGCAGCGATGCCTTCGTGGTGCTCGACGATGCCGACCTCGACAAGACCGTGGCTGCGGCAGTGAAGTCGCGCTTCGACAACAGCGGGCAGACCTGCATCGCGGCCAAGCGCTTCATCGTGGTCGAGGCGGTGGCCGATGAATTCACCCGTCGCTTTGTGCAGGCGGCAGGCGAGCGCCAGTACGGCGATCCCGATGAGCGCGGTACCACGCTGGCGCCGATGGCTCGCGCCGACCTGCGTGACGAACTGCACAAGCAGGTGCAGGCCAGTGTGGCCAAGGGCGCGCGGGTGCTGATCGGTGGTGAGCCGATTGCCGGCACCCATGCCGGCTATCCGGCCACGGTGCTCGACCAGGTCGGCCCGGGCATGCCGGCGTATGACGAGGAGCTGTTCGGGCCGGTGGCCGCGGTGATCCGGGTCAAGGATGAGGCCGAGGCACTGCGCGTGGCCAACGACACCCGCTTCGGCCTGGGCGGCAGCGTGTGGACCGGCGATCCGGTACGCGGCGAGCGCTTCGCGCAGCGCATGGAATGCGGTGCGGCGTTCGTCAACGCCATCGTCAAGAGCGACGCGCGGCTGCCGTTCGGCGGCAGCAAGCAGTCAGGCTTTGGTCGGGAGCTGGCTGACCATGGCATCCATGAGTTCATGAACATCAAGACCGTCTACGTGGCTTGATCCCGAACGGTTGCCGGCCGTTGGCCGGCATTGCCGGGTTGCCGGCCAGCGGCCGGCACTACCAGAAGCGGGGCATGTGCCACGACCAACGGTCGTGGCCTACCGGATTGCAGGGTATCGACGCCCCCCGTGCATGGTGGGTATCGACGCCCACGTGCATGGTGGGTATCGACCGTTGGTCGATACGCGCTACAACCACTTCGCGCGCTTGAACAACCGATACAGCCCCACGCACACACCGCCCACGCCAACGATCATCAGCGGGTACGACCAGGGTTCGCTCAGCTCCGGCATGTGACTGAAGTTCATGCCGTACCAGCTGGTGATCAGCGTCGGCGCGGCGAGCAGGGCAGCCCAGGCGCCCAGCCGCTTGACCGTCTCGCCCTGCGCCAGTGTCACCAGCGAAAGGTTCACGCTCAGCGCGGTGCCCAGCATCTCGCGCAGGGTGTCGATCACATCGCTGATGCGCACCGCATGGTCATGCACGTCACGCACGTAGAGCTTCACTTCATCGGGAATCAGTTCGCCCTGGTAGCGGCGCAGCTGCGCCAGCACGTCCTGCAACGGCGCCACCGCCATCCGCATCTTGTTCAGTTCGCGCTTGAGCTCGTACAGCCGCACCACCGTGCTGCGCTTGTAGGTGTCGGCGAAGATGTCCTTTTCCAGCAGGTCCAGGGTGTCGCGGAAGCGGTGCACGATCGGCAGGTAGTTGTCGACCACGAAGTCGGTCACCGCGTACAGGCAGTACGACGGGCCCATCTTCAGCAGCTGCGGCTCGCGCTCGACGCGTGCGCGCACCGGCGCGTAGGACAGCGAGGCGCCGTGGCGGACCGTCACCAGGAAGCGCGGGCCGAGGAAGGCATGGGTTTCGCCATACTGGATGCGTTCGTCGACCATCTGCGCGGTGGTCACCACCACGAACAACGAGTTGCCATAGGTCTCGACCTTGGGCCGCTGGTGCGCGTTGCGCGCATCCTCGATGGCCAGGTCGTGCAGGTAGAATTCTTCCTGCAGTTTCAGCAGCACGTCTTCGTTGGGGTCGTACAGGCCGACCCAGACGAAGCCGTTGCCGCTGGCAATGACATCGCTGATGGCATCCAGGCTGATGTCGTGGCGCTTGCCCTCGTCATCGTAGTGGACGCAGTTGATGACGCAGGTAGGGTTGGCCGAAGCGGGGGCGGAAGCGGAGGCGGGCAATGACATGCCCGCCATCGTGCGTCAGGGCCGTGTTTCGGACAAGTGAGGACGACGCGCCAGCACCCACGCCAGTGCCACGTGCACCGGCAGCAGCAGCACGATCCACTGCACGTTGTACTGCGCCTGCAGGCTCAGCCAGTGCAGCACCAGCGCGGCCACCGCCTGTACCGCCAGCAGCCACAGCACGATCCTGAACATGGGTCCCGGCACGCGCCGGCGCAGCAGTGCGATCGCGCCCGGCAGCAGCAGCACGGCCAGTGGCGAAAGCAGCAGCAGGTTGCGGTTGGCCCATGCGGCGTAGTGGATGCTGAAGCCCCACAGGAACACCAGCACGCCACCGAACAGGGCGCACAGCAGCCAGAACGGCAGGGCCAGCCCGGCCAGCAGGCGCGGGCGGTTGCGCAGCGCCAGCACGCCAGCGGCGATCACCAGGCCACATAGCAGCCACGGCCACCAGCGGCGTGCGAACTCCTTCGGCTCCGGATCGATACGGTGCGGCAACAGTTCCTGTTCGGACTGCACCAGCGGCCGGCCATCGCTGTTGCGTGCCTGGCGCAGGGCATCGGCCAGGCGCATCGGAACGAACGCTTCCTGCCAGCGCGACAGCGGCTGGTCGGCGAACGGTCCGAGGCCTACATCGAAGCCCAGCCACATCCATGGTGCCGGCGAGGCCAGACGGACCGATTCACTGCGATAGGTGTTGCCACGCGAGCGCCCCGACAGCTGCGACTGCAGGCCGCCGCCGAGCGCCTTGTCCAGCGTGTCGCGCACCATCGTGGCGCAGTTGGCGGTGTAGTAATCGTAGTGGTAACGCGCGTTTTCCGGCTTGGCCCGCTCGGCCAGGCCGGCGGCCAGCGAGCGCGCCTGGTCCGGGCGCAGGTCCAGCCATTGCACGCTGGCGCCACGGCCGGTCTCGTCGTAGTACGACAGGTCCTGCTGCAGCGGCAGCGCCACCAGGTAGTACATCATGTCGCCGCGCGCGAAGCGGCTGATGAAATCGTCCTCGGACGGATCGAAGTAGCCGAAGTTGTACGAGGTCGCTTCACCGCTGAGCGGATCGACCACCACGATGGCGTCATGGCCGAAGCGTTCGAAGAACACCGTGCCCGGCTGCATGGTCACCACGCCGATGCGCGGAGCAGGGGCTTCAGCGCTGGCCGCGGGCACGGCAGGTGTGGCCGGCGCCGGCTGCGCGAAGGCGGCCAGCGGCAGGGCCATGGCCAGCACGTAGAGTGCCAGCCACACCATGAGGATCAGGCCGCGGCGCTTCAAGCGTCGTCCTGCGCGTCCGGCGGCAGCACGGTCACGTGGAAGGCCTGTACCCGGCGCGCATCGGCGCGGGCCACGCGGAACATGAAGCGGTCCAGCGCCAGCTCGTCACCGACTTCCGGCAGGTGGCCCACGGCCTCGGTGACCAGGCCACCGATGGTGTCGTAGTCCTCGTCGGAGAACGTCGCGCCGAAACGCTCGTTGAAGTCGCCGATCGGGGTCAGCGCGTCGACCACGTACTGGCCGTCGGACTGGATCGCGATCTGCGCCGAGGGATCCTCGGCCTCGTCATGCTCATCGTCGATCTCGCCGACGATCTGTTCCAGCACGTCCTCGATGGTGACCAGGCCGGCGACACCGCCGTACTCGTCCACCACGATGGCCATGTGGTTGCGCGACAGGCGGAACTCCTTCAGCAGCACGTTGAGCTTCTTCGCTTCCGGGATCAGGACCGCCGGGCGCAGCAGCTCGCGCACGTTGGCCGGACCGTTGTCGGCGACCACGCCGCGCAGCAGGTCCTTGGCCAGCAGGATGCCAAGGATGTCGTCCTTGTTCTCGCCGTGCACCGGGAAGCGTGAATGGCCGGATTCGACCACCTGCTTCATCAGTTCCAGGAAGGGCGCTTCAACCGGCAGCGAGACCATCTGCGAGCGCGAGATCATCACGTCGCCCACGGTCAGCTCGGCCACCGAAATGGCCCCTTCCATCATCTTCAGGGTATCGGCGGCGATCAGACCCTCTTCCTGCGCGGTGTGCAGGACAGCGACCAGCTCGTCGCGGGTATGGGGTTCGCCGGAGAAGGCGGAGGTCAGGCGTTCAAGCCAGCCGCGCTTCTTTTCACTGTGCTCCGCAGGGGAGCTACTACTGTCGTCTTCTGACATCTCTGGAAAAAAGGCACCCGGCAGGCCGGGCGTTGACCCAAGTCTAGCAGGATGTGATGGCCTGTCAGTGACTGCCGGTGGCCGGGGCTGGGGCGGCCGCGGCCGGCGCCTCTTCGGGCAGGTCCAGGCTGTAGGTGCAGCCGGCCAGGGTCTTGCCCGGGTGGGAGGCCACGGTGGAGACGCTGAGGATGATCGACTCGATCTGGGCCTCGCCGGTCTTCGGGTCGGTCACGTCGCGGCTGACCAGCTCGCGGCCGGCCATGAACTTGCCGTCCTGGTCGTAGCCGGTCTCCAATTCCAGCCGTTTGGCCAGCGGGCGTGGGTCGGCCTGGTCGAGGACGGCCATGACGCTGGCGCCGGCCACCGCCACCCGATCGGTCTGTTGGCCGAAGACGGTGATCGGGCTGGCCAGCCGGAACTCGCTCATGAACTGGTTGCCCTGCGGCAGCGGCTGCAGGCCCTGGGCCACGGCCTTCAGCGGATCGGCCAGCAGCGGCGCCAGCGCGGCCTGCTCGGCCACGCCCTGGCGGCATTCGATCAGGGCCGGCAGGTCCAGGCGGGTGGCGAAGGCGGAGGGAGCGGCGAGGGCACAGAGCAGGGGCAGACAGCAGCGCAGTGACACGGTCGGTTTCCGCAGGCGAGGGGCCGCCATCATAGCCCCGGCGAGCGCCGGAACAGCCCGCTGATAAGGCGCAGGAAACCGGTCATCGCCCGCCGTACGACCATCAGTGAGAGAGTCAGCACGACCGCAAGCATGGCGACCTGCATCGATTGCCCCGCGATGCGCGCCACCGCCGGCCACAGGCCCGGGCTGGTCAGCCAGGGCATCAGTTCCGCCGCGGCTGTCCTGGCCACTTTCATGTAGATCACGGCCAGCACGAACAGCACCAGCAGCGAGGTGCGGCTGGCGTGGAAGAACGGGAGTGCATTGGCCGGCCTGCCAAGCCACTGCTGCAGCAGCGTTCGCCACAGCACTGGCAGGGTCAAGGCACCGACCAGTATCAGCACCATCGACGTTTCCCACAGCCCCGGCAGGTGGGCGGGTTCCGCTCTACCTGTGAGGTGCGGGCCGAACATGCCGATCGCCAGCCCGGCCAGCAGGCACACGGGCGACAGCAGGGCCAGGCTGCGCGGCAGCCAGTGCCTGCCGCCGGGGTCGCGGGCGCTGATGCGGCGCAAGGTGTAAGCGCCCAGCACCAGCAGGCCCGCGAGCAGGCCTGCGGCCATCGCAAACGTCGTGAAGCTGTTCCCTGGGTTCATCCTTTTTCCTTCCGCGTCCTGGCCGGTGTTGAACAATAGCTCAGCGCATGGGCTGGCACTCCAGCCGTGGCGCAGTCAGGGCGGATTCCAGCGCGTGGCCGCTGGGTACCAGCGCAGCCTGACCGGGTAGCCCAGTCGCGCCTGCAGGTGGTCACGCACGGCCGCCGCCGTCGCGCGGTTGGCTGGGGTATCCCGCAGCTCCACCTCCAGCTCCCCGGTCTTGACATCCAGGCCATGGCCGAACAGGTCAGGCAGCTGGGCCCGCAGCCAGTCCTGCTGTGCGTGCAGCCGGCGCGTCATCTCCGCTTCGGTCATCGCGGCGCCGGTGATGTAGCGCACACGTTGCGGGCCATCCGCCCCTGGATGTGTCTCATCGGCCTCGGGTGCGGCGCCTGTCAGTCGCACGACAACGTTCCAGCCCCTCGCATTGTCCACCCAGATGCCGGCCAGACGTGCCGCGTGCCGCGCTTCCAGGCGCTCGATCAGTGCCCGTTGCTGGGCAGTGGCGACGATGTTGCGGGTGTCGCGCTCGCTGCTGCCGAAGAACGCCCGTAATTCGGCGATCTTTGCGGCGATGTCGGCCTCGCTGTCGCTGGCGGGGAACGGTGAGGGACGGTCAGGATCGGGCATCAGGCCTGCCCCGGACTGCAGTAGCGCGGCAAGCACAAGTGCGGGCAGGGTCATGCTGCGCTCCTCTTCCGTGAGTGCGTGGGCTCGGAACAGGGCCCGGTGTCAGCGCTCGCCCGCGTAGGGGTCGTCGATGCCCAGCTCGGCCAGGATCTCCCGTTCCAGCTGTTCCATCGCTTCGGCTTCCTTGTCGTCCTCGTGGTCCCAGCCGAGCAGGTGCAGCACGCCGTGCACGGTCAGGTGCGCGTAGTGGGCGTTGAGCGCCTTGCCCTGTTCGTCGGCCTCCCGCGCTACGACCGGTGCACAGATCACCAGATCGCCGAGCAGCGGGAACTTGACGCCCTTGGGCAGGCCTTCGGGCACTTCGGCCGGGAAGCTGAGCACGTTGGTGGCGTAGTCCTTGCCACGGTAGTGGCGGTTCAACGACTGGCCTTCCTTGGCGTCGACCACGCGGATGGCCAGGTCGGCCTCGCGGATGCGGCCCTTCAGCGCGGCAGCCACCCACCTGCGGAAGCTCACTGCCGCCGGCAGGCCGGCACGCGGCAGGGCGTAACTGACGGCGACGTCCAGTCGCACGGGACCACGGGTCATGGAGTTGCTCCAGGTTGGATCTGATGCAGGTCGCGGCGGTCGTAGGCGCTGACGATGCGCGCCACCAGCGGGTGGCGGACCACGTCGCGGGATTCGAAGAAGGTGAAGCTGACACCCTCCACGTCGCGCAGCACATCGATGGCATCGCGCAGGCCCGACTTCACGTGCTTGGGCAGGTCGGTCTGGGTCAGGTCACCGGTGACCACCGCGGTGGAGCCGTAGCCGAGGCGGGTCAGGAACATCTTCATCTGCTCGATGGTGGTGTTCTGTGCTTCGTCCAGGATCACGAACGCATCGTTGAGCGTGCGGCCGCGCATATAGGCCAGCGGCGCGATCTCGATGACGTTCCTTTCCAGCAGCTTGACCACCTTTTCCACGCCCATCATCTCGTACAGGGCGTCGTACAGCGGTCGCAGATAGGGATCGACCTTCTGGCTCAGGTCGCCGGGCAGGAAGCCCAGCTTCTCGCCGGCTTCCACCGCGGGGCGGACCAGGATCAGCCGCTGCACCCGCGATTCGTTCAGCGCTTCGACCGCGCTGGCCACGGCCAGGAAGGTCTTGCCGGTGCCGGCCGGCCCGATGCCGAAGTTGATGTCGTGGGTTGCGATCTGGTGCAGGTAGCGGGCCTGGTTGGCACCGCGCCCGCGTACCGTGCCGCGCTTGACCTTGATCGCCACCTCCTGCGCTTCGTAGGAGCGTTCGGCGATCTGCTCGACATTGGCCTGCGCCAGGCGCAGGTGGATGGCGTGGTTGTCGAAGGTGGTTTCGCCGGCTTCGGCGTACAGCGCTTCAACCAGCTTCTGCGCCTCGACGATGGCTTCGTTCGGCCCGCTGATGCGGAACACGAAGCCACGGTTGGCGATTTCCACGCCGAGTTTCAGTTCGATCTGCCGCAGATGCCCGTCGAACGGGCCACACAGGTTGGCCAGCCGTTCGTTGTCTTCCGGCGACAGGGTGAAGTCTCGATGCTCGATGCTTTTCATTGCTTCGGGTGGGGCGGACGCCTTCCACCGCAGTGTATTCAGGGGAGACAAGGGTAGCGCGCGTGCGGGGCACACGGCCAGCAGACGGTCGATACAGCGTTTTCCACACCCGGTGTGGACGGGGGGCGCGAAAACCTGTGGATAGACCTTCGCAATGCTTGTGCCACAAGGCCCATGAGGTCCTGGTGAAAAAAACGTCATGGTCGCTCGTCGCTTCGGCAGCACTGCCGCGGGGGCCTGCACGGGGGCATTCATCGTGACGACAGTGCAGGTTTCGTTGCCGGGTGAGCAACAAAGCCGGGCGCTGGCGGATTTCCACAACGGTTGTGGAATGATGCCGAATCAACCTGTGGATAGGTGGTGCGGAGCCTTGCAGCAAAAGGCGTGCCGGCGCGTGGCGAAAAAACCGCCAGGGCTGATCGGAATCATTGAGGGTGCACGGGGCACATGGCACCGTGTCGCCGTCGCAGGAGGGGATGGCATGGGCATCGGCAACGGGATGCGAGGAATCGGACTGGCGGGCATCGGCCTGCTGGCCGGGTGTGTGCAGTCAACACCGACTGCACTGGGCACGCTGGAGTGGGACCGGATCACGGTGCCGGCGCCGGCGGCCGAAGTGATCGCCACGGTGGAGGTGCGCGAGGGACAGCAGGTCAAGGCCGGCGCCGTGCTGATGCAGCTCGACCCGGCCCGCGGTGACGCGCAGTTCGCCGCAGCGCAGGCTGATACGGCGCGTGCGCAGGCGCAGCTGGAAGAACTGAAGATCGGCCCACGCCAGGAGCAGATCGCGCAGGCCCAGGCGCAACTGGCCGCGCTGCGCGCACAGGCTGCCGAAGCAAGTGCCTATTACCGGCGGGTCCAGCCGTTGGCACAGCAGCGCTTGATTGCCGCCGCTGAGCTGGATCGTGCACGTGCCGCCGCCGGCAATGCCGAGGCCAGCGTGCGTGCTGCCGAGCAGGCCTGGCTGGAGCGGGTGCACGGCAGCCGTGTGCAGGATATCGCCCAGGGCCAGGCGGCCGCCGATGCCGCGCAGGCGCAACAGGCAGTGCAGGCCGTGAACCTGCAGAAGCTGCAATTGCGTGCGCCGCGCGACGGCGTGGTCGATGCCTTGCCTTACCGGCAGGGCGACCAGGCGCCGGTCGGCGCGCCGCTGGCGGTGATGCTGGTCGGCGAGCGCCCCTATGCGCGCGTCTACCTGCCGCAGCCATTGCGGTTGCAGGTCAAGGTCGGGCAGGTCGCGCAGGTGCACCTGGAAGGGCAAGGCACTGCGTTGAAGGGGCATGTGCGCTCGATCCGCAGCGAGCCTTCATTTACTCCGTACTACGCACTGACCGGTGACGACGTCGCGCGCCTGAGCTACCTCGCCGAGATCGAAGTGGACGCTCCCTCCGACATGCAGAAGCTGCCGGCGGGAATGCCGGTGCAGGTGAGCTTCTGAACACCGGCAACGACATCGCGGTGCATGCCCAGGGCCTGACCCGCCGCTTCGGCGATCTGCTGGCCGTGGACAATGTCGACCTGATCGTGCCGCGTGGCCAGGTCTATGGCTTCCTGGGCCCGAACGGGTCGGGCAAGTCAACCACCATCCGCATGCTGTGCGGCCTGCTGGAACCGGGCGCCGGCCAGATCGAGGTGCTCGGCCTGGCCGTGCCGGAGCAGGCCGAGGCACTGCGCCGGCGCATCGGCTACATGACCCAGCGCTTCTCGTTGTATGAAGACCTTTCGGTGCGCGAGAACCTGGAATTCCTCGCCGCCATCCAGGACCTGCCGCGTACGCGGGCCCGGCAGCGGGTCGACGAACTGCTGCAGCAGTACCGTCTCCTGGACCGGCAGCCGCAGCTGGCCGGCACCCTCAGTGGTGGCCAGAAGCAGCGCCTGGCGCTGGCCGGCGCCGTCGTGCACGCGCCCGAGCTGTTGTTCCTGGACGAGCCGACCAGCGCGGTCGACCCGGAGTCACGCCGCGATTTCTGGGAGGCCCTGTTTGAACTTGCCGACGCCGGTACCACCGTGCTGGTATCGACCCACTACATGGACGAAGCCGAGCGCTGCCACCGGCTGGCGATCCTCGATCGAGGCGCGCTGGTCGCCGATGGCACGCCGGCCGAACTGTGTGCACGGCTGGACGGCCGCACGCTGCAGGTCACGTCGGCGCAGCCGCGGCAGGCCAGCCGCGCGTTGTCTGAGCTGCCCGGCGTGCTGAGCGTGGCACAGATCGGCACGCAGCTGCGCGTGCTGTGCAGCGAGGCGGCCGCCGATGCGCCAGCGTTGCGGCGCGCGCTGGCCAGCGCCGATCCGCAGGCCCGCATCGAGGCGGTGGCGCCGAACCTGGAAGACGTCTTCGTCGCCGCCACCCGCGGCCGTGGCCGGGAGCCAGCGGCATGAACCTGCGCCGGCTGTGGGCGATCATGCTCAAGGAATTGCGCCAGCTGCGCCGCGACCGCATCACGCTGGCGATGATCGTCGGCATTCCGGTGATGCAGCTGCTGCTGTTCGGCTACGCGATCAATCTCAACCTGCGCCACCTCGACGCCGGTGTCGCCGACCAGGCCAACAGTGCGGCGTCACGCGCGCTGGTGCAGGACATGGTCGCCACCGGCGTGATCACGCCGCGCAGCGAAGCCTATACGCCCGACCAGCTGATGCGGGCGCTGCGGCGTGGCGAGATCAGTGTCGGCATCGTGGTGCCGGCCGACTTCGAGCGCCGTCGCTTCGATGGACGCGAGGCGGTGCAGGTACTGGTTGATGGCAGCGACACCGTGGTGCAGAGCGCGGCGATCCAGCTGGCGCAGGTGCCGCTGGAGACGCGACCGACCAGCAACACGCGGCCGCTGCGCGAAGGCAGCATCGCCGGTGGTCCAATCAGCGTGACCAGCTTCTACAACCCGCAGCGGCGTTCGGCGGTGAACATCGTGCCAGGCCTGATCGGGGTGATCCTGACCATGACCCTGGTGATGTTCACGGCGGTGGCGGTGGTGCGTGAACGCGAGCGCGGCAACATGGAGCTGCTGATCGCCACGCCGGTGTCGCGCAGCGAACTGATGGTGGGCAAGGTGCTGCCCTATGCAGCCATCGGCCTGCTGCAGACCACGCTGGTGCTGGTGCTGGGCACCTGGCTGTTCCAGGTGCCCATTCGCGGCAGGCTGCTGGACATCTACCTGGCCGCGGTGCTGCTGGTGCTGGCCAACCTCGCACTGGGGCTGCTGATTTCCACGCGCGCGCGCTCGCAGTTCCAGGCGATGCAGATGACCCTGTTCCTGTTCCTGCCGTCGATCCTGCTGTCGGGCTTCATGTTCCCGTTCGCGGGCATGCCGCGGCCGGTGCAATGGCTGGCCGAAGTACTGCCGCTGACCCACTTCCTGCGCCTCGTGCGCGGCATCATGCTGCGCGGCGCCTCGCTGTGGGAGCTGTGGCACGACGCGCTGGCGCTGCTGGCCTTCATCGCGGTGATGATGACCCTGGCGATCCTGCGTTTCCGCAAGCGTTTGGATTGAGGCATGCCGACCAACGGTCGGCATCCACCCTGGTAGGTGCCGACCGTTGGTCGGCATCCACCCTGGTAGGTGCCGACCGTTGGTCGGCATCAATTCGGTGGGTGCCGACCGTTGGTCGGCATCAATTCGGTGGGTGCCGACCGTTGGTCGGCATCAATTCGGCAGGTGCCGACCGTTGGCCGGCATCAACTCCGGTGGGTGCCGACCGTTGGTCGGCATCAATTCGGTGGGTGCCGGCCGCCGGCCGGCATTAATTCGGTGGGTGCCGACCGTTGGCCGGCATCAATTCGGTGGGTGCCGACCGTTGGTCGGCGCACTTTATTCCGCCACCACGCGCGCGCGCAGCGAATTGGTCAGCGCCTCGGTGATCACCACATCCACGAACTGGCCGATCAGCCGCGCCGGCGCCGGGAAGTTCACCGAACGCATGTTCTCGGTCTTGCCGGTCAGTTCGTTCGGGTTCTTGCGCGAAGGGCCTTCCACCAGCACGGTCTGCACGGTGCCGACCATCTTCTCGGAGATGCCGGCGGCGTGCGCATTGATGCGCTCCTGCAGGCGCGACAGGCGCGCGTGCTTCTCGGCATCGCTGATCGTGTCCTCCAGGTCGGCCGCCGGGGTCCCCGGGCGGCGCGAATAGATGAAGGAGAAGCTGTGGTCGAAGCCGATGTCCTCGATCAGCTTCATGGTCTTCTCGAAATCGGCATCGGTTTCGCCGGGGAAGCCGACGATGAAGTCCGAGCTGATCGAGATGTCCGGGCGCACCGCGCGCAGCTTGCGGATCTTCGACTTGAATTCCAGCGCGGTATAGCCGCGCTTCATCGCCGACAGTACGCGGTCGCTGCCGGCCTGCACCGGCAGGTGCAGGAAGTTGGCCAGCTGCGGCACGTCGCGGAACGCATCGATCAGCGAGTCGCTGAACTCCAGCGGGTGCGAGGTGGTGAAGCGGATGCGGCCGACGCCGTCGATCTCGGCGATGGTCCGGATCAGCAGGCCGAGATCGGCGAACTCGCCATCTCCATAGGGGCCGCGATAGGCATTGACGTTCTGCCCGAGCAGGTTGATTTCGCGCACGCCCTGCGCGGCCAGCTGCGCCACTTCCACCACCACGTCCTCGAACGGGCGGCTGACTTCGGTGCCGCGGGTGTAGGGCACCACGCAGAACGAGCAGTACTTCGAGCAGCCTTCCATGATCGACACGAACGCCGAAGCGCCTTCGGCACGCGGTTCCGGCAGGCGGTCGAACTTCTCGATCTCGGGGAAGCTGATGTCCACCTGCGGGCGCTTCTGCTCGCGGCGGGCGCGGATCAGCTCCGGCAGCCGGTGCAGGGTCTGCGGGCCGAACACAAGGTCCACGAACGGCGCACGCTTGATGATCGCCTCGCCTTCCTGCGAGGCAACGCAGCCGCCCACGCCGATGATGACCTCGCGGCCCTTGTTCTTCAGGCCCTTCCAGACGCCCAGCTGGCTGAACACCTTCTCCTGCGCCTTCTCGCGGATGGAACAGGTGTTGACCAGGATGACGTCGGCGTCTTCCGGGGTATCGGTCAGTTCCAGGCCATCGCTGGCGGCGAGCACGTCGGCCATCTTGGCCGAGTCGTACTCGTTCATCTGGCAACCGTGGGTCTTGATGTACAGCTTGCCTTTCACCTGGTCGGGCTTGCGCGGACCGGCGGGCAGGGCAACGAGCGGGGCACCGCCCGGCGGGGCGGGCGGAAAGACGTCTGGCGTCCCGGTCATGGCGCTTAATCCATTCGGGTGGCGGGAAAGCCGGCAATTCTACCTGCATCCCGGCGCGTACGCCGCGCTGTGCGCTCGCGGGGCACGGCCCCGCGCTACCCGCATCCCGCCGGCCCCGGTAGCGCCGGGCGGTGCCCGGCGGGCGCCCTTACGCCGCCGCCAGCTCCGCATCGATCTGCCGCGAACGGTCGAACGCGGTCATCGCGCTCATCCGTGCGATGTAGTCAGCCGTGGCCGGCGCCGGCTGTACCAGGCCAAAGGCCGTGGTCCACGCCAGTGCATTGCCCCACAGCACGTCGGCGGCGCTCATGACCTCGCCCAGCAGGTACGGGCCCTGCGCCAGCTGGGCCTCGACCACCTGCAGCACGGTCTCGGCATCGTTGTACGGCGACATCAGGCGCGGCGGCGGCTCGCGGTGCATCGCCTTGTCGATCATCGCCGGCTCGAAACAGGCGCCATAGAAGGCCATCCAGCGCAGATAGGGCCCGCGCAGGGCGTCACCGATCGGCGGCGCCAGCCCGGCTTCCGGATACAGGTCGGCCAGGTACAGGTAGATCGCCACCTGCTCGGTCACCAGTGCGCCGTTGTGGACGATGGCCGGCACCTTGCCCATCGGGTTGATAGCCAGGTAGGCCGGGGCCAGGTTGGCGCCGGCTTTCAGGTCCAGCACCTGCATGCGGTAGTCGGCACCCAGCGCTTCGAGCAGGGCCACGGCGCCGCTCGAGCGGGAACGGGCGGCGTGGTACAGGGTGATCTGGCGTGAATTCATGGCATTGCTCCTTGCGGTGGGTGGTGAACTGGAGGCCATCCTGGGGCACTATTGCGGACGACTTCTGTCCTCGATCCTTCATGCGCCATACCGCCCATCGTCTGCTGCGCCTGATCGCCCTGCTGCAGGCCCGCCGCCAGTGGTCCGGGGCCGAGCTGGCCGAGCGCATGGGCGTGGACCGGCGCAGCATCCGCCGTGATATCGAGCGCCTGCGCGAGCTGGGCTATCCGGTGCAGGCCTCGTCCGGGGTCGGCGGCGGCTACCAGTTGGGGGCCGGGGCCCCGGTGCTGCCGATGCTGCTGGACGAGGAGGAGGCGACCACCCTGGCCATCGCCCTGCGCGCAGCCTCGGCCACCGTTGCCGGGATCGACGACACCGCGCGTGGCCTGTTGTCCAAGCTCGATCCGCTGGTGCCGACCCGTCGTCGCCAGCAGGCCGGCGAGGTGCATGCAGCGACGGCCACCCTGTCCGACCTTCCGTCCACCGACGCACGCCTGCTCGGGCGGCTGGCCCAGCACTGCCGACAGGCGTCACGGCTGGCCTTCGAATACCGCAGCGCGCAGGAAGCCGTCACCCAGCGCGAGGTCGAGGCCCAGCACCTAGTCAACTACGGGCGACGCTGGTATCTGCTTGCCTGGGACCTGGGGCGGCAGGACTGGCGCACCCTGCGCGTGGACCGCATGGGCGCCGTACGTGAGTGCGCCGGGCCGGGCCTGCACCGGCGCACCCCGGCGCCGCCCGATGTGATGGTGCGGCAGGCGGTCAGCCAGGCGCCGTTCGCGCTGCAGGCCATCCTCCGCCTGTCCGGCAGCCATTCCGAGCTGGAAGGCCGCATCCCGCCGTGGTGTGGAGTACTGGAAGCGGATGGCCCCGACCACTGCCTGCTGCGCATGGGCGCCGAGAGCCGCGGCATGATGCTGGCGCAGATTCTCAGCCTGGACCGCCTACCCGTGGCGCTTTGGACCACCCCGCCGGGCCTGCGCGACGAACTGGCGCAGCGCCTGGCGGGCCTCGGCCAGCTGCTGGCTGTGCCGCCGGTCACAGGCTGAGCCACGTCGCTTGGCAAGCCCCGGCGAAGCTGGGACACTCGCCGCCATGAAGGGGATACTGGGGACAACGGCGATCATCATCGCTGCGCTGACCGCTGCGCCGGCCAGCGCTGGAACCCTGTACAAGTGCCAGGGCGCTGACGGCGTCACCAGTTATGTGAGCAAGCGGGTGGCCGGCGCGCGCTGCAGCACCATCAGCTACACCCGTGACACCCGCCCGGCACCTCGACCGGTGGTGGCCGCGCCCAGGCCGGCACCGACAACGGTGGCCAGCATCGAACGCAACCCGGTGGCCGTTGCTGCGAGTGCCGCAGCGCCGGCAACGGTCGCGCCTGCGTCCGTGCCGGCATCCGGTCCCGCACAGCCGGTCGCCTCGCGCAGCGGGCGCATGGTCAGTGGCCAGGTGTATTCCTTCATGAAGGATGGCGTGCGCCACTACACCAGTGCGCGCCCGGCACAGGTGGCCAGCCTCGGCCCGGTCCGGACCATCCGCTACAGCTTCATGGAGCGCTGCTATGCCTGCGGGGTCAATCCACGCGTGGACTTCGGCACCGTGCGACTGAACACCTCGGCCTTCCAGGCCGAGATCACCTCGGCCGCGCGCGAGTTCGGCGTGGAGGAGGCGGTGGTGCGCGCCATCATCCATGCCGAGTCGGCCTACAACCCGACCGCGCTCAGCCGTGCTGGCGCGCAGGGCCTGATGCAGCTGATGCCGCCGACCGCCGCGCGCTTCGGCGTAAGCGATTCCTATGACGCCGGGCAGAACATCCGTGGCGGCGTGCAGTATCTTGCGTGGTTGCTGAAACGCTTCAATGGCGACCTGACCCTTGCCGCAGCCGGCTACAACGCTGGCGAAGGCGCGGTCGACCGCCACGGTGGCGTGCCGCCCTACAGCGAGACCCAGTACTACGTGCGCCGGGTCGGGCAGCTGGCCGAACGTTACCGCACCGCCCTGAGTCACCAGTAGGCGCCGACCGTTGGCCGGTACTCCTTGAACGGTAGGTGTCGACCGTTGGTCGGCACTCCTTTGAAAGGTAGTGCCGGCCGCTGGCCGGCAACCCCGCAATCAATGTTGTTGCAATGCGTTGTGTGGCGCGCGACGGTTCCGCTACACTCGACCGTGATTCAATGCGGCTCTGGCCCCCACCGGATCCGCTGGCAGCCTTAAAGCTACCTAATCAATATCGGAGTGCCGGATGGCCAACGATGGGGTACACGATCCAGTCAACACCGGACGTCGGCGTTTTCTTTCTGCCACCACAGCCGTGGTGGGCGCCGTCGGCGTCGGATTCACCGCAGTTCCTTTCATCAAATCCTGGAACCCCAGTGCCCGCGCCAAGCTTGCCGGCGCACCGGTGGTGGCCGACATCAGCGCCCTGCAGGAAGGTCAACGCCTGATCGTGGAATGGCGTGGCCAGCCGATCTGGATCGTCAAGCGGTCCAAGGCCATCCTCGATGCGCTGCACGGGCTGGACGGCCGTCTCAAGGACCCCGAGTCCGGCGAGAAGGACCAGCAGCCGGACTACGTGCTGAAGCAGAACCCCGAACTGCGCTCGATCAAGCCGGATATCTCCGTACTGGTCGGCCTGTGCACGCACCTGGGCTGCTCGCCGGAAATGGTCGCCGAAATCCGGCCTGAGCCCTACGACCCGCAGTGGAAGGGCGGTTACTTCTGCCCGTGCCACAAGTCGCGCTTCGACATGTCCGGACGCGTCTTCAAGGACGTGCCGGCGCCGATCAACCTGAAGGTGCCCGCGCACCATTACCAGGACGACAACACCATCATCATCGGTGTCGATCCGCAGGGGGCTGCCTGATGGCCAATATCCTCAGCCGTACCGCCAGCGGCGTGGCCGACTGGGTCAACGCCCGCGCGCCCGGCCTGATGCCGGTCTACCGGAAGCACGTCAGCGAGTACTACGCGCCGAAGAACTTCAACATCTGGTACTACTTCGGTTCGCTGGCGCTGCTGGTGCTGGTCAACCAGATCGTCACCGGCATCTTCCTGACGATGCACTACAAGACCAGCGCCGCCGAGGCGTTCGGCTCCATCGAATACATCATGCGCGATGTGGAGTGGGGCTGGCTGATCCGCTACATGCACTCCACCGGTGCCTCGCTGTTCTTCATCGTGGTCTACCTGCACATGTTCCGTGGCCTGCTGTACGGCAGTTACCAGAAGCCGCGCGAGCTGGTGTGGATCCTCGGCATGCTGATCTACCTGGTGTTGATGGCCGAAGCCTTCATGGGCTACGTGCTGCCGTGGGGCCAGATGTCGTTCTGGGGCGCCAAGGTGATCATCTCGCTGTTCGGCGCGATACCGGTGATCGGCAACGGCCTGACCGAATGGATCATGGGCGATTACCTGCCCAGTGACGCCACGCTCAACCGTTTCTTCGCGCTGCATGTCATCGCTCTGCCGCTGGTGCTGTTGCTGCTGGTGGTACTGCACCTGGGCGCGCTGCACGAAGTGGGTTCGAACAACCCCGATGGCGTGGAGATCAAGAAGGGGCCGAAGGGCAACCGCTGGTCGCCGAACGCACCGGCCGATGGCATTCCGTTCCACCCGTACTACACGCTCAAGGATGGCGTCGGCGCCGGTTTCCTGCTGATCATCGCCGCCTTCATCATCTTCTTCGCGCCCGGTTTCGGCGGCCTGTTCCTGGAGCACGACAACTTCACCGAGGCCAACCGCCTGGTGACCCCGGAACACATCAAGCCGGTCTGGTACTACACGCCTTACTACGCGATGTTGCGCGTGGTGCCGAACAAGCTCGGTGGCGTGCTGGTGATGTTCTCGGCCATTGCGATCCTGTTCCTGGTGCCGTGGCTGGACAAGGCCAGGGTGAAGTCGGTGCGCTACCGCGGCTGGATCTCGAAGGTGATGCTGGGCGTGCTGGCGGTGTGCTTCGTGTGGCTGGGCGTGATTGGTTCCGGCCCGGGCACCGACGTGCACGAGACCTACATCGGGCGGGTGCTGACCTTCCTGTACTTCGCGTTCTTCATCACCATGCCGCTATGGACACGGTTGGACAAGACCAAGCCGGTACCGGAGAGGGTGACCACCCATGACTGATCGCTGGATGGTCCGGTTGGCCCTGACGGCCACCCTGATGCTGGGCAGTTTCCTGGCCTCCGCCGCCGAAGGTGGCACCAAGCTGCTGCAGGCCGGCAACGATCTGGGCGACCGCGCTTCGCTGCAGCGCGGCGCGCAGCTGTACATGAACTACTGCTCCGGCTGCCACGCGCTGAAGTACCTGCGCTATTCGCGGATGGCGCAGGACCTGGGCCTGACCGAGGAAGAGGTGATGAACAACCTCAACTTCACCGGCTCGGCGATCGGCGACCCGATCCCGGTGGCGATGCCCAAGGAGAACGCGGAGAAGTGGTTCGGCAAGATGCCGCCCGATCTCAGCCTGATCGCGCGCGTGCGGGGCAGTGACTGGGTCTACACCTACCTCAAGTCGTTCTATCTGGACAGCAGCCGGCCGCTGGGCTGGAACAACGCGCTGTTCGCCAATGCCTCCATGCCCAACCCGCTGTGGGAGATGCAGGGCCTGCAGCATGCGGTCCATGGCAAGGCGGAAGCGCCCGGCATGGACCCGCCGGTGACCGGCCTGAAGATCGAAACGCCGGGTTCGGTTGATGCCGGGCAGTACGACCAGGCGGTGCGGGACATCACCAACTTCCTCGAGTATGCCGGCGAACCGGCCGCGCTCAAGCGCCAGCAGCTGGGCGTGTGGGTGATCCTGTTCCTGGCCCTGCTCACCTTCCTGCTGTACCTGCTGAAGAAGGAATACTGGAAGGACGTTCACTGAATCTGCCGCCGGCCATCGCACGGGCCTATTGGCTTTTGTGATGGTCGGTTGCACACTCGGGGAGGAGTCGACCGCCGGCACGGTGCCGGCGGCGCCGATGCGGCAGGCGGTCTCCTGTCGTGGGAGAGCCTTTGATGGCGGCGAGCGTACGCATGCGCAATACACTGACGCTGTTTTCCTCGAACGACGATGTACTGTGCCACCGTGTACGCCTGGTCCTGGCGGCCAAGGGTGTGACCTTCGACTTCGTTCCGGTCGATCCACAGAACCCGCCTGAAGACCTGATCGACCTCAATCCGTATCACTCGGTGCCGACCCTGGTCGAACGCGAGCTGGTGCTGTACGCCGCATCAGTGGTCAGCGAGTACCTGGACGAACGTTATCCGCATCCGCCGCTGATGCCGGTCGATCCGCTCTCGCGTGCGCGCATCCGCCTGGCGATGCTGCGCATCGAGCACGACTGGGTGCCACAGGTGCAGGCCATCCAGCTCGGCAACAAGACCCAGGCCGAGGCTGGCCGCAAGCGCCTGAAGGAGCTGCTGACCGCCTCGCTGCCGCTGTTCAAGGCCAGCAAGTTCTTCCTCAACCCGGAAATGAGCCTGGCCGACTGCGCGATGGCGCCGATCATCTGGCGCCTGCAGTCGCTGGACGTACCGCTGCCGAAGGACGGCAAGGCGATCGAGGACTACGGCAACCGCATCTTCCGCCACCCCGGTTTCGTCCGCAGCCTGACCGATCAGGAAAAGAAGCTGCGCGATCTGCCGGTCTGATCCGGGCCTGCGTTACCCGTCTGCACGCCGACCGGCGTGCAGGTGATCCGCCCCGGCGGGGCGCCGGGCGCGTACACTTCACGCATGACCGAAGACTTCTTCCACATGACCAGCCACCGCCCGTACCTGCTGCGGGCGCTGGTGGAATGGATCAACGACAACCAGCTGACCCCGCACATCCTGGTCGACGCCGGCGTTCCCGGCGTGCAGGTCCCGCCTTCGGCGGTCAAGGATGGCCGGGTCGTGCTCAACATCGCCGAACGTGCTGTCGTGCGGCTGATGATCGACAACGAGATGGTGAGCTTCTCGGCGCGCTTCTCCGGTACCAGCTACCCGGTGCAGGTGCCGATCAGCGCCGTGCTGGCCGTCTACGCCCGCGAGACCGGGCAGGGCATGGCGCTACCGGATGACATCCCGGGCAACGAGACCGCTCCGACCAGCGATGAGCTGCTGCACGAGGAAGGCACGCCGCCGGACGATACGCCGCCGGCCAGCCCGCCGCCGAAGGGGCGCCCGAACCTGCGCGTGGTCAAGTAACCAGGTAACGGTGGGTGCCGACCGTTGGTCGGCACGCCTTCAGCCCTTACACATCCTCGGCATCGTCCACATCCGCGCGGATCTGGCTGATCCGCGCCGCGCCCGGACCAGTGAATGAGATCAGCTGGTCGCCGCGCAGCACCATGCGGCCCACGTGGCGATCGATGCCGTCGTAGGAATACTCGAACTTGAAGGTACGTTCGAAGCCGAGCCGGCCATCTTCGCCGCGCGACAGGCGCAGGCCGGTGGCGTGCACCGCCTGATCCAGCCATTGCACGTCGGCAGCACGGCAGGCATTGCGCCCCAGTTCGACCGCGCGCTCGGCGGCCGAACGCGCCGCGTTCCAGAAGAAATAGATGATTCCGCCGGCAATCAGCAACAGCAGCAGGGTTGGCATGGCGTCAGCCGTCAGGGGTCGATCCCGCAAAGATGGCGGCGAACGCGCGCGGGATCAAGCGCTGCACTCACCGCCGCGGCTGCGGTTCGCTGGACATCGGCTGCGTGGGCACGATGACCGGTTGCGGTGCCGGAGTGGGCTGCATCGGCGTCGCAGTGGGCGAGGGCATCACCAGCGGTGAGGTTGCAGTCAGCTGCAGCAGCGCTGCCCAGTCCTGCCGGTTGAAGCTGCATTCGTCCTCGCGACCTGGTGTGCAGCCGGGGTCGATGCCGGTGCTGTTGCGTTCGCGTGCCGGAGGCAGCTTGATCAGCCCCGTACGATCCAGCTGCAGCAACCGCATCGCTACGGTGTTCATCACGTTGCCACCGACCAGGTACAGGGTCTGGTCGCCGCCGAGGTTGGCCGCCACCACCACTTCGCAATGCGATTTCCAGTGGCCCACCGAGCCATTGCCCAGTGCCTGCACCAGCCCGCTGTAGCTGAGCGTGGTGCTGCGGTCGCGCAGGAAGCACAGCAGGTCGCCCGGTGCGGGTTTGGCCGTGGCCGGGTCGACCAGCCGGTACGGCACGCCCGAGGGGCCGCCCTGGTAGGCGGCACGGATGTAGTCGATGTGGCGTGGCGACGTATTGAAGCCAGGAACGCCGGACTGCACCATCACCCAGGAAATGAACGCGGCCGACCACGGGTTGTCGATCAGGAAGGCGCGGCAGTCGCTGTCGGTGTAGCGCGTGCCCAACGGCGCCAGGCAGCTGCTGGCGCCCGCGATGCTGCCCATGGCATTGAGTGTGCCGCTGTTGCGCCAGTAGCCGGCCACGCGCTGCCAGGCGATCAGGCCATTGTCTGCCAAGTGATCGCTTTCGGCTTCGGTGACGCTGAGGCTGGCGGCACGGCCTTCACGATCGATGAAGGGCCGGTACCAGAGCCGGTGCTCATTGCAGGCGGTGTTGCGGATGGCCACCGCCAACGGACTCAGGCCGAAGCGGGGCGGAACATCGCAGGCCTCGGCGGCCGCTGCGGACAATGGTGCCGCGGCCAGCAGCAGGCAGGCAGGCAAGAGCATCCGGCGCATGCGCGGCTCCTGTGGGGGATACCTCAGCGTCGCAGCGCTGTCGTGAACGCCGGGTGTGAGAACGGGGTCAGATCCCTTTTCCCATGGACAACGGATCGGCCCCCACGCCAGGCCTCAACCCGGCGGCGGGCCCAGCTTCAGCGACAGATCGATGGCCTGCACGTGCTTGGTCAGTCCACCGATGGAGATGCAGTCAACGCCGTCCTCGGCGATCGAACGCAGGCCGCCCAGGCCCACGCTGCCGGACACTTCCAGCGGAATGCGGCCGGCCGTGATGCGCACTGCCTCGCGGCGCAGGTCGGGGCTGAAGTCATCCAGCAGGATGCGCTCGCAACCGGCTTCCAGCGCCTGGCGCAGCTGGGCCAGGTCCTCGACCTCGACCACCAGCGGCAGCGCGGGCCATTGCCGGCGCGCGGCGGCCACCGCCGCGGCCAGCGAACCGGCGGCACGGATGTGGTTTTCCTTCAGCATCACCGTGTCATAGAGGCCGAAGCGGTGGTTGTCGCCGCCGCCACAGCGCACTGCGTACTTCTGCGCCAGGCGCAGGCCAGGCAGAGTCTTGCGCGTGTCGAGGATGCGCGTGCCGGTACCGGCCACCGCCGCCACGTAGCGGGCAGTGGTGGTGGCGGTGCCAGACAGCGTCTGCAGGAAGTTCAGCGAGGTGCGTTCGGCGCTGACCAGGCTGCGGCTGCGCCCGTGCAGCAGGGCCAGCACGGTGCCTGCGGTGACCGCGTCACCTTCGGAGACACGCCATTCGATGCGCACGTCCGGGTCGAGTGCGCGGTGGGTGGCGTCGAACCACGGGCGGCCGGCAATCACCCCGTCCTGCTTGCACAGCAGGTAAGCGCTGTCGGCCTGGTCGGGCAGCAGGGCGGCGGTGACGTCGCCGCTGCCCAGGTCCTCGGCCAGCGCCCGCGCGACATCGGCGGCGACAACGGCCGCATCCGGCGTCGGCAGCGCGCTCATGCGGCCGGGAAGTCGGCGATCTGGGCGGTCGGGATGGCTTCCTCGGCCAGCAGCACCGGGATGCCGTCGTCAACGCGGAACACCTGCTTGCGGTCGCGGGTGACCAGGGCTTCGCGCAGCGGCTGCGCCAGCGGGTTGCCATCGGCCTTGTTCACCGCGCCGGCGGAAATGGCCTTGTTGAGGGCTTCCAGGCCCTTGCCATCCAGCAGGGACAGGGGCTGGCGGGTGTCCGGCGACACCAGCAGGTCGAGCAGCTTGCGATCCATGGTTCTTCGTCTTGCGTGGAAGATGGCTAGAATACGTCTTTAAGGCAGGTGACGGCCAATGACCCCCAACCCGATCGCGCCGCTTGTCGGCATCGTCATGGGTTCCCGTTCCGACTGGGAAACCATGCAGCACGCCGCCCAGAAGCTTGAAGCCCTGGGTGTTCCGTTCGAAGTGAAGGTGGTGTCCGCGCATCGGACGCCGGATGTGTTGTTCAGTTACGCCGAGCAGGCGGGCCCGCGTGGCCTGCGCGCGATCATCGCCGGTGCCGGCGGGGCCGCCCACCTTCCGGGCATGATCGCCGCCAAGACCGCCGTGCCGGTGCTGGGCGTGCCGGTGCAGTCCAAGGCCCTCAACGGCATGGATTCGCTGCTGTCGATCGTGCAGATGCCGGCCGGCATCCCGGTCGCCACCTTCGCCATCGGCAATGCCGGCGCGTCCAACGCGGCGCTGTTCGCTGCTGCGATGCTGGCCAGCGACCAGCCGGCGATCGGCCAGGCGCTCGACGCCTTCCGTGCACGCCAGACCGAAGACGTGATGGCCCACGACGATCCGCGCCAATGAGCCTGACCGTCGGCATCCTGGGCGGCGGCCAGCTCGCCCGCATGATGGTCCTGGCCGGTGCGCCGCTGGGACTGCGCTTCCAGCTGTACGACCCGGCGGCCGACGCCTGCAGTGGCCCGCTGGCGCCGCTCACCGTCGGTGCCTTCGATGACCGCCACGCGCTGGCGGACTTCGCCGCCAAGGTCGATGTGGTCACTTTCGATTTCGAGAACGTGCCCGCAGACAGCGCGCAGTTCCTGGCCGACCGCGTGCCGGTCTATCCGCCGCCGGCCGCGCTGGCGGTGGCCCAGGACCGATTGAGCGAGAAGACCCTGTTCCAGCAGTTGGGCATCCCGCTGCCGGCCTTCGCTGATATCCGCAGCCGTGACGAGCTGGCTGCGAAGGCGGCTGAGTTCGGCCTGCCGTGCATCCTCAAGACCCGCCGCCTTGGTTATGACGGAAAGGGCCAGTTCCGCCTGCGCAGCGAGGCCGACATCGACGCCGCGTGGGATGCACTGGGCGCGCAGGTCGAGCGTACCGGCCTGATCCTGGAAGGCTTCGTGGCGTTCCAGCGCGAGGTCAGCGTGGTCGCCGTGCGTGGCCGCGATGGCAGCTTCGAAGCCTGGCCGGTCACCGGCAACTGGCATGTCGACGGCGTGCTGTCGGCCAGCGTGGCACCGGCTGTGCTGTCCGATGCCGAGCAGCAGGCCGCGATCGGCTATGCCCGCCGTGTCGCCGAGCACCTGCAGTACGTCGGCGTGTTCGCGCTGGAGCTGTTCTGTCGCGATGGCGAGCTGTTGGCCAACGAGATGGCGCCGCGCGTACACAACTCCGGCCACTGGACCATCGAGGGCAGCGAGACCTCGCAGTTCGAGAACCATCTGCGTGCCGTGCTGGGCCTGCCGCTGGGCAGCACCCGCATGCTCGGCCACGCCTGCATGCTGAACTGGCTGGGCGCGATGCCGGACCCGGCACCGGTGCTGGGCCAGGCCAGCGGCCATTGGCACGACTATGGCAAGGAGCCGCGCGAAGGCCGCAAGGTCGGCCACGCCACGTTGCGCGATGACGATGCTGCCGCGTTGGCCGATGCGCTGGAGCAGGTCGGCCTGGAGCTGGATCGCCAGGCCCAGGTGGCGCCGGCGGTGCACGCGCTGCGCAATCGCTGAGCCCGGTAGTGCCGGCCGCTGGCCGGCAGTGCAACGCTGTGAAGCGCCGGTGCAGGCATCGGCGCAACATTCCCGGTGGTAGCGTGGAGCTCCTCTCACAGGAGTCACCCCATGCTCGACTGGAATGCCTACCGCAAGGAACTGAAGGGCCGTATCGGCGAGATCGGCAAGCTCTCGCCGGATACGGTGAAGGGTTACGCCACGCTGGCCAATGCCGGTGCCCAGACCAACCACCTCGATGCGAAGACCCGCGAGCTGATCGCGTTGGCGGTGGCGGTCACTACCCGCTGCGACGGTTGCATCACCGTGCACGTGGATGCCGCGCTGAAGCACGGTGCCAACCGCGAGGAAATCGCCGAGGCGCTGGGTGTGGCGGTGTCGCTCAATGCCGGTGCGGCGCTGGTGTACTCGGCGCGGGTGATGGATGCGGTGGCCGCGCACGAGAACGCGTGAAGCCACGCTCTGCTTTCCGGTAGTGCCGGCCGCTGGCCGGCAGATTCGCCATCTCTGTACACCGATGGGGGGATGCCGGCCAGCGGCCGGCACCACCCCGGGGCGGTGCCGCTGCCTCAGCGTAGCTGGCTCTCAGCGAATTCCCAGTTGACCATCTGCCAGAACGCGTCCAGATAGCGCGCGCGATCATTCTGGTAGTCGGTGTAGTAGGCGTGCTCCCAGACATCGCAGCACAGCAGCGGCGTGCTTTCACCCGTCAGCGGCGTGCCGGCATTGCGGGTCGCCTGGATGCCCAGCTGTCCGCCCGGATGCTGCACCAGCCACACCCAGCCGGAGCCGAACAGGCCCAGCGCGGTGCGGTTGAATTCCTCGCGCAGGCGCTGCACGTCGCCGAACTGGCGCTTCACCAGCTCGCCCAGGCGACCCTGCGGTTCGCCACCGCCACGCGGTCGCAGGCACTGCCAGTAGAAGCCGTGGTTCCACGCCTGGGCGGCCGCATCGAACAGCTTGCCCTGGGCCTGGCGGACGATCTCTTCCAGTGACGCGTCTTCCCACTCGGTGCCGAGGATGCCGGCATTGACCGCATCCACGTAGGCGCGATGGTGGCGGCCGTGGTGCAGCTCCAGGGTCTGTGCGGACAGGTGCGGCTGCAGGGAGCCGGAAAGGTAGGGCAGGGCAGGCAATTCGACAGGCATGGACAGGTTCGTGGCCAGAGGGGCGGCGGCAGCCGGTTCCATCCGCTTACAATGGCGGCTACCGTGGGCAGTCTAGCCGACCACCGCGGTCGGTTTGTCCGGCGAAGCAAGGAGTGAGGTTGTGGCGGTAATGCAGCAAATCCAGGCCGAGGTCGATCGTTACCCGCTCGTGCTGTTCATGAAGGGTACCCCGCAATACCCGATGTGCGGTTTCTCCAGCCGCGCCGTACAGGCGTTGATGGCAGCCGGCGCGGTCACCCTGCGCACCGTCAACGTGCTGGAAGAACCCGAGATCCGCGCCAACCTGCCGCGGTTCTCCAACCTGCCGACCTTCCCGCAGCTGTTCATCAATGGAGAGCTGATCGGCGGCTGCGACATCGTCCTGGAACTGTTTGAAGCCGGCGAGCTCAAGCGCATCGTCGAAGAGGCGACCCAGGGATGAGTGCCTGGCCATCGACGTCACCGACCAACGGGGCGCTCGATGGCCGCCCGTTGCAGGATCGCGTGGTGCTGGTTGCCGGCGCCGGCGGTGGGCTGGGCAGTGCGGCGGCCGTTGCCGCCGCCGCCGCCGGGGCCACCGTGGTCCTGCTGGGCCGCAAGCCGCGCCGCCTGGACCGTGTCTACGCCCAGGTCCAGGCCGTCGGCCCGGAACCGCTGCTGTATCCGCTGGATCTGGAGGGTGCGGGCCCCGACGACTATGCCGAACTGGCCCAGGCCCTGCAGCGCGAGCTGGGGCGCCTGGATGGAGTGCTGGTCTGTGCCGCCCATTTCCCCGGATTGACCCCGTTCGAACTGGCCGACCCGGCCAGTTTCGCCCGTGCGGTGCATGTCACGCTCACTGCCCCGGCGTGGCTGGCCCAGGCCTGTCTGCCGCTGCTGCGGCAGCGCGAGGACGCGGCCCTGGTGTTTGCGGTCGATGCCTCCGAACGGGTGGGGCAGGCCTATTGGGGGGGATACGGTGTGGCCCAGCATGGCCTGCGCGGGCTGATCACCAGCCTGCATGACGAACTCGGCCGCAGCCCGGTGCGGGTCAGCGGCCTGTATCCGGGCCCCCTGCGCACGGCGCTGCGCGCCAGGGCCTATTCCGTCGACCAGGACCCGGCCGCCCGGGGCCCGGAGGCCGCCGCTGCGGCGGCCGTGACCCTGCTGTCCAGCGCTGGGCTTGCCTGGCGGGGCCGGATTCTCGACGCCAGTGAGGCGCCCCTGCCGGAATGAGGCCGGGGGAAAGGCGGAGTGAAGATCCCGTCACGATTGCGTTGCGATCCGGTGCCGTTTGTCGCACAACCGTCACATTGATGGCGTAGCGTGTTAATCTAGTGTTAACCGTTGTGGCTGCCTTCAGCCAAGCGGTAGGGAACCCCAGATAAATCTCCGACCAGCCACCCGCAGGGCTGTTTGGATGCGCTTTTTTTCCGCCATCGCCAACTCGCATCGAGGCTACCGAAAAATGACCCACCCACTCCGGATGTCCAAGCTCACCCTTGGTCTCGTGGCTGCGCTCGCCGCCGCTCCCGCCTTCGCCCAGAGCACCTCTGCCGGTGTCGGCGGCCAGGTGATGTCCGCCGCAGGCCAGCCTGTCGCCGGCGCTGAAGTCACCATCACCCACACCGAGTCGGGCACCGTTTCGCGTGCCACCACCGATGCGTCGGGTCGATACAACGCGCGCGGCCTGCGCGTGGGTGGTCCGTACACCATCACCATCACCAAGTCCGGTGAAGGCACCAAGACCGAAGAGGGTGTCTACCTGAACCTGAACCAGGTCAACACCGTCAACGCCAACCTGGGCGGTGACCTGGCTGCGACCAACCTGGACGCGGTGAACGTTGTTGCGACCGCCGGCGGCCTGGACCTGTTCAGCGCCAACAAGATGGGCACCGGCAGCAACGTGACGCGCGAAACGATGGACGCGCTGCCGTCGGCCAACCGCAACATCCAGGACTACATCCGCCTGGACCCGCGCATCTCGCAGGTCAGCAAGGCTGACGGCGCGATCTCGGCCGGTGGCCAGAACACCCGCTACAACGCCATCCGCATCGACGGCATCAGCGCCTCCGATCCGTTCGGCCTGGGCTCCAACAACCTGCCGACCGAGCGTCAGCCGGTGTCGATGGATGCCATCCAGGAAATCAACATCGACCTGGCCAACTACGACACCACCATCGCCGGCGGTACCGGTGCGGTGATCAACGCCGTGACCAAGTCGGGTACCAATGAGTTCCACGGCACCGTGTACGGCTCGTACCGCGACAAGGACATGGTCCGTTCGCGCCTGGAAGGTGACAAGTCGGACTTCAATGGTTTCAAGGACGAGAAGACCTACGGCATGACGTTCGGCGGTCCGATCCTCAAGGACAAGCTGTTCTTCTTCACCAACTATGAAAAGTACGAGCGTAGCGGCGGCGGCGTGAGCCTGAGTGACAGCCCGTACAACAAGGATCCGTCCAAGGGCGGCATCAGTGACGCCGACATCTCGGCAGTCCAGAAGCGCATGAGTGATCTGGGCTATCCGGTCGGCGGCGTTGACGGTCTGAACAACAAGACGACGATCGAAGAGTACGCCGTCAAGCTCGACTGGAACATCAACGAGAACCACCGTGCGGCCCTGCGCTACAACAAGATGAAGCAGGACGTCGTCCGCTTCCCGCAGGTCAGCAGCAGCGCGCTGTCGCTGAGTGACTTCTGGTACACCCAGCCGACCCAGTACGAAACCTGGATGGGTGAACTGTTCAGTGACTGGTCCGAGAACTTCTCGACCGAGTTCAAGGTTTCGCACAAGGACTACTCGTCCAATCGTGTCGCGGCTTCGCACCTGCCGCAGATGCGCGTGCGCTTCGGCAACAACTCGCTGTACCTGGGCACCGAGCAGAACACTCACACCAATCTGGTCGAGTCGAAGGAACTTAGCGCCTTCGGTGCCGGTACCTGGTACATCGGTGACCACACCGTCAAGTTCGGTTTCGATTACACCGACAATAACCTGATGAACTTCTACGGCCGTAATCTGTACGGCGCGTACGACTTCCGCGACTTGGCGTCGTTCCTGAAGGGTACCGCCAACGGCTACCAGCTGCGCGTGCCGCGTCCGGGTGGCAGCTTGGATGATATTCCGGCCAAGTTCCATCTGAAGAACACTGGCCTGTTCATCCAGGATACCTGGGCGATCAACTACAACCTGAGCCTGATGTTTGGTGTCCGTCTTGATATCCCGGACTTCACCAGCCAGAACAAGTACAACACCGACATCCAGTCGCGCTACGGCTACGACAACACCAAACTGGTGGACAAGAGCCTGTTCCAGCCGCGTGTTGGCTTCAACTACACCTTCGACAGCGATCGTCCGACCCAGCTGCGCGGTGGCGTTGGCTTGTTCGGCGGTGCAGCACCGAACGTGTGGCTGGCAGGTGCCTACCAGAACACCGGTCTGAACTACGTCGAGTACAACGTCAGTGGCAACCCGGGTGGTTTCAGTGCTGATGCCGACAATCCGTTCATTCCGGATCCGTCGAAGATCATTGCTCGCCAGAACGTGGACATTATCGCTCCGGGCACCCGCCTGCCGTCGGTGTGGAAGGCCAACCTGGCGTTCGACCATGAGCTGCCGTGGTACGGCATCGTGGCGTCGGCTGAAGTGCTGTTCACCAAGGTCAAGGATGGTCTGTACTTCGAACGTCTGGACCTGACGGACGGCAAGGGCAAGGGTGCGACCTTCGTTTCGGCGCAGGACGGTCGTGAGCTGTACTGGAACCCGGCAGGTCTGAATCAGGCCAACAGCAAGATCGACAGCCGTTCCGGCGACAACCTGGGCATGGAGAACGGCACCAACGGCGCGCTGAACCGCGCCAACCGTCCGAACAACATCGGTGACGTGATGTTGCTGCGCAACACCGACAAGGGTCGTGGCAGCCAGGCTACCTTCTCGCTGGCCAAGCCGCTGACCGAGAACTGGGGCTGGTCGCTGGGTTACACCTACACCCAGTCGAAGGAAGTTAGCCCGCTGACCAGCTCGCAGAACACCTCGAACTGGAACAACACCCAGATCCTGAACGCCAACGAGAACATCGCGTACAACTCGCGCTATGCAATCAAGGACCGTATCACCGGCACCCTGGAGTGGAAGCACAACTTCTTCGGTGACAACGCTACCCGTATCGGCCTCTTCTACGAAGGTCGCTCGGGCCGTCCGTACAGCTACGTGTTCTACAACGATGCCAACGGCGACAGCGCCATCGGCAACGATCTGTTCTACGTGCCGAAGGGTGTGGGCGACGTGCTGTTCACTGGCGGCGCAACGATGGAGAAGAAGTTCTTCGATTGGCTGGCGCAGAACCCGGAACTCGAGGCCTACCGTGGCAGCGTGGTCCCGGCCAACTCGCACCGCGCCAAGTGGGTCAACAGCTTCGACGTTCGTATCAGCCAGGAATTCCCAGGCTTCGTGAAGGGTCACAAGGGTGAAGTCGCCCTGGACATCATGAATGTCGGCAACCTGCTGAACAAGAAGTGGGGCCTCATTGACGACTACGGCTTCTATGCAACCCGCCGCGTGGGCAACTTCGCAGGTATCGATCCGGCCACCGGGAAGTATGTGTACTCGTTCACCGGTGCGGATGATTCCTCGATCCAGGAAAACAACAATGACAAGGGCAACACTGCCGTGTCGCGTTGGTCCATGCAGCTGACTGTGAAGTACAAGTTCTGATCCGTCAGAGCTTGATGATGTAAACGGAAACGGCCGGGGAAACCCGGCCGTTTTCCGTTCAGGCGAAAGTCCTTGCAGGCCACTCTGCATCGGCGTAGCATCCAGAAATGTGCGCGGTGCCAACGCCGCCGATGCGGTCCCGGAAAGGCGAACGCGGGGAGCACACATCCAACGGTCGGGCTTCCCGGCCGTTTTGCTTTTTAAGGGGGCGGCAGTACAGTCGGAAACCTTGAAGGAAGCAAAAAATTGGACATGACCACGAACGAAAAATCAGCCCGCGCACTGCCAGTGCAGGACGCGCGGATCTACCCGCGCGGTGGGCTGGATGTGCTGTCGCGGGCCGAAGTGGCCCGCTTGCGCGATGCCTCTGCCGGCGGCATGCACGAGCTGCTGCGCCGCTGCGCGCTGGCCGTGCTGACCAGCGGCAGTGCCTCTGACGATCCTCGCGCGGCGCGCGATCTGTATCCCGATTTCGACATCCAGGTGGCGCAGCAGGATCGCGGCGTGCGCATCGACCTGGTCAACGCACCGGCCATGGCCTTCGTCGATGGCGAGATCATCCGCGGTGTTGCCGAACTGCTGTTCGCCGTGGTGCGTGACCTGGCCTACATGGCCATCGAGATGGGCCCTGCCTACGCGGCCGAGCTGGAGTCGTCCGAGGGCATCACCAACGCGGTGTTCGGCCTGCTGCGCAATGCGCGCATCCTCAACCCGGGTGACCCGAACCTGGTGGTGTGCTGGGGCGGCCACTCGATCTCGCGCGACGAGTATCTGTACACCAAGCAGGTGGGCTATGAACTGGGACTGCGCGGCCTGGACATCTGCACCGGCTGCGGCCCGGGCGCGATGAAGGGTCCGATGAAGGGTGCCACGATCGCACATGCCAAGCAGCGCCGTACCGTGACGCGCTACATCGGCCTGACCGAGCCGGGCATCATCGCCGCCGAGTCGCCGAACCCGATCGTCAACCACCTGGTGATCATGCCGGACATCGAGAAGCGCCTGGAGGCCTTCGTCCGCATCGGCCACGGCATCATCGTGTTCGCCGGTGGCGTCGGGACCGCCGAGGAGATCCTGTACCTGCTCGGCATCCTGCTGCGCGAGGAAAACAAGGACCTGCCGTTCCCGCTGATCCTGACCGGACCGACCGTGGCGGCGCCGTACTTCGAGCAGATCGACCGCTTCATCCGCCTGACCCTGGGTGACGCGGCCGCCGAGCGCTACGAGATCATCATCGGCGACCCGGTGGCGGTGGCGAAGAAGATGGCCAATGGCATCAAGCGCGTGCGCGAGCACCGCCTGGCGCAGAAGGACTCGTTCTTCTTCAACTGGTCGATCGAGATTCCGTGGGAGTACCAGCAGCCGTTCGTGCCCACCCACGAGGCGATGGCCGCATTGGACCTGCACCACGGGCGTGCGCCGCATGCGCTGGCGGCCGACCTGCGCCGCGCGTTCTCGGGCATCGTCGCCGGCAACGTGAAGGAAGACGGCATGCGTCGCATCGAACAGTTCGGACCGTTCCAGATCCATGGCGACCCGGACATGATGCAGGCGCTGGACGCGTTGCTGCGCGCTTTCGTCGAGCAGCGCCGGATGAAGATCTCCGGCGAATACCAGCCCTGCTACCAGGTGCTGGCCTGAGCCCGGGCCGGTGCGATGGGGATCGCGCCGGCCGGGGTGGGAAGGTGCGGGTCGTCAAGGCTTTGACGCCCGTCGCCCTGGATTGACCGTTCATCCTGCCGCCGCTTGCCGGTGGCGGGACGATGGCCCATCGTGGCCATCAACACGCTGGGGAGCGTCCAATGTCTTTGCGCCGGCAAAACGGCTTCACGCTGGTCGAGTTGATGATCACGCTGGTCATCCTGGTCATTCTGGCCAGCATCTCCTATCCCAGCTTCCGCACCGCGATGCGCTCGAACCGGCTGACCACCACGAACAACGAGGTGATCGGTCTGTTGTCGCTCGCTCGCAGCGAGGCCATCCGCAACCGCCATGGTGGCGGGGTGTGCGGCAGCAGCAACGGCACGTCCTGCGATGGTGAGTGGAGCAAGGGCATGCTGGCCTGGGGCGACGCCGATGGCGATGGCTCCGTCAGCGGCAGCGAAAGCGTGCTGCGCTTCTCCAAGGGCAGCAGCAGCCTGGCGGTCGAGGCTCCCAGCCCAACCGTCATCACCTTCGATTCCCAGGGACGCCGCCGCGCGTCCGCCGACCAGGTCGTGAGCCTGGTGCCGCAAGGCTGCAAGACGGGTGACCCCATGCGGACCCTGACCGTCCTGTTCTCCGGCCAGGTCCGCTCCACCGCAGGAACCTGCAAATGAAACGTCGTCGTTCCGGCATGGGCGGGCCTGCCCGCAGTCGTGGCTTCAGCCTGATCGAGGTGCTGATCGCGCTGCTGGTGCTGGCGTTCGGCCTGCTTGGCTTTGCGCTGCTGCAGACCATGAACGTGCGGTTCGTGCAGAGCGCCAGCCAGCGCACCCAGGCCACCAGCCTGGCCTACGATCTGATCGAGCTGATGCGCGTACAGCGCAGCGAAACCCTCAACGGTGGCGAATACACCAAGGCCTCCTTCACTGCCGGCTCGGTCACCGCGCCGGCTGGCCCCTGCACCTGGCCCAACAGTGCCGACGTGACAGCCTCCAAGGCGAACGTGGCGCGCTGGCAATGCCAGGTCGTCAAGGTGCTGGGAGGCAAGGCCAGCGCCAACGTGACCGTCAATGATGGTCTGGTCACGGTGGGCATCGGCTGGGGAGACGAGCGATGGAACGCAGCCAATCCCGACAGCATCACCACGTTCACCCTGGTTACCCGTCTATGAAGCGCGCGCCTTCCGCTGCCAGCCATGCGGCTGGCCTCTCGCTGGTTGAACTGCTGATCTCGCTGGTCATCGGCCTGGTGCTGATGCTGGGCGTGACCCAGATCTTCATGGCTTCGCGGGCGGCCTCGCAGCTGTCCGAAGGTGTCGCGCGCACCCAGGAGAACGCCCGATTCGCGTTGGAGTTCCTCGAGCGCGACATCCGGATGGCCGGGCACATGGGCTGCGTGAATGACCAGGCGCACCTGGTGCGCGCCCAGGACAGTGTCAAGGTCAACATTGCCGGCGTGAAGTCGGGTGATGGCAGCCCGATGGACTTCTCGGTGCCGATCCAGGGTTACGAGGCACAGGGCACCGCGCCTGGCAACAAGCTGACCCTCGGCGCAAGCTGGGGGGCTGCCGGCAGCACGCCGTCGGCGATCACCAATCTGAAGCCCAAACCGCTTGGCGGCAGCGACATCATCGTGATGCGCTACCTTGCGCCGGAAGGCTCGCCGGTGCTGTCCATCGGCTCCGGTACTTCGCCGGACATCACGATCGCCAGTGACGCGGCGGCCCGCCTGTCGGCCGGTGCCGTCACCACGCCCTCGGCGTTTGCCGTGGCCGATTGCAGCAAAGTGGACGTGTTTGCCGGAAAAATCGCCGGCAGCACGATCACGGCCAGCAAAGCCGATCTCTCGGCGTATTCGGCCAACAACGCGGTGACCATGGTCTATCGGGTGGAATCGATGGCGTACTACGTGGCAACGAATACCGCCGGCGAACCCGCGCTGTACCGCGCGCGTGGCGCTGGCGACAACACGTTCGCCACCGGTGAGGAGCTGGTGGAGGGCATTGAGAGCCTGCAGTTCCTCTACGGCCAGGATACCGAGACGGCGATCAGCAGCACCGCGCCGCCGACCGGGGTAATCGCCTTCCAGAAGACTGCCAGCGGGGTCAGTACCGGTACCGATGCCGCCGCTGTCGCTGCGTGGCGACGGGTTGGCCTGGTGCAGTTTGGACTGCTGGTGCGCAGCCCGCAGCGCGCCGCGGCCGAGCAGGCCAATACGGCCGTGGCCCAGCTGGGCGTGCTCGGCGTTGGCTTCAATCCGCCCACGACCTACGACGATCGTTACCGTGCCTCCTACGAGGTGTCCGTGGCACTGCGCAACCGACTGTTCGGGAACTGACCCATGAAGCCCTCCGTCTCCCGTCGATTCCAGGGGCGTACGCAGCAGCGCGGTGCGGTGCTGTACGTGGCTCTGATGCTGTTGATCCTGCTGTCGCTGATCGGCGTGGTCGGCATGCAGGTGGCGAGCATGCAGGAGCGCATGTCCTCCAACTACCGGGCCGCCAACGTGGCGTTCCAGGCCAGCGAGCGGGCGGTCCGTGACGCCGAGCGGTCGATCGAGGAGATCGACAACAATACCGGCGACGGCGGCTCGTTGAAGGCTGACGCCATCAAGCGCATCTGCGATGACGGCTTCGATCCCACCCGCTGGGTGGGAGAGCAGAAACTGTCGGCGGCGCCGGTGGTCAGCGTGCGCCGCATCGACGCCTGCATCCAGGGCGAATCGACGCTGGGCATGGGCACGCCGGAAAGCGAAGAGCCCACCCGCGTCTACCAGATCACCGCGTTCGGCTCCGATCGCGATGCCGCCACCAGCAACGAGGGTACTTCCTCGGCGGCTGTCGACACTGTTTTCAAGCTTTGAGGAACCCGGTCATGGCGACCCGAAAGATCAAGATCCTGGCCGGCTCCGGGCTGTTACTGGCGGTGGCTGGCGGCACCTGGCTTGCGATGAACCTGTTCGCCGCGCAGGCGCAGGGCACATTGTCGCAGCACCCGATGAACCTGAAGGTCTCCGCGCCGCCGTCATTCATCATGGCGGTGGATGATTCGGGTTCGATGACCTTCCAGACCCAGTTCCCAGGGCAGGATGGAACGGCGTGCTGGAACTATGCCCGGCAGAGCTTCTTCAGATCCAAGGGTGTACTGAACACCGTTGACGACATCATCAGTGGCTACGATCGCTATGGAAATCCCATCTATGGCGCGGGTGAGTGCGACTACTTCTATGTACTGCCAGGTGCCCGAATCAACGACAACAGCGGCATTCCCGCGCTGGACGTATTCGGGTTCGCGCGATCGGCCGCCTACAATCCGGCGTACTACGATCCGAACATCAAGTACGAGCCTTGGCTGAACATCGTCAAGGAAGAGGTCGTGTCCTATCCTCAGGCCAATACGACAGCCACCCTCATTGATCCGCGTGACACGGGTAATTCGCTGTCGCTTGCTGCGAGCTACCTGGGTAAATCCAGTTGGGATGTCCAACGGATGCAGAAGGGCATGGTCGCGCCGCAGGGGCAGGCCTATGCGAATGTGACCCGATACGAGGATCGCTCGGGGAACGTAACGTATACATTCGGTAGCGAAAACAGCAATGGCAATAGCGCTGGCCGAAGCTGGACTTCGGCGGATTACGCATCTCTCAGGTACGTTCCGGCAACATTCTTCATGCCCTACAGCAGTGATGCGGACCCCCGTCCCCAGCTGCCGGGGACGACCAATGCATATGCGGGCGTGAAGCGCACCAGAATTGCGGGTGCCTGTGGCCCAGGCTGTGACATGTGGAAGTATGTCATCGCATCCGGTGATGCCGCCGCGCTCCAGAATTTCGCCAACTGGTACTCCTACTACGGTAACCGAAACCGCGCGATGATCGCTGGCATGACGCATGCGTTGAACGTCAACGACATGTATGTCGGCTACTTCAAGATCAACGACTTCCTGAAGTACAACAGCTCGTCGGATGATGCGAAGCGTCTCGCGATCCAGGACATGAGCCTGATCTCGCAAAAGGCGAAACTGTACAGCGACATGATTGCGCTGACCGCCAATGGCGGTACGCCCAACCGAAATGCGGTCAATGCGGCCGGCCTGCAGTTCATGCGAACCGACGATGCGGCCCCCATCAAGCTTTCCTGCCAGAAAAACGCGGTGATGCTGTTCACCGATGGCTATAGCAACAACGGCAACGGGTTCCCATCGAGTTCGATTCCCACCCCAGGGAACATTGACGGTGCCATGGGTGCCCCGTTCAAGGACAGCAACTCGGATACGATGGCTGATATCGCGGCGTACTATTACGTCAATCCGTTGCGCACCGATACCGCGATGCCCAAGGGCAATGTGCCGGTGCCGGAGCAGTGCGCGACCAGTACCGACAAGTCGCTGGACTGCAACAAGAACCTGCATATCAACTTCTACGGGATCACCCTGGGTGCGCGTGGCAACCTGTTCGATCCGGACAAACAGCAGAATCCGTATACCGATTCGGCCATCTACAACAACTGGCCGCCACGTCAGAACAACAACCCCAGCACCGTGGATGACATCTGGCACGCCGCGACCAATACCCGCGGTGAGTACATCAACGCGCGTACTCCGGCAGACATCACCACGGCCATGCGCCGGGTGCTCTCGTCGGTCACCTCCGGGCCAGCGCCTTCGGGCAGCCAGGGCCTGACCGGCGCGCGTATCGGTACCGGGTCGCTGGCGGTCACGCCCCAGTTCGAAGTAGCCAACGAGGAAACCGATTGGTTCAGCCGCCTGAAGGCATCCGCGCTTGCGGTGAACGACAAGACGCAGCAGACCGAGTACACGCAGGTGTGGGAAGCGGCGGAGAAACTGGGGGCGCAGCGTTCGCGCACCATCGTTGCCACCAAGGGCAACGCTGCAGTTGACTTCAGCAGCACCAACATCGCGTTCACCGACCTCTGCAACAAGGATGAGAAGCAGTATCCGGGCATTGCGCGCTGTTCCGCGACCGAGGCTGAAAAGCTGGGCGGCGACATCGCCACGGCCATGGCTTATCTGCGCGGCGACGCATCGCGCGAAGTACGCAACTCGGGGGGCATCTATCGCACCCGTACCACCGTGCTGGGCGACATCGTCAATTCCAGCCCGGTGATCAGTTCGCCCCGCGACGACTATGGCTACCAGCGCATCAGCACCGCTATGGCGACCTCGTATGCCACGTATCTGACCCGCAAGCGCAACAATGGCCGCTACATGGTCTATGTCGGTGCCAATGACGGCATGCTGCATGCCTTCGACGGTGGCATGAACGGCAATGGCGTAAGTGACGGTGCCGGTGGCAGCGAGACCTTCGCCTACATCCCTGGAACCGCGCTGGGCCACATGGCCAACCTGCTGTATCCCTACGTGGCGGCCAACAAGTCCGACCAGCGCTTCCGTCATCGCTACTACGTGGATGGACCGATCGCGGTGGCGGACGCGCAGATCGGTGGCAACTGGGCCACGGCACTGGTCGGTACGGCCGGCGCCGGTGGGCGCTCGGTGTTCGCGCTGGATGTAACCACGCCGTCCAGCTTCGGCACCGGCAATCGCCTGTGGGAAATCAGTGACGTGGCGCCGGGGCTCGACAGCACCATCAAGGCGAACATCGGCCATGTCCTTGGCAAGCCGGTGATCGTGCCGGTGAAGGAAGGGACCGGGGTGGCGTGGAAAGCGATCTTCGGCAACGGTTACAACAGCCTCAGCCGCAAGGCCGTGCTGTTCGTGGTCGACCTGGGATCGGGCGCGGTGCGGATGATCACTGCTACCGAGGCCGCAGCAACTGCACCCGCCGGTGACAATGGCCTGGGCAACATCGTGGCTGTCGACCGTTGGCGCGCCGACAGCGCCGGTGGGACGGGGCGTGTACGTGGCCGTGACGGCCTGGCGGACACGATCTATGCGGCCGACCAGCGCGGCGCGCTGTGGAAGTTCGACCTGGAAAGCACGGCGACCTCGGTCACCACGCCGGTGTTCACCACGGCGCGCCAGACCAACAACAACAACCAGGTGTATCGCCAGCCGATTACCGGTGGCATGACCGCCGTGACCGGACCCGGTGGTGGCGTGATGCTGGTGCTGGGTACCGGCAGCTTCTCCTTCGACAATGACCCCCAGGATCTCACCGCGCAGTCGCTGTACGGTGTCAACGACACCAGCAAGGACCAGCCGGAGGCCACGATCGTGCCCGCCAATCTGCTGGCCTATACGGTGACCACCACCAACAAGTTGCGCACGGTCACGGCCACGCCCTTCTCCGGGGCGGCGCGCGGATGGAGCATTGCACTGCCCGGCGCAGGTGAACGCTTTGTTGGTAATCCTGCCGTGGCGTCGGGAACGGTGTTCATGCCGACCTACATGCCTACCGCGGGTGGCCGTGGCTGTTCGACCGAGGGAAGCAACTGGCTGTTTGGCCTCAATCCGATCTCGGGTGTTGCATCGCTGGAGCAGGCGCGGGTCGGGTCCATTACCGGCACGCCCTACGGAGCGGGCACGGCTGGCGTGAGTCTCGACACCGGCGGCACCGCACCGGTGAAGGACGTCAATGTCTCGGTGATGCCGCGCCTGGCAAAGGGTGCCGATCGAGGCGGACGTGCCTGCTGGATGGCGGTCAACGTGGCGGGTGCTCCGACGATGTACGTGCCTTATCCCTGCGGTCGCCAATCCTGGCGCCAGATCCAGTAACGAAGACATGCCCATGAGCCTGAACACTCTTTCCAGTACCCTGCGTCGTCCCGGCAAACAGCACGGTTTCTCCCTCATCGAACTGATGATCGTGGTGATCGTGCTCGGCATCCTGGCCGCGATTGTCGTTCCGTCGTACCAGCAGTACATCCGCCAGTCGCACCGGGGCGTGGCCAAGGCGGACCTGGTGGAATACGCGCAGCGTGCTGAGCGCTACTACTCGGTGAACAACACCTACTCGGGCTTCGCGCTGCCCAGCAAGGTGTCGCCGCGCGAGGGCGGGACCACACGGTACGCGATCACGTTCGATGGCAAGGCGTCCTCGTTCACGCTGACTGCGACGCCTCAGGGCAACCAGACCAAGGACAGCTGCGGGACGCTGAGCGTGGACCAGGCCAACCGCAAAACGGCCAGCGGCACGGTTTCCGATTGCTGGTAAATCAGGTGTTGATCTTTCTCTGAACGCCCAGTATAATGCGCCTCCCCGCCCGAATAGCTCAGCCGGTTAGAGCACTTGACTGTTAATCAGGGGGTCGTTGGTTCGAGTCCAACTTCGGGCGCCAGATACTGCAAAAGCCGCGAGAAATCGCGGCTTTTGTCGTTTTGGCCCGTCAGCAGGGAAGGGTGCGGTCGACACGCTCGCTGCGGATGCGGCCGCCGTTGTTGATGACCAACCTGCCATGCAGCCGGTCTCCTGCGCAGATGCGCAGTGTCAGATTGGCACCGGGACTGCGCCCGTCAGGCTGGAAGAACAGCAGCGGCCGTCCACCGCTGGCCTGGGCGACGATGGCGATGTCGGTCCGGCCTTGATGGTGGATCAGGATGTCCTGGGCGGATGCTGGTGTCCCCCGGTGCCTGCCGCTGCGATAGATGATCCACCCTGCGCTCCAGTCGCGGGAGCACTGCTCACCGTCGTCGCTGGCGCACAGCCCGATCAGTTCGCGGCGCTTCAGGGCCTCGCTTCTGGCGCTGGAAAGACTGGCATGCAGGGTCAGCTGCAGGGCGTCGGCGCGTTGCCGCAACAGCACCGGGCGCAGGGCCGGCCAGCCCACGGCCAGCAGAACGGAAAGGATGGCGATCACCACCAGCATCTCGACCAGATGCATGCCGCGTGATGCTGAACGACAGTGGGCGGGAGTGCGATGCATGGCATCAAGCCTCGCGCCGCAGCGGGACGGCCGCCATCAGGCACTGCCGCGCCCGCCTGCCCGGAAAGCCCTCAGCCGGCCGTCACCCCTTGCCCCGTATACTTGTCCTTCCCGGGAACTGGCAACACCATGAGCGACCGTTTCGAACTCGTCTCGCCGTATTCGCCGGCGGGCGACCAGCCTGATGCCATCGCGAAGCTGACCAGCAACTTCGAGGCGGGCATCGCCAAGCAGACCCTGCTGGGCGTCACCGGCTCGGGCAAGACCTACACCATCGCCAACGTCATCCAGAACGTGCAGAAGCCGACGCTGATCATGGCACCGAACAAGACGCTGGCGGCGCAGCTGTATGGTGAGTTCAAGGCGTTCTTCCCGCACAACGCAGTCGAGTATTTCGTCAGCTACTACGACTACTACCAGCCGGAGGCCTACGTGCCTTCGTCGGACACCTTCATCGAGAAGGACAGTTCGATCAACGAGCACATCGAGCAGATGCGGCTGGCCGCGACCAAGACCCTGCTGTCGCGCCCGGATGCGATCGTGGTGGCCACGGTGTCGGCGATCTATGGCCTGGGTGCGCCGGAGGACTACCTGTCGCTGCGCCTGATCCTGTCCAAGGGTGAGCGCATCGACCAGCGCGACCTGATCAATCACCTGACCCAGCTGCAGTACACGCGCAATGAGTACGAGCTGCAGCGCGGCACGTTCCGCGTGCGTGGCGAAGTGATCGACGTGTTCCCGGCCGAGTCGGACAGCGAAGCGCTGCGCATCGAGCTGTTCGACGGCGAGGTCGAGAAGATCACCCTGTTCGACCCGCTCACCGGTGAGACGATGCGCAACATGCAGCGTTTCACCGTCTACCCCAAGACCCACTACGCCACTACCCGCGAGCGCGTGCTGGCCGCGGTGGAAACGATCAAGGTGGAGTTGAAGGAGCGGCTTGAGCAGCTGTACGCGGAAAACAAGCTGGTGGAGGCGCAGCGCCTGGCACAGCGCACGCAGTTCGACATCGAGATGATGGCCGAGGTCGGGTTCTGCAACGGTATCGAGAACTACTCGCGGCACCTGACCGGCAAGAACGCCGGCGAGCCGCCACCGACGCTGTTCGACTACCTGCCGCCGGACGCGCTGCTGGTCATCGACGAATCGCACGTGACCATTCCGCAGATCGGCGCCATGTTCAAGGGCGATCGCTCGCGCAAGGAGACCCTGGTCGAGTTCGGATTCCGCCTGCCGTCGGCACTGGACAACCGACCGCTGCGTTTCGAGGAATGGGAGGCGCGTTGCCCGCGCGCGATCTACGTGTCCGCCACGCCGGGCCCGTATGAGTACCGCGAGGCCGGCGACGAGATCACCGAGCTGGTGGTGCGCCCGACAGGCCTGATCGATCCGGTGGTGGAGATCCGCCCGGTGGGCACCCAGGTCGACGACCTGATGAGCGAGGCCAACGCGCGCATCAAGGCCGGTGACCGAGTGCTGGTCACCACGCTGACCAAGCGCATGGCCGAGAACCTCACCGAATACCTGACCGAACACGGTATCCGCGTGCGTTACCTGCACTCGGACGTGGATACGGTCGAGCGCGTGGAGATCATCCGCGACCTGCGCCTGGGCAAGTTCGATGTGCTGGTGGGCATCAACCTGCTGCGCGAAGGCCTGGACATGCCCGAGGTGTCGCTGGTGGCGATCCTCGACGCCGACAAGGAAGGCTTCCTGCGCTCCACCGGTTCGCTGATCCAGACCATCGGCCGCGCCGCCCGCAATGTGCGCGGCAAGGCGATCCTGTATGCGGACAAGGTGACCCGCTCGATGCAGGCAGCGATCGACGAGACCGACCGCCGCCGCGCCAAGCAGGTCGAGTACAACGAAGAACATGGCATCGTGCCGCGCTCGGTGGCGCGCCCGATCGTCGACGTCCTCGAAGGTGCGCGTTCGGATGCGGCGGAGAAGGAAGCCAAGAAGGGCAAGGGCAAGGGCAGGGCGGGTGTTGCCGAGGACGGAGCCGATTACCGTTCGCTCGGTCCGGCCCAGCTGGCGGCGCGTCTCAAGGCGCTCGAACAGCAGATGTACCAGCACGCCAAGGACCTGGAATTCGAGGATGCCGCACGGGTGCGTGACCAGATCCGGCAGCTGAAGGAAGCGAGTCTGGGCTGAACGCGGCGGTGCAGCATCTTCTTCACAAAAGTGTTGCGCTTCACGGCCGGCATCCGTAATATACGCGGCCTGCACCGACGCAATCGCGGACGTTCAGAAGCAAAAACGGGCGGTTAGCTCAGCGGTAGAGCACTACCTTGACATGGTAGGGGTCACAGGTTCGAACCCTGTACCGCCCACCACGAAGTCTCCGGAAGGAGGCTGTCGTGAACTGAAGAGCCCGGCCCTGGCGCCGGGTTTTTACGTAGCAGGGCCAGCTTTCGGGCGGCAAGAACAAGATGGGCGGTTAGCTCAGCGGTAGAGCACTACCTTGACATGGTAGGGGTCACAGGTTC
Source organism: Stenotrophomonas sp. YJH_SMC_64 (assembly GCF_059371375.1). Taxonomy (NCBI): domain Bacteria; kingdom Pseudomonadati; phylum Pseudomonadota; class Gammaproteobacteria; order Lysobacterales; family Lysobacteraceae; genus Stenotrophomonas; species Stenotrophomonas sp. YJH_SMC_64. The sequence goes on along the minus strand of NZ_JCAFUN010000002.1, from coordinate 80,724 downwards.
GAACCCTGTACCGCCCACCACCTGGCTCCCGGCATTGCCGGTGCAGCGGTGGATCACGATGAAAGCCGGCCCTGTGCCGGCTTTTTCGTTTGCGACGGTCGCCGGTGCCCCAGGTCAGCGCTGGGCAACCCATTCGTCGATGCTGATCATGCGCTGCAGCCGCCAGTGCCCGTCCACGCGTTCCCAGACCTGCGCGAAACGTGCTGAACCGGCCTGATGCTGCTGGCCGCCTGCAGGCAGGCGCTGGTTGCCCACGCGCAGCACGCGGTCCTGGCGCAACCGGTACAACTGCAGGGCCGTCGGCTCCGGTGTCTGGTCATGTGCCGGGGGCACGCCCGCCTGCCCGACGTCGGCCTGCAGGATCTGGCTGCGCAGGGAGGCATCCCCGGCGTCGGCATCGCGGCCGAACAGGCCAGCGCACAACAGCAGCAGGGCAAGCATCGGCATGGCACGGTGCTCCGGAGAAGGGAGTCCAGCGTGGCACTGCCCCCCGCACTGTGAAACCGGTATGCGACGAAAGCCGGAAAAGCGCCCGCCAAGTCGCTGCGGGAAGGATGAATCCGGGCCAGGAAGTGCCGGGCCGCGCTTCAAGGCGGCCCGGCGTGGTGGGCCACTGCGGGGTGGCCCGGTCATGGCCGCGGCGCTGGCTCAGCTCCGCGGCGGGTGTGGCAGGTCAGCGATGCCGACCCCATGCACGGATCCGGTTACAACGGATCGCAGCACAGCAGCTGGCCGTGCTTGCCCGCGTTGCCGAACGGGCACTGCGGGTGTGGTTCGCAGCCCGGTGCATATCCGGTCTTGGGCGAGACGGCGAAGGCCTGGCTGGCGCCGAAGGCCATGGCCGCGACAACGACGATACCGGCGACGGACGAAAGCACTTTCTTTCCGATCATGTGTATCTCCTTGGTTGGCGTTGTGGAGTTGCAGTTGCCGAAGGCACGGGAGTGCCGGTTGTGGCGCGAATGCGGTAACAGGGGGCCGCGACGCAATGCGCGGCACGCGGGATCAGGGCAGCGCCGGCTTCGGTGCGAGCGACGCGACGGCAGCCTGCACGACCTGGGCGTCGAGCTGGCCGACATGCTTGTAGGCAACGCGGCCATCGGCAGCCAGCACCATCAGCATCGGCGTGACGGTGGCGCGATAGCGCGTGGACGCGGCGGCTTCGTTGTCGATGGCGATCGGGAAGCGCAGTGCATGTTTGCCGGCGTAGTCCGCCAGCTGGTCGTATGGCGGCATGCCGACACCGACCAGTTCGCTGTTGCCGCGGGCCGCAGCGATCTGTTGCAGCTGCGGTACCGAGGCCAGGCAGTAGCGGCATGCGGTGGAGAAGAAATAGAGGATCTGCGGAACCTCGCGGGCACCGCCGATATCGACGAAGGTCTGCTGCGTGGTGCGCAGCGCCAGCGCATCCGGGCGACTACCCAGTTCGAGGCCATGTGCTGCAAGACGCATGTCCTGCAGCTGCGTGGCCATCTGCTCATTGATCTGCCGCAGCTGGCGGTTCTGCCATCCGAGCGCGATGACCAGCACGGACAGCAGCAGGGCGACAACGGGGAACAGGACGCGCTTGAGCATCGATCATCCTTGAACACAGCGTTGGGTCGAACATACCCGAACTGGCGCGCAGGTTGTTAAGCGGATGTTCCCGGCACATCCTCCGACGGAGCGCATGTACTAGAGTTGTGCCCGCGCAGGCATGCGTGCATGCCCTCCACCCATCCCCAGGATCTTTCAACGATGAGCGATCATGTGCCGGTTTCCAGGCCCAATCCGTTCTTTGAACTGCTGTTCGGCGGCAACATGCTGGAAGGTACGTTCAAGGCAGTGATCTGGGTCGCCCTGTTGTCCGCTGTGCTGGCCTGGACCACGTTCCGCTGAGCGGGGGCGCGGCACTGCCGCCGCGTTGCGGCAGGCCGGTGCTCAGGCGCTGAAGGCCTGGCGCAGGCTGCGCAGGGTGGCCTGCCGGTGCTCTTTCGCGCTGGCCTCGCCCATTTCCAGTTCCTGCAGGCGCAGCCCGACCAGGGTCATCGAAAGCGCGTATCCCCGGGCTGCGTCGGCAACGCGCGACTGGCCGAGCGCGCGACGTGCAAGCGCGCTTACGTGCTCAAGGTCGGGCATCAGGCCAAGGTAGACGCGTTCGGCGCTGTCCAGATCGGGGGCTCGCAGGATCGCGTGTGCTTCGGAGGTGGGGGAGACGGAGGCCATGGGGAGTCCTTGTCCGTAGCGGGTGCTCGTTCAGAACGAGCGCATCAGGGAAATGAAGGCCGATGACTGAGTACCGCGTCGTGCCATCGGGCTGTCCTTTACTGCATTGCCGAACCACTGGTTGGCGACCACGCCGGTCGCGCGCCACTTCGTGCCCAGGGGCGTGCTGACCGCGATCTGCAGGCTCGGTGATGTCGCGCTGCCCGGGTTGTAGGCGGCAAGTCCCGAGCGCAGCGCTTCCTCATCGCTGATGCCGTAGTAGTAATCCAGCAAGCGTGCGCTGGAGTGGACCACGCCGACCTTCGGGACCCAGGTGAAGCGACCCGCCTGGATCGGATAGCTGTAGTGCAGGCGCGACTCCATGCCACCTCCGTGCCCGGTGACCTCGCGCATCACGCTGGCCTCGACGATGCCCCAGTCGGCGCTGTATTCACCATTGATGCCGGCCATGGCGGACATCTGCCGGCTGTGCAGCCGGCGCAGCTGCGGATCGTTCACGTCGTCGGTCTTGAAGCGCAGCGTGTAGGGCGTGACCGCCGCCGACAGGCGCAGGCCCTCGCGCTTGTAGAGGTACATGCCCAGCGAGCCCGGGCTGGCGAAGAAGCGCTGGCCCTGCCAGGCAATGGACGGGACCACCAGTGGCTTGACGTCGTAGTGCGCATACGCGCCCGAGGTCGCGCCAGCACTGATGCCGGCCTGTACGCCCGGGTTGCTGTCGGCGGCCTGCGCGAACACCGGCAGGCCAAAGGCAGCGGAGAACAGCAGCGGGCGCAGCAGGGTCGAGGGCAGTGGCGGCATCGGTCAACGACGTTGCGGAGGATGGCTGCGCATGATGGGGGAGCAACATTGTCAGAACATTGCGTCGGCGCATCCGCCAGGCCGAAGCGGAAAAAGTGGGCGCCAGGCACTATGATCGGCACCGTTTCCGGTAGCCGAGCCCCCGATGCGCATCCTCCTGGTCGAAGACGATCCTGACCTGTCCCGTGCCCTGCAATCGGGGCTGGAGCGGCAGGGCGTGGTCGCCGATGTGGTTGGTTGCCTGGCCGAAGCGGCCATCGCGCTGCGCGAACCGGTGCACCAGCTGATGCTGCTCGACCGCCAGTTGCCTGATGGCGATGGCGCTGGCTTCGTTGCCGTTGCGCGGGCCCTGCGTCCGAACCTGGCGGTGATCATGCTGACGGCCAAGGGCACGCTGTCGGACAAGGTCGAGGGCCTGGATGTCGGCGCCGATGACTATCTGGTCAAGCCGGTGGCGATCGAGGAACTGATGGCGCGCATCCGTGCGGTCTCGCGACGGCCCTCGGCAATGGTGACACCACGCTTGCGACTGGGCCGGCTGGAGTTCGATTTCGAATCGCTGCAGGCGCAGGTCGATGGCCAGCTGCTGGCGCTGCCCCGGCGCCAGGTGCTGGTGCTGCAGGCGCTGGCGATGCGGCAGGGGCGTACCGTCACCCGCAGTGCACTGGAGGCGGCGGTGTACGGCTTCGATGACGAGATCCAGTCCAATGCACTGGACGCGCATATCTCCAAGCTGCGCAAGGCGCTGCAACAGGCCGGGGCCGGCGTGGAGATCCATGTGATCCGCGGCGTCGGCTACCTGCTGGCGGAGGCCTGAGATGGCACGCCCGATCCGTTCCATCACCCTGGGCCTGGCCTGGCGCCTGTTCCTTGCGCAGGCGTTCACCGTACTGTTCGCGGTGGTCGCGCTGATCCTGACCTGGGGTGACAAGGACTCCTGGGGCATGGACATGTTCACGGCCGAGGCGGTGGCCAAAGCCGTGCACAGCGAAGGCGGCCGGCTGGAACTGGACCAGGCGCGCTGGGACAAGCTCAATGCCGGGGCCGGCGGCAACCTCTGGTTCGCGGCGGTTGATGACAGGGGCACGTGGCTGGAGCGCGGCACGATTCCTGCGGTCCACGCGCCATTGCTGGCACGCTTGCCGACAGTGGGCGCCACCGAACTGGGTTCACTGGTGCCACCCTATCTGGACGTGGCGCGGGTGATGATCCGCAACGAGGATGGACGCCGCATCACGGTGATGGTCGGTGGTGCTCCGAAGGGTGGGTTGCTGGATGGCGCGCTGATGGTGCTGCGCCTGATCGGCCTGTGGTTCTTCCTGCCGTTGATCGTGATCACGCTGCTGGTGATGCCGACGGTGATCCATCGCGCGATGCGCGGCGTGCGCCGCTCCGCGCAGCAGGCCAAGGAACTGGACATCGGCCAGCCGGGCGCGCGCCTGGATGCGCAGCTGGTGTCCACCGAGGTCGCACCACTGGTGGAAGCGTTCAACGATGCGATCGACAAGGTGCAGCAGGGCTATGCAGCGCGCGACAAGTTCCTCGCCGATGCCGCGCATGAGCTGCGCGTACCGATCGCGGTGGTGCAGGCGCGCCTGTCGCAGCTGCCGCAGGGTGAACTGAAATCGCAGTTGCTGACCGACGTCGCCCGCCTCGGCAACGTGGCTGAGCACCTGCTCGACCTGCAGCGTCTCGATCGCAATGTCGGCGCGCTGCAGCGGCTGGACCTGGCGTTGCTGGTGCGCGAGGCGGCCGCCGATCTGGCGCCGCTGGTGGTCGGCGCCGGTTATGGCTTCGAGGTGGATGCGCCGGAGTCGCCCGTGTGGATCCATGGCGACAGCCTGGCGCTGGGGCGGGTGATCGCCAACCTGGTGCACAACGCCATCGTCCATGGCGGCGGGCGCGGCACGATCTGCGTGCGCCTCGATGCACGCGGCCTGCTGGAGGTCAGCGACCAGGGCGCCGGCATTCCGGTCGGCGACCGCGAAGCGATCTTCGAGCCCTTCCACCGCCTGCGTGCAGCCGGCAGCGGCAGTGGCCTGGGCCTGCACCTGGTGAAGGAAATCGTGCAGCACCACGGTGGCTCGGTCAGCGTTGGCGAAGCGGCTGGCGGCGGCGCCAGCTTCAGAGTCAATTTCCACCGCGGTACCGTACGGCGCTGACAGGCGCACGGGGAAAGGCCCGATAGGCAGCCTGCGGCCTCCAGCGGCAGGCTGGGGAAATGGTTCCCGATCGATCCGCCCCGGCCCTGTTTGGCTTTGGCTGCGCTGCAGGCCTGGTGCTGGGGGCGCTGGCCTGCGTGCAGATGCCGATGTTGCTGCCGCTGTGGCTGAGTGTGCTGATGGCGATCGCCGGCGCCGGCGGCTGGCTGTTGCCCTGGCGCGGCCGTGCCTGGGCCGCGGCCCTGCTCGGCCTGGCCTGGGCAACGGTGCACGGGCACTGGGTCCTGCATGGCCAGCTGCCACCCGGCGCGCCACCGCAGGATGTGCAGGTGCGGGGCCGGGTTGCCGACCTTCCCCAGCAGGGGCCCGGCTACACGCGTTTCGTGCTGCATGTCGAAGATGCCGGCGCGCTGCCATCGCTGCGTGGCAAGCGCCTGCAGGTGACCTGGAACGATCCGTGGCGCGGATCGCCGGCGCACGAGGCGGAGGGCGAGCGCCATGCGGTTCGCGCAGGATCGCATTGGCAGTTGTCGCTGCGCGTGCGCGCGCCACGCTCGCGGATCAATCCCGGCGGCTTCGATGGCGAGCGCCACGCCGTGCTGCGGGGCATCTCCGGCAATGCCTCGGTGCGTGATCCGGCCCGTGCGCGGGAGTGGCTGCCGGCGCAGGGCCTGCAGGCCTGGCGGGAACGCAGCAGTGCGGCGATCGCCGTGCAGGTGGCACATCCTGCCGCGCGGTTCGTGCAGGCGCTGGCACTGGGCGATACCCGTGGCCTGTCCGATGCCGACTGGGAACACCTGCGCGCGCTGGGCCTGACCCATCTGGTCGCCATCTCCGGTTTCCACGTGGGCGTGGTGGCTGGCTTCGGTGTACTGCTGTGCCGCTTGTGGTGGTGGCTGTGCCCGCTGCTGGGACGGTACTGGCCACGGCCGCAGGCCGCCGCATGGGGAGCGGCGCTGGCCGCAGCCACCTATGCCGTGGCGGCGGGTGGTGCGCTGCCGACGGTGCGCGCAGCGCTGATGATCGGGCTGGTCGCACTGGCCAGGGCCGGGCGTCGCCCGGTGGGCGCAGGGCAGGGGCTGGCGTTGGCCGCGATGGTGATGCTGTTGCCTGCGCCGCTGTCGGTGCTCTCGGCTGGATTCTGGCTGAGCTTCGGTGGCGTGCTGTGGCTGCTCTGGTGCCTGCCGAGGACGGGGCCGGAGGGAATCGGTGGCGGGCTGCGCGGGTTCCTTGCCGCGCAGGGTGTTGCCAGCCTTGGGCTGCTGCCGCTGTGCATCGCCTTGTTCGGCGGGACGGCGCGGCTGGGGCCGCTGGTCAACCTGCCGATCATCCCGTGGTGGACAATGCTGGTTGTTCCGCTGTCGCTGCTCGGTACCGGCCTGCACGTGCTGCATGACGGCGCGGGGCGTTGGGCCTGGCGTGCCGCGGCCTGGCTGTTCGAGCTCAGCTGGGAGGCCCTGCAGCCGTTGGCACTGCATCCGCAGGCGATGTGGTGGCTGGCCGAGGCGCCGCGCTGGGCGCTACCCGTGGCCTTGCTGGGCGTGTTCTGGTGGCTGCTGCCGCGCGGCGCCGGCGGTGGCCTGGCGGGCCTGCTGCTGTGCCTGCCGCTGCTGTGGCCGGCCCGGCATGCACCGGCCGCGGGGGAACTGGAGCTGCTGGTGCACGATGTCGGCCAGGGCACGGCGGTGCTGGTGCGCACGGCGCGGCACGCGCTCTGGTACGACGTGGGGCCGCCGACTGGCGGCGAGGGCAACGAACGCATCCTGGTCCCGGCCCTGCGCGCGCTCGGCCAGGGGCCGCCCCGGCAGGTGATGCTCAGCCATGACCACCTGGATCACACCGGCAGCCTGCCCAGCCTGCGACGGCAGTTGCCCGGGCTGCAGCTGCTGGCGCCACCGGGCAGCACCATCGGCGGCGCCACGCCCTGCCAGCAGGGGATGCGCTGGAAGTGGGACGGGGTTGATTTCCAGGTCCTGCACCCGGCGCCGGGCGGCCGGCAAGCCGAAAACGAGGACAGCTGCGTGCTGCGCATCGCCAGCCGTCACGGCGTGGTCCTGCTGCCGGGTGACATCGGTCGACCGGCCGAGGGGGCGCTGCTGCAGGCGTATCCGCACGCGCTGAGGGCGGACGTGGTACTGGTGCCGCACCATGGCAGCGGCGGCAGCTCCAGTGCGCCGTGGGTTGCGGCGGTGGCGCCGCGGCTGGCGGTGGTCTCGGCCGGGCACCGGAACCGCTTCGGCCACCCGCGCCAGGAGGTGGTCCAGCGCTGGCAGGCGCAAGGCGCGGAGGTGCTGGCCACGGCCGACTCCGGGGCGATCCGCGTATGGCTTGGCGCACAAGGCCTGCAGCTGCGTGAACAGCGCATCCATGCATCCCGGTGGTGGGATGCCGCTGGGCGGGCGCGGTCGGCTGCTATCCTATCGCCGATCGAACAAGCGGCCGTTGGGCCGGAGGGTTGAAACGTGTGGGAACTGGTCAAGGCCGGTGGCTGGCCGATGGTGCCGCTGCTGCTGTTGGGCGTACTGGCTTTGGCGATCATCCTGGAGCGTTTCTGGTCCCTTCGGCGGACTGAAGTGCTGCCGCCCGGCCTCGGCCAGGAAGTGCGCAACTGGGCCGCTCGCGGCAAGCTCGACCCGGCCCACCTGCAGACCCTGCGGGCGAACTCGCCGCTGGGCGCGCTGCTGGCTGCCGCTCTGGAAGCCCGCAACCGCCCGCGCGACCAGATCCGCGAGCGCATCGAAGACACCGGCCGCCACCTGGTACACCGCATGGAGCGATTCCTGAACGCACTGGGCACCATTGCCTCGGCCGGCCCGCTGCTGGGCCTGCTCGGCACGGTGATCGGCATGATCCAGATGTTCCTGGGCATCCTCGACCACGGCGTGGGCGACGTGAACCAGCTGGCCGGCGGCATCGGCAAGGCGCTGGTGTGCACCGCCACCGGCATGATCGTGGCGATTCCGGCGCTGATGTTCCATCGCTACTTCAAGGGCCGCATCCACGGCTACGTGGTGGAGATGGAGCAGGAAGCCAGCGCCCTGCTGGATACACTCGACGGCCGCCCCGGGGTGATGAACCCGGCCCCGGCCGCGCGCCAGTCCGGCGCCGCCACGGCGAAGGCCTGATCGATGCGTATCGGCAACGACCGATCCCAGGATGAGCCGCATATCGACCTGGTGCCGCTGATCGACGTCATCCTGGTGCTGATCATCTTCTTCGTGGTCACCACCACCTTCGACGCGCGTTCGACGCTGCAGGTGCAGTTGCCGACCGCCAGCCAGCAGCAGACCAACGAGCCGCCGCGCTCGCTCAGCGTGCTGATCAACGCCGAAGGCCGTTACTTCATCAACGACCAGGAAGTGCTGCGCAGCGACGTAGAGTCGGTCAAGCAGACCATCGCCGCCGTGGCCGGCAGCGATCGCGAGCAGACCGTGCTGCTGCGTGCCGACGCACGCACTCCCTACCAGGCCGTGGTGACCGCGCAGGACGCGCTGGGTCAGCTCGGCTTCCGCCGTATTGCCATTGCAACAGCACCCGAGGTGCGTCCATGAGTTCCAATCACGCGCCGGTGTGGCCGATCTACAAACGTCTGCTGGGGTACACCCGCGCCTATTGGGTGTTCATGGTGGCCGCGGTCATCGCCATGGTGGTCGAAGCCCTGGCGGGCTACCACTTCACCAAGTTGATGGAGCCGCTGGTCAACCGCGGTTTCGTCAACCCGGAACCGCGCATGGCGGTGATCCTGCCGCTGACCATCCTGGGCCTGTTCCTGATGCGCAGCGTCGCCACCTGGGTGAGCGACTACGCGCTGGCCAAGACTGGTCGCAGCGTGGTGCGCGACCTGCGCGAACAGGTGCTGGCCAAGTACCTGCACCTGCCGTCCTCGCATTTTGATACCGAAGCGACGCCGGTGATGGTCAGCCGCCTGAACTTCGATACCGAACAGGTCACCCAGGCCAGTGCCGACGCACTCAAGACCGTGGTGGCCGACACCCTGACCATCATCGCCATGCTGGCGGTAATGCTGCAGATGAGCGTGAAGGTCACCGTGGCGATGCTGGTGGTGGTACCGCTGATCGGCGTGATCGTGTCCTACGTGGGCAAGCGCTACCGCCGCATCAGCCGTGGCATCCAGGATGGTATGGGTTCGATGGCGCAGACCGCCGAACAGTCGCTGGCGGCGCAGCAGGAAGTGAAGGTGCACGGCACCCAGCAGCATGAGATCTCGCGCTACTCGCGCCTGGCCAACCGCATGCTGTCGCTGAACATGAAGGTGGAAGTCACCCGTGCTGCCGCCTCCAGCGTGGTGCAGTTCCTGGCCGCGCTGGCGCTGGCGGTGATTGTCTGGGTGTCGACGCGTGAAGCGCTGGCCGGTCGCCTCAACGCCGGCCAGTTCATGGGCCTGATGACCTCGATGATGGCCATCATTCCTTCGCTGCGCCGCCTGACCAGCGTGCAGACCTCGATCTCGCGCGGCGTGGCCGCCGCAGAGCGCCTGTTCGGCATCCTCGACATGCAGGTCGAGCGTGACGAGGGCCGCAACAGCGTGCAGCGCGTACGCGGCGAACTGGCCTTCGACCACGTCATGCTGCGCTACCGCGAGGACAGCGGCATTGCCCTGGACGACATCAGTTTCGTTGCCAAGCCCGGCACGGTCACCGCCATCGTGGGTCGTTCCGGCAGTGGCAAGACCAGCCTGATCCGGCTGGTGCCGCGCTTCTATGAGCCCAGCGGTGGTGTGATCACCCTCGATGGCGTCGCGCTGGATGACTATCCGTTGGCCGACCTGCGTCGGCAGGTGGCGATGGTCGGGCAGAAGGTCATGCTGTTCGATGACACCATCGCGGCCAACATCGCCTATGGCATGGAAGCGAGCGAGGAACAGATCCGTGCGGCGGCCGAAGCGGCCAATGCGTGGGAGTTCATCGCGCGCATGCCGCAGCAGCTGCAGACCCCGGTCGGCGAGAACGGCGCGCTGCTGTCCGGCGGCCAGCGCCAGCGCCTGGCGATCGCCCGCGCGATCCTGCGTGACGCCCCGATCCTGATCCTCGACGAAGCCACTGCCGCGCTGGACAACGAATCCGAGCGACTGGTGCAGGATGCGCTGCAGCGCCTGATGCCCGAACGCACCACGCTGGTCATCGCGCACCGCCTGTCGACCATCGAGCATGCCGATCAGGTGCTGGTGATGGACCACGGCCGCATCGTTGAACGGGGTACCCACAAGGAGCTGCTTGCCATGGGTGGCCTGTACCAGCATCTGCACAGCATGCAGTTCCGCGAAAGGCAGGACTGATGGCTGGCAAGGGTACCCAGACCCCGCCGTACTGGTACGACGGCAGCCCGGTTCCGTGGGCGATGCGCCTGCTGGCGCCGCTGTATGCCGGCGTCACCGCGCTGCGCCGCCGTGCCTACCGGCGTGGATGGCGCAAGCGCTACGCGCTGCCGGTGCCGGTCATCGTGGTTGGCAACATCACCGCCGGCGGCACCGGCAAGACGCCGCTGACCATCGCCCTGGTCGAGCGCCTGCGTGCGGCCGGCTGGAAGCCGGGCGTCGCCAGCCGTGGCTATGGCCGTGAAGACGCTGACAAGCCGCTGTGGGTGCAGGCCGACACGCCGACCGCCAAGGGCGGTGACGAACCGGTGCTGATCGCCTGGAAGACCGGCGTACCGGTGCGCGTGGACGCTGACCGCGTGGCCGCAGGCAAGGCACTGATCCAGGCCGGCTGCGACGTGATCGTCTGCGATGACGGCCTGCAGCACTACCGGCTGGCGCGCGACATCGAGATCGAAGTGGTCGATGCCCAGCGGCGCTACGGCAACGGCCGGATGATTCCCGCCGGCCCGCTGCGCGAGCCGGTCAGCCGTGCCGGCGAATGCGATTTCCGCGTGGTCAACCTGGGCCAGGCCGATGAGGAAAGCGCGGCACAGGCCTGCGGTTTCGGCCAGTGGCCGATGGCCCTGCACATCGACAGTGCGCAGCCGCTGGCCGGTGGCCGCGCGCGCCCGTTGTCGTACTTCAAGGGCCAGCGTGTTCATGCGGTTGCCGGCATCGCCCATCCGCAGCGCTTCTTCGACATGCTGCGCGCGCGTGGCATCGGCGTGGTGCCGCACGCCTTTGCCGACCACCAGGCCTACCAGCCGCAGGACCTGTCCTTCGGCAGCCAGCTGCCGGTGCTGATGACCGAGAAGGATGCGGTGAAATGCCGCGCGTTCGGCAACGATTGGCATTACGCGGTGCCGTTGCGTGCCGAGCTGCCTGCCGCGTTCTGGGTGGCGCTGACCGACCGCCTGGACAAGCTGCGACCGAACTGAGCGGCGCGGCGGCGCTTGCATTCACGTGCCGCCGGCCGCATCCCCATTGTAACGAGCCTGCCGAGTATTGCCCCATGACCGAATTCGTCGTCGCCATTCCGGCCCGCTATGCCGCCTCGCGGCTGCCGGGCAAGCCGCTGCGCCTGCTGGGTGGTGAGCCGCTGGTGCTGCACGTGGCGCGCCGCGCGCTGCAGGCCGGCGCTGGCGAGGTCTGGGTTGCTACCGACGATCAACGCATCGCCGACGCGCTGTCCGGGCTGGCCGAGGTGAAGGTGGCCATGACCGCCACCTCGCATGCCTCCGGTACCGACCGCCTGGCCGAGTGCGCGCGCATCGCCGGCTGGGCCGACGACACCGTAGTGGTCAACCTGCAGGGGGATGAACCGTTCGCGCCGGCTGCGGGAATCCGTGCGGTGGCCCAGGCGCTGGTTGAAGGCAATGCGCCGATGTCGACCCTGGCGACCACCGTGGAGGATGCAGAAACCCTGTTCGATCCGAACGTGGTCAAGCTGGTGCGCAACGTGCGCAACGAGGCGATGTACTTCAGCCGCGCGCCGATTGCCTGGCACCGCGATGGCTTCGCGCGCAGCCGCGACGTGCTGCCGGAAGGGCATGCCTGGCTGCGCCACATCGGCATCTACGGCTACCGCGCCGGTTTCCTGCAGCAGTTCGCGGCGATGCCCCCGGGTCGGCTGGAGCAGGTCGAATCGCTGGAGCAGCTGCGCGTGCTCGAGTCCGGCTACCCGATCAGCGTGGCGATCTCGCCTGAACCATTCCCGGCGGGCATCGACACGCCCGAGGACCTGGAGCGCGCCGAAGCACTGCTGCAGACGTTGGCTGCCCGATGAAGCTGCTGGTCGTCTGCCTCGGCAACATCTGCCGTTCGCCGATGGCCGAAGGCGCGCTCCGCGCACGCCTGGACGCTTCGCCACTGGCGGGGCGCGTGCAGGTGGATTCGGCCGGCACCGGTGACTGGCATGTGGGCGAGCCGCCGGACCGGCGTGCGATCGCCTGCGCGGCCGGGCACGGCGTGGACATCGGCGGCCTGCGTGCGCGCCAGCTGCACGCCGCTGATTTCGACCGCTTCGACTGGATCCTGTGCGCCGACGAGGCGAACCTGCGGGACGCGGGACGCTTGGTGGCACCCGCCCAGCGTGAGCGGCTGGCGCTGTACCTGCCCTGGTCGGGCGGGGAGGGGCAGGCGGCCATCCCGGATCCCTACACCGGCGGCAGCGATCACTTCGAACAGGTCTGGACGCTGGTCGACAATGCTGCAAAACGTGCAGTGGCACGACTGTTGCATGACGCCGACTCCGGCATAATCGGGCCATGAACGTCCAGCCCGTCCCGGACCTGCCCGAGTTCGCCACCTGGCTCAATGCCGCCCCCTGTACCCTGACCGAACTGCGCGGTCGGCCGGTGGCGCTGTTGTTCGTCAACGCCGCTTCTGCCTGGAGCGCGCAGCGCCTGGCCGAATTCAGTCAATGGCTGTCGCGTCACCCTGGCATGCTGCAGCCGCTGGTCCTGCAGGTACCCCGCTTCGATTTCGAGCGTGACGCCGGCGCCGCACTCAAACTGCTGCGCCGCCAGGGGCTGTCAATGCCGGTCCTGCTCGATGCCGACTGGGATGGCTGGCGTCGCTTCGGCATCACATCGTGGCCGACCGTGGTGCTGCTGGACGCGCAGGGTCGCGAGCAGCAACGGCTGGTCGGGCTGGGGGCTCCGGGAGATCTTGAGCGTGCGTTGAATGCGCTGTGCCACGGCGCGCCGTCGGCACCGCCGCGCGGCGGTACCGAGCTGCATCCGGAGCCGCGGCAGGCCCTGCGTTTTCCGCTGGGCCTGGCGGTCAGCACCGAACGCCTGTACATCGCCGACAGTGGGCATCACCGCATCCTCGAATGCAGCCACGGCGGCCGCATCCTGCGTCAGTTCGGGCTGGGGACGGCCGATTTCATGGACGGCAACCTCGCCGAAGCGGCGTTCCATCGCCCGCAGGCGCTGGTGCTTGAGCGCGACGCACTGTACGTGGCCGACACCGGCAACCATGCCGTGCGCCGCATCAACCTGCTGACCGGCATCGTCGACACGCTGTGCGGCAATGGCCGCCCCGGTGCGCCGGTGGAGGGCCCGGTAGCACAGGCGCGGCAGGTCTCGCTGGACCACCCGGTCGGCCTCGCCATCGCCGATAACCAGCTGCACATCGCCATGGCCGGCGACAACCGTATCTGGAGCTACCACCTGGGTCAGCGCAGCCTGCAATGGCGTGCCGGCAGCGGTGCCATCGACGAGCGTGACGGCAGCGGCCATCTGGCCGCGTTTGCTCAACCGACTGCACTGGCCGTGGTGCAGCAGGTGCTGTACGTGGCCGATGCGCTGGGCTCCTCGATCCGTGCACTGCAGCTGCGCGGGGATCTGGTGCAGACGCTGGTCGGGCAGGGCCCCTGGCGTTTCGGTGACGAAGATGGCCCGCGCGCGCAGGCCAGCCTGCAGTTCCCACAGGCGATCGCGCTGAGTCCGGATGCGCCGCTGCTATGGATTGCCGATACCGGCAATGGCCGCCTGCGCACGCTGCGTCTGGGCGGTGGCGAACTGACCACCCAGCCGCTGCCGCGCCGCCTGCACGGCCCGGCCGGGTTGGCCGTGGGTGCCGGTGCGGTGTGGATCGCCGAGACCGACGCCCACGCCATACTGCGATTCGACCCCGAAAGCGGCGTGCTCAGCGAAGTGCCGATCAGCGAATGACCGACGTTCCCGCCCCGGCCTTCGACGGCAAGGCCTTCGCGGCCCAGCTCAGTACCGCCCCCGGTGTGTACCGCATGTACGCGGCCGACGACACCCTGCTGTATGTCGGCAAGGCGCGTGCGCTGCGTAACCGAGTCGGCAGCTATTTCAACGGCAGCCCGAAGAATGCGCGGATCATGTCGATGATCTCGCAGATCGTGCGCATGGACGTGACGGTGACGCGCTCGGAAGCCGAGGCGCTGCTGCTGGAAAACCAGCTGATCAAGTCGCTGTCGCCGCGTTACAACGTCTCGCTGCGCGACGACAAGACCTACCCGCATGTGCTGCTGACCCGCGAGGACTGGCCGCGCATCGCGCTGCATCGCGGCCCGCGCGCCATTCCCGGCCGCTACTTCGGGCCGTATCCCGGCGTCACTGCGGTGCGCGAAACGCTGAACCTGATGCACAAGCTGTTCAAGCTGCGCAGCTGCGAGGACAGCGTGTTCCGCAACCGCTCGCGGCCGTGCCTGCAGTACCAGATCGGCCGCTGCAGCGCGCCCTGCGTGGAGCTGGTGGCGCCTGCCGAGTACGCCGAATCGGTGCGTCGCGCTGCATTGTTCCTGGAAGGCAAGAGCGACGAACTGACCCGCGAGCTGGGCGAGCAGATGCAGGCCGCCAGCGAGGCACTGGAATTCGAGCAGGCCGCGCGCCTGCGTGACCTGATTTCCTCGCTGCGCAGCATGCAGACCCGCCAGTACGTGGATGGCCGTGCTGCCGACCTGGACGTGCTGGCGGTGGCCATGCAGGGCTCGCAGGCCTGCGTGCTGCTGCTGGCCTTCCGTGATGGCCGCAACCTCGGCACCCGCCCGTTCTTCCCGCGCACCAATGGTGAAGAAAGCCCGGAGGAAGTGCTGGCCGCGTTTGTCTCGCAGTACTACATCGAATTCGAGCCACCGCGCGAGATCCTGCTGGACCGCGAGATCCCCGATGCCGACCTGCTGGTCGCCGCGCTGTCGGCCTCGGCCGAGCGCAAGGTGCAGCTGAAGTGGAACGTGCGCGGCGAGCGCGCCGGCTACGTGGAACTGGCCAGCCGCAACGCGCAGCTGACCCTGGCCACCGAACTCAACAGCCGCAACGCGCAGCATGCGCGCAGCGACGCACTGCGCGAGATGCTGGGCCTGGCCGAGCCGGTCAAGCGGGTCGAGTGTTTCGATATCAGCCACACCCTGGGCGAGGCTACCGTGGCCTCGTGCGTGGTGTTCGACGCTGCCGGTCCGGTGCGCGCGCAGTATCGCCGCTTCAACATCAGCGGCATCGAGCCAGGCGATGACTACGCCGCCATGCGCCAGGCCATCGACCGCCGTTTCCGCCGTGCGGTGGAAGAGCAGGGCGTGCTGCCGGACGTGCTGCTGATCGACGGCGGCGCCGGGCAGCTGGCGCAGGCGCAGGCCGCACTGGCCGACCTGGGCGTGGAAGGTGTGCTGCTGGTGGGCGTGGCCAAGGGCGTGGAGCGGCGCGCTGGGCATGAAGCGCTGGTGATGCCCGACGGCCGCGAGCTGCGCCCCGGCGCCGCCAACCCGGCGCTGCAGTTCATCCAGCAGGTGCGCGACGAGGCGCACCGCTTCGCCATCACCGGCCACCGCGGCCGCCGGCAGAAGGCGCGGATGACCAGCAAGCTGGAGGACATTCCCGGTATCGGGCCGCGCCGCCGCGCCAGCCTGCTCAAGCATTTCGGCGGCCTGGTGGGCCTGAAAGCCGCTGGCGAAGCGGAAATCGCCAAGGTGGAAGGCATCAATGACGCCCTCGCGGCACGTATCTACGCTAACCTGCACGGGTTGGCCACGCCTGATGCGGCCGAGTAGAGAGAGAAGCACGCAAGCATGAAGTTGACCCTGCCCACCTGGCTGACGTTGTTGCGGATCGTGATGATCCCGGTGCTGGTGCTGGTGTTCTACCTGCCCTACACCTGGACCAACTTCGCTTCGGCGGCGATCTTCGGCCTGGCCGCGATCACCGACTGGCTCGACGGCTGGATTGCTCGCCGTTACCAGCTGGAGTCGGCCTTCGGCGCCTTCCTCGACCCGGTCGCGGACAAGCTGATGGTGGCAGTGGCACTGTTCCTGATCGTGCAGGGCCATCCGACGCCGTGGATGGCGTTCTGGGCGGCGGTCATCGTCGGCCGTGAGATCGCGGTATCGGCGCTGCGCGAATGGATGGCCGAGCTGGGCCAGCGTGCGAAGGTGCGCGTGGCGATGATCGGCAAGGTCAAGACCACCGCGCAGATGGTCGCGCTGCTGTGCCTGCTGTACTCGGTGGCCCCGAACGTGCCGGTGGAAGACATCTGGATGGGCTGGCCGGTGTTCCATATCGGCGACTGGACCCTGGCGATTGCCGCGGTGCTGACCCTGTGGTCGGGACTGCAGTACCTGCACGCCGCCTGGCCGAGCCTGCGCGATGACGAGCGCGCTGCGCGCGAGCGTGCGCGGCAGAAGAAGCTGGGCAACTGAGCCCGGGGTCGGATCCCTTTCCGCAGGAAAGGGCTCTGACCCCACGGTTGCTGCCATCCACGCATGGCGTGGATCTATTGGAAATGCCGCATCCACGGAGGGGGCGGATCCATCAGTTTGCGGAGACGCTGTAGTAGATCCACGCCATGCGTGGATAGGCGGTGCAAGGCGCCTCACAGACCCTGAAAAAAGCGCTTGACGCCATCCTTGGAATAGGTAAAATTTCGCCTCCCAAGCGGGAATAGCTCAGTTGGTAGAGCGCAACCTTGCCAAGGTTGAGGTCGCGAGTTCGAGTCTCGTTTCCCGCTCCAGATTCAAGAGAAACGCTCCCGCAAGGGAGCGTTTTTCGTTTGCGTGTTCCACGCTTCATCCTCACTTCACCGCCACTCCTTCGCCTCACCACGCGGCAGTTCGAAGCTGCATCTCCGACGCTCCACGGCGATGCCGCAATGCCTCACACTCTCTCCGCCTACGACCACGACGTCGTCATCGTCGGCGCCAGCTTCGCCGGTGCCGCCTGCGCACTGGCTGCCGCCCAGTACGGTCTGCGCGTCTGCGTGCTTGAACGCAAGGCCGACCCCGGCGAGCGCCTGCACACCACCGGCATCGTGGTGAAGGAAGCGATGGAGCAGACCTGGCTGGGGCGCATGCCCGAGCATCTGGTGCAGCGGGTCGCAAACGTGCGCCTGTATGCGCCGAACCTGCGCAACGTGTTGCTGGCCGCGCCGGGCTATTACTTCCTCACCACCGATACACCGAACCTGATGCGCTGGCTGGCCAGCGAGCTGCGCGCGAATGGTGTCGACCTGCGCCTGCAACGGTCTTTCACCGATGCCCATCGCAGTGGTGATGGCTGGCAGGTGGATGGGGCAGGGCGATGCGCCTATCTGGTTGGTGCTGATGGCGCACGCTCACGCGTGGCCCAGCGCACCGGCCTTGGCCAGGTGCGCGACACCCTCTACGGCGTCGAGCGCGAGTTCGCCGGCCTGCAGGTGGCGCAAGGCAATGCGCTGCATTGCTTTGTCAGCAAGCGCTACGCGCCGGGCTACATCGGCTGGGTCGCACAGAATCCGACCGGGCTGCAGGTGGGATTGGCGCTGCGTCATGACCCGCAACAGGTGCGGCCGCCGGATATCGATGGCTTCCTCGACCACGTGCGCGATGTGGTCGGCATTCCGCCTTCGGCGCGTCCCTCGGCCACCCGCGCCGGCTTGGTCCCGTGCGGCCGGCCGGATGGGCCGTTCACCGGCCAACGCGTGATCCTGACCGGCGACGCGGCAGGCATCGTCTCGCCGCTGTCCGCCGGGGGCATCCACTCCTCGTGGCGGCACGGCTGGGCGGTCGGCGAGGCGATTGCCCGCCATCTGCGTGGGCAAGGGCCGGAAGCGGAACGGGTGGCGCGGCGGGTGGCGCCGGCATTCCATGGCAAGCGCCTGCTGCGCTGGGCGATGGACCATCTGCAGGCCGACTGGCCGCTCAATGCACTGCTGCACACGGCGGCCACGCGGCGCATCGCCGAGCAGGTCTACTTCCACCGCCGTGGCCTGCGAACCTGAGGTATCGGTCCTGGGGGCCTGAACGCCTCCCCGAAATGCAGGCGAAAATTCCTGTTGACGCCGTGCAGCAATATCGACACAATAGCGCTCCTTCGACGCAGGTCGAACGAAATCTGCGGGAATAGCTCAGTTGGTAGAGCGCAACCTTGCCAAGGTTGAGGTCGCGAGTTCGAGTCTCGTTTCCCGCTCCAGATTCAAGAAGAACGCTCCCGCAAGGGGGCGTTTTTCGTTTGTCATGACGTTGGCGGCACGGGGCGCTACAGTCGCGCCATGGCGTCGTCATGGCGGGCGTGATATCGGCGGCCTGGCGGGACGATTCCAGCGTTAGTGTCGCAATCGGAATGGCGGGGCGTATCGGTCGTGGGGATGACCGCAGGGGCGGGGCTCGGGGAAGTTGGCAACAAGACGCAATGGCCCGGATGTCGCACCAGCGTTCCGTGCGTCGCATGCAGTGAAAGGCTGGCGAAAGGCCAACGCCATCGTTGCCTGAACCGCATGCGTGTTGTGACCTTTTTCGGACCAATTCTCCATGTTCGCTCCACAATCGCACGGTAGCCTTCATGCTCCTTCTACACGTTGGCGGGCTGGTGGTCAGGCGTATCACTTCAGTGGCAGTGCCCAGGACCGGGCGCGGACTCTCCCTGCAGGCAGTGCTGCGCCCCGGTGCGTTGTTGGCAACCCTGGCCCTGGCCGGCTGCATGTCGGTGCCCGTCCCGGACCTGCCTGATCGCACACCCAGCGCCTGGACCCAGGTACCGCAGGGCCAGGGCGTGGCGGTGGACGCCAGGCAGTGGTGGAAGGTGCTGGCCGACCCGGCGCTGGATGGCCTGGTCGATCAGGCGGTCGCCGGCAATCTCGACCTGCAGCAGGCCACCTTGCGCCTGCAGGCCGTTCGGATCGTCGCTGGCACGTCCGACTCGCGTTTCCTGCCGGAAATCTCCGCCAGCGCCAAGCAGGTGCAGGACGCCGCCGCTGTCGATACCTACTTCCATGCCGGCATTGAAGCGATCTGGGACCTGGGCCTGTTCGGCGCCGCCGAGAGTGCGCAGCTGAGCGCGCAGGCCTCGGCCGGCAATGCCGAGGCGCTGCGCAATGCCGCGCAGGTAGCGGTGATTGCCGACGTGGTGCGCAGCTATCTGGACCTGACGGTGGCGCAGGCCCAGCAGGATCTGCTGGCCCGACAGCAGGCCGTGGATGATCGCGGCGAACAGCTGGCGCTGGTCCGCCAGCGCCTGCGTCTGGACGAGCCGGGCGAACTGGATCGCCTGCGTGCACGCCAGGTCGCCACCCGCGCGGCCACGGCACAGGCCCGGGAAAACGCTGACAACGCGGCCCGCGCGCTGGCAGTGTTGCTGGGCCGAGATGGCCCGGATCCGGCCTGGCGCGCCTATCGCACGCCGCCGACGCTGGGCACGTTCTCGCTGCAGCAGGTCCCCGCCGATCTGCTGCGCCATCGGCCGCAGATCCTGCTGGCCGAGTCGGAAGTGATGCAGGCCGCCGCCAGCAAGGGCTCGGCGCGCGCCGCGATGTACCCGCGGATCAGCCTCGGCGGCTCCATTCTGTACGCCTACAACCTTACCCAGAACGCGCGCTCCAATTCCGACTCCAGTCCGTCGATCGGCCCGTACGTCGATATTCCGCTGTGGGACTGGGGCCAGCGCCGCGCGCGGTTCCATGCCGACGAAAAGCAACTGGACGCCGCCTTGCTCGGCTACCGCAAGGCCGTGCTGGAAGGCGTGAGCGAAGTGGAAGGCGCGCTGGGCAGCCTGGCGCGCCAGGACAGCAGCATCCAGTCGCTGCGTGCGGCCAATGATGCCGCCAACCAGCAGGTCAAGCGCCAGGCGCGGCAGGTGCAGCTGGGCCTGTCCAGCGAATTCGACGGGCTGGACACGCAGCGTGCCGCGCTGGCCTCGCAGGTCGACCTGATCGGTGCGCAGGGCGCACGCGTGCTCGCCTTTGCATCGCTGTACCGCGCGCTTGGCGGCGCACCGCTGCCGGTCGAGGCTGAGGGCGAGGCGCAATGATCGCGCTGGCCCGCAAGACCCTGGCCTACGAGTGGCGCCGGTTCCTGCCGGTGGTGCTGGCGATGTGCTTCGCCGGCGTGCTGCTGATCGTGCAGGCGGCGCTGGTGCTGGGCATCTTCGGTACCGCCGCGATCTATGTGAAGGCATCCTCGGCTGATATCTGGGCCGGTTTCCCCGGCACCCAGAGTGTCAACTACGGCCATGCAATCAGCGCGGATGTCGAAAGCCACCTGCGCATGGACCCGGATGTCACCCGCGTCGAACCCTACGAGTGGGTTGATGGCGAATGGCGTTCCAGTGCCCAGGGTACGGGCAACGTGTCGGTGTATCTGTCCGGCATCTCCACCCGCGACGACGCAATGATGTTCGCGCGCATCCTGCCCGCCGACCTGCGTGCACAGCTGCGCGAACCGGGCGCCGTGATCGTGGACAGCGCCGACCTGGATACGCTGGGCGTGGACCTGCAGAACAACCGTGCCTGGATCAACGGCAAGGCCGTGCGCGTGGTTGCCGCGCAACCGGGCCTGCGTGGCCTTGGTGGCGTCAACGTGCTGGCCTCGCTGGATACTGCGCGTGCCATCGCCGGTACCGACCCACATGAGGGCAGTACCTACTTCGTGGCGGGCCTGCGCTCGCCGGACCTGGCCGATCGTGTGCGTGACCGCTTGTCCGCGTCGATGGGCCGGGCCACGCCGGTCGAGTTCTGGACCGCGCCGGAGTTCGCCAGCCGCTCGCAGCAGTACTGGCTGTTCGACACCGGTGCCGGCATCGCGGTGTTGTTCATGGCCGTCATCGTCTGCTTCGTCGGCGCGGTGATCACCAACCAGTCGTTCGCGTCGGTGGTGGCTGGCTCGGTTCGCGAGTACGCCACGCTCAATGCACTCGGCGCCGGTCGCTATGCGCTGGCGCGGGTGGTGTTCGAGCAGGCGTTGCTGATCGGCGGTGTGGGCATGTTGCTGGCGGCGGCCTTCAGTACCGTGGTGCTGCTGATCGCGCAGACCCAGCGCGTGCCGGTGCAGCTGACGCCAATGGTGATCCTTGGCTGTGTTGCCCTGGTTGCGGTGATGGCCATGCTGTCGAGCATCATGGCGGTGCGCAGTGTCGTCCGCTCCGATCCATCGTTGCTGCTGCGTTGAGGACCGGCCGATGACTTCCACACGCGCCGTCGCCCCGACCCTGCGGGCCGATGCACTTGAAAAGGGCTTCATGTCCGGCGATGTGCAGGTGCCGGTGCTGCGCGGCCTGTCGCTGGACATCTATCCTGGCGAGCTGACCCTGGTATCGGGCCCGTCGGGTTGCGGCAAGAGCACGCTGTTGTCGCTGCTGTCCGGCCTGTCCGCGCCCGATGGTGGCCGCGTGCACGCACTTGGCCAGGATGTGGGGCACATGACCCGAAGCGAGGTGGAGCGCTTCCGCCTGCACCATGTCGGTTTCGTGTTCCAGGGCTTCAATCTGTTCCCGGCACTGACTGCGCTGGAGCAGGTGCAGCTGCCGCTGGGCTACCGCGGCATGCGCAATCGCGAAAGCGAACCGCTGGCGCGCAAGGCGCTGGAAGAAGTGGGCCTCAGCCACCGCAGTCACATGCGCCCGGCGCAGCTGTCCGGCGGCGAGAAGCAGCGTGTGGCCGTTGCCCGCGCCTTCGCCAAGTCGCCGACGCTGATCTTCGCAGACGAACCCACCAGCGCGCTGGACGCCGAGAACGGCCAGCGCGTGATCGACATCCTGCATCGCTACGCACGTGCGCATGGCGCCACCGTGCTGTGCGTGAGCCACGATCCGCGCCTGATCCGGCATGCCGATCGGGTGATCGCCATGGAAGACGGCATGGTCCGTGATGACCGCCGCCAGAACGAAACTGTAGAGTCCGCCCCATGACCAAGACGTCGCACCTGCTTCCCCTCAGCCTGGCCCTGTCCGCGGCACTGCTGCTCGGCGCCTGTTCCAGGGACGCGCCTGCGCCTGCACAGTCGCCTTCGGGCAAGGCCGGTGCAACCGCCGTCGGCAAGGTCGCGGTGGCGCGCGGCATCATCGACGTCGAGGGTGGCCTGATCGCGCTGGCACCGCCGGTGGATGGCTCGATCACCGCCGCACCGGTGAAGGAAGGCGCCACGGTGAAGAAGGGGCAGCTGCTGCTGTCGCTGGATGGTGCCTTGCTGCAGCAGGAGGTGGCGATGGCCAGCGCCGATCTCGCCCTGGCCAATGACCGCCTGAAGGGCAGTCAGGCGCAGCTGCGCGAACTGGAGCGCAACGCTACTCGCCTTTCCACGGGGGCCAGCGAAGGCGTGTCGTCCAACCAGCAGGCCGATGCGGCCAAGCAGCAGCTGGCGGGTGTGCGCGCCGATGTTGACGTGGCCGGTGCGCAGGTCGACCTGGCCCAGCACAAGCTGGAACACGCCAGGCTGAAACTGCAGCAGATGTCGCTGAGCGCGCCGGAAGCCGGCACCGTGGTCGGCCAGGTGCCTGGCCTCGGAGCTTTCGTGCAGGCGGGCAAGCCGGCGATCTCCCTGCTGCCCGCGCGCCCGCTGCAGGTACGTGCCGAACTCAGCGCCGCCTATGCCGATGCCGTGCAGGTGGGCATGAAGGCTACCGTGGTGCCGGACAGCGATGGTGCCGAGAACACCGGCACGCTGCCGTCCGCACGCGTGGTGCGCATCAGCCCTGTGTTCGCGCAGGCACGCCTGCCTGAAGATGCAGGGCGTGGCGTGGCCAAGGTAGTGGAGTGTGTACTGGAGTTCGATGGCGAGGCCAAGGCGCGCTTCGGCCAGCATGTGCGGGTGGAGTTCCGGAAGTAGGTCCGGTCAGCCGTT
Source organism: Stenotrophomonas sp. YJH_SMC_64 (assembly GCF_059371375.1). Classification (NCBI taxonomy): domain Bacteria; kingdom Pseudomonadati; phylum Pseudomonadota; class Gammaproteobacteria; order Lysobacterales; family Lysobacteraceae; genus Stenotrophomonas; species Stenotrophomonas sp. YJH_SMC_64. The sequence continues at coordinate 57,629 of NZ_JCAFUN010000002.1, read as the reverse complement.
GAGCCAGCGGCGTAGGCGCGGGCAGACGGAGGCCGGGACCACGACCAGCAGCGCCAGAAGAAGGATGCCGCTGGTTGCAAGCAACCAGAACAGGTGCACATCGCGCACGGGAGACTGATGCATGGCGGTCACGCCCCAGAGTGTTGTCCAGCCCAGCCAGGGGAAGGCGCAGACAAGCATTCGCAGCCACAGACGGTGAAATCGCCATGGCTGCACGATCAGGCCCAGGGCAACAATCTCCACCAGAATGATCAGCGTTAAGGTGACGACTGAACTTGTGGGGTAAGGCAGTGTTCCAGACTCGGTGTGACGCAGTTGCCAGTAGTCTGGCTTGAAGCCGGCATGGATGAGTGCGAACGCCAGTAGCAGCCATACAACGGATGCGGATAGCCAGAAGACCTGGATTGCCGTCGGTTTCTGAAAGAGGTTTGGCATCTACTCGGGCAGGTATCCCTGCTGCTTCCAGAAGTTCATCGCGAACGCATGGTCTTTCGCGAGGTAGGGTGTTCTTCCTTTCAGTAAGCCCGAATTTGTGCCGCGCATTTCCCTTGCGCCACGCTTGAACAGGTGTAGTGCGTCGGCCAGCGCCTCCCCTCCGACGGGATCTATCTGAACCGGCGAGTCTTCAGTGCGCAGGTCTGCCTTGTAACGAATGTGAACGCGCTCCCCTCCATCCATGCATGTCTCAATGCAGTAGTAGTAGCTTTCGATGACGCTGCTACCGTCGACCTGTTGAAGTTCCCGTGAAAGGCGGAGCATGGGCTCCTCGCGGCCAGGCCCGCGTTTCTCTTGGCGAAATGCAGCATGACAGTGACCCACCCAGAATCCGCAACGTTCACCATCGCCGTAGTCGTCGTATGGCTGGCAGATCGGAAGCGCCAGGAGATCGCGTATCTCGGCCGCTGAAATTGTCTCCGTGGTCCTTTGGCGGTTCGATGCGCCTTCCTTAAGAAATCGCCACCCGTCGAGGATAAGTGCGATGAAGGGGGGCTGGATGTCGTGTGACTCCACCTCGTCCCATTCGGGCTGAACTTGTCCAGCATCGCTGCAGACGTATTTCAATAGGCTCCAACCAGATCCAGCACCTCCCATGTGAGAGGCTGTGGTGCTGGCGGTCGCTTCAGTGCGCCGCATTACGAGGCGTGCAGCGATGTTCTTCGATGGATCTTCCATCTGCACGGTGTATGCGCGGGCGTCGGCGTCGGTGTTGTCCGCACTTGCTAGAAGTGAGATGCCGCTGCGGTGGAATTCATAGGTCCGGGTATCCATGGGAAGCATGTCTTCTCCACAGACGCGTAGCAGACTTTCTGGGCTGACAGTTGCATCGCCAAACAGGTTCACTGTGCATAGCGTCGGGTCCGGCGCTGACAGACCCTCCGCACGGATGACGCTCTTCCCGGCAGTGAGCCTTTGCAGCATGGCTCCTGCATCCAGTGACCAGAAGCTGTCCGGACCCTCGGATTCGCGTGAGAGGCAATCGGGCTCGATGATCTGCTCAATTCCGTCGTCAATGATGGCTTCGTCGTCCATCCTGCGAATGCAGTGAACCGAGCCATCGAATTGCATGGAGTAGTCGGTCTGAATGAGAAGCGCTGCCTGGGTGTTCCCGACCACGTGCAGTTCCCCGTGGTTGTAGTCGCCCCAGAACAGCTCGCGTATCAGCAGGTTGCCGCCTACGCGGATTTCCTGTCCGCCGGCGATGGCATTGGTTGTCGTCAGGTCGCCCGAGACAAGCAATCCGCATGCGCCGTCGGTTTCAAGGCTGTGAACATGGCGCGCTATCTCTGCATTGCCGCGAACCAGGATGAAACGGATGTACGCACCAAGATCTTCTTCCCGCCACGGGGCCAGCGGGTCGTCCAGGTCCAGCGTGTCGAGCTTGAGGTCGCCATCAACCAAGAGAACTAACTCATCGGGATCACCCCAGACGTAGTGCTCTGGTGCGTATGTTGAGTCCTGCGGTACCTCACCCTTGATGTCGGCGTATCGGACGACCTGAAAGGGGCAGGCTGCGGAAAGTCGCGTGGCAAGTTCCAGGGGAGTAATCGGCCGGTCTCCAGCCATCGCTGGTAACGCTGCCTCAAGCGGATCCGCGTCGTCGGGGAGCTGTGATGCCTGCTGGCTCGACTGCTGCATGAATTATCCCGGTTTGGCAGAGGCATATGCAGAGCAGCGACAGTGAAAGTATTGCCGGCTCTGTGGGCCTCGGGTCAGGTACTGTCCTTCGCCGGTCCGCTGCGGGTCCATGCAACTATTCTGAAATGCGTAGGCCATCTCTGCGCGTCTTCTCCCTGCGGAAGCCATGCGGTGAGCTTATGAAAGCCCGCCACGCGCTCACCGCCGACACCAAGCACAGCGCCAGCAGTAGTCCCACGTCCAGCATCAACAACCACAGCAGATGCATGCCGTGTACCGGCGGCTGGTGCATGGCTGACAGCATCCACGGCACCGACCATGCCAGCAGCAGGGCGAAGGCGATCAGCAGGCGCAGCCACAGTCGTTTCAGTCGCCACGGCCGCACGATCAAGGCGGCTACCACCAGTTCGACGGTGCCCAGCAACGCGAACACGATGACAGTGCTGGTCGGGTAGGGCGACTCGGCGCCTTCCAGGTGATGCAGCAGCCAGTAGTCTGGGGTGAAGCCGGCATTGACCAGTGCGGCGATCAGCGCCAGCCAGGTCAACGCAACCAGCAACCAGAACAGGCGGACGTAGCGTCTAGGCATCGGCGGTGTCCGTGGTGGCAGGCAGGCGCTTGCGTGATGCATACCACGCGGTTGTGACGATCGCGGCCAGTGCCAGCAGGCCGGGCCCGAGGGTGAAGTACAGCAGGCGCAGCGGATGGTTGTGCATCAGTGTCCAACTCGCGAACGCCAGGGGAATCGCCAGCACCAGCAGCTTGGCAAACAGTGGCCGCAGCACCGCGATCAGCGGCTGGGCGCCAATGAACATCCAGAACAGATAGAACTGGGCGATGCCCAGGCCGATGTCACGATGTGAAGCAAAGCCGAAATGGTCGCGATACCAGTTCATTCCCATCGGCATCAGCGCCCAGTACAGCAGGGCCACCAGCAGATGCAGCAGCAGGGCGATCAACAGAGGCGTGCCGCGAAGGAGCATGGGCGAACGGGGCCGGGCGGGGCAGCGTACCCCACTGCGGACGCCCGTGACTGCATGATGTGAAGACTGTTGACGGCGTGAAGGAATTTGGACACAATAGCGCTCCTTCGACGCAGGTCGAACGGAATCTGCGGGAATAGCTCAGTTGGTAGAGCGCAACCTTGCCAAGGTTGAGGTCGCGAGTTCGAGTCTCGTTTCCCGCTCCAGATTCTACAGGGCCCCGGCAGGGGCCTTGTTTTTCTCCCGCCACGGCAAGGCGGGGCACGTTGGGCCACAAGGCTTTGCGCGCAGTCAGAAATGTGAAATCGCTGGTGTGTTTTCCGGATTTCCGGTAGCATGTCGGCTTACGCGGGAATAGCTCAGTTGGTAGAGCGCAACCTTGCCAAGGTTGAGGTCGCGAGTTCGAGTCTCGTTTCCCGCTCCATGTTCCGACAGGCCCCATCATGGGGTTTTGTCTTGTCAGGGCCCAGTTCCTGGCGCGCAGTACGTTGGCCTCATGGCAGAGTGGCTATGCACCGGATTGCAAATCCGTTTACAGCGGTTCGATTCCGCTTGAGGCCTCCAATTGAAAAGCCCTGACTCCGGTCAGGGCTTTTTTTTGCGTGGCGTTCGATGCCTTTGTGCAGAATCTCCTGATTCGGCCATGAAATCATCTGTTTGCCACCCGTTGTCAGCAGGTCCTATGAAGCCGAGGAACGAGTATGTACGTCGTCTGGACGTGCTGCTTGACCGCGGCGTGGTGCCGGAGGAGCTAGCCAACACCGAGGCGGCAGCGGAGAATCTGCGACGCGAACACGCCTCTCGATGCCATCAGCGGCTTGGCCGGGGCAAGTGTCGCGGTGGTGTGCAGTCCGACCCGGCGCAGCCGGTGTTGCGGGTTCGGGCCAGCTATCCAGTCAGCCCGTAGCTTTGGCGGGAATCACCTCCTGATCACGTTGTGCAGGAGGACATCGTCCTTGCCGAGAGCCTCCAGATGCGTAGCGAACCGCTGCACGATGCGGTGGTGGTCACTGGTGAGCTGCCGGGAAAGGGCGTCACCTGCAAAGTACGCAAGGACGGTGAGGCAGGTCAGCTTTTCGCACAGCAGGTCAGCAGCCCACTGATCATGCTGCTGCCGTCGGCGCCGAGCGCGGGCGGAACATCCTTGGTGAACGAAGTGAGCAAGCGGCCGTCGACCTCACTATGCCGCTGTTCCCCAAGCCGATTAAGCCAGGTGAGGTCGGCCCAGTCATGCCATTGGACCTGGTGGAAGTGGTTGGCGCTGCGGGGAGATGGCATGGGCAGTGCGAGTCGCTGCGCGTTGATGTTGTGATCGAGCACACCGTAACCCTCGAAAGGCACTACAACGATGCGAACTGACCTTTGGGATCAATTCGGCGAACTGGTCAGCAGCAATCCTCGATTGCTGGCGACCGTCACCGCGCACAACAGTGATGGCACCAGCAAGCTGACGACGTATGACGGGGTACAGGTGCGGGCTTTCGGCCAGCGGCGGCAAACCATTCCTTACAACGTCTGGGTTCGAGGTGGTCGCCTGATTGAAGCGGCTCCCAACCTTCCAGTGATGGAGGTCACCATCTAAATACTCCTCACAGGAGAAGCGTATGTGCTATTACGCCCGGATCATCGCTGCCTACTGGAATCTGGTCAGGATGACCGGCGCGCGTGGCATTTGTGAGAAAAGCCCTGCTCGTTGAGTGAGCTGGGCTTTGCATCGGTAAATCAAATTTGCTGGACTGGGCCGACATCTATCCTGCCACTGCAGTTGCCGACACATCCACCGCCAAAGTTGGTGCCACCGACGCCAACTCCGCCACCCCCATTCTCGGTGCCGCCTCCGCCAGTCTCCACGCCGCCGCCTTCGTAGATTGGCTCGGGCATAACACCCTCGCGAGGGGTCCGGCCTTCGCCCACCCAATTGGATTCAAAATTCTCGTGATAGACGGTGCAGTGGGTGGGATTGCATATCTGGTACGTTGTTCCAGTCGCCCACGCAAAGAATGGCACATAGTCGATTGGTGCCCGCGAGTCTTTAATGACCTCTAGGGTTCTTGCGTCGGGTACCGGTGATTCGACGTGACAATCGGTGCAGAAGTAGGGGCCGCGTTCGAAAGCGAACGTGCTTGCTGCGAGTGCGATCGCAGCGACGACTATCAGAAGTAGAATGGCCTTGCGGCGGGGGATGCGGAAGAACTTCTTATCTGCAGCATGAGTCATAGAGTTGATTTCCCTTTCGAAGTGCCAAGTTCAGCTGTTCTGCACTTAGCGATTTGTCCAAGGTACTAACTTGTCGAGCTGGCACTATCGACGGATCTGCGAGACGAACTGCTTCAAAGTAAGCTCTGCTTGTAACTCGGTCCTCGTCGACAAGTACACCAGCGTGATAGGCATTACCAAGCTGTAGGAGTGCGTCCGCACTGCCTTGGTTTGCCATTTCTTGCAGATAGCCAACAGCTGTCTGCTTGTATTCCTTCGTGCGGTCTGGATTGCGAAGCAGCTCCGCTGGTCCTCCAAGGGCGGATTGTGAGTCCGCGGCATAAAGGAGTCGTGCTCCAATGTTCCCCTGCTCTGCTGCAAGCGAGAGCCATCTACTGGAACTCAGTTCATCTTCAGCGGATAGTTCAATGCACGCGGTCGCGACATTCTCGGAAGCGTGAAGTGCGACGCCTCGAGACGCGCGTCGATTGATGTCCTTACACTCATTGAGCTTCTGGAATATTCCGTAGGACGCTGTCGCATCACCAGCTAATGCCAACGGCGAAAGTCTTGAAATGACTTCGTGCACTGTCCCTGGTGGGATTGGTCCATAGTCTTCCACTGCGTACGCGCGTCCGGACAGTTGCCGCACACGAACTAATCTGTTGGCCGCAGACCCTGGTGTGGATCTTGAAGAGACCGGCCGCGAGGCGGAGATCGCGGGCCCTCGAGTGGCGTGCTCCAGAGCGCTGGATGGCTCTGACGATGAGGCGGCTTTGTTTGGCTGCGTACTCGGTGCGGTTGTTCCGTACCAAACTGCCGCTCCTGCCAGCATGGCTAGTACAGCGAGGCTCAGGGCTTTGATCCGTCGACTCATAGCGCTCCTTTGTTGCTGATGAACGTAGTGCGTGTACAGGGGGGGGCATAGATGGTGCTCGATCTGGGGTGTCTCCGAGTGCCAAGTGCTTTACAGACCTCTATTTGTAAACGGCGACGGGCGGAACCACCCCCGGCCAAGGTGCAACTGAAGTTCATTTTTTGTTCACAATAGTGGCTGGTGGGAGCTTTGCGGCATCGGCGACTGGCTCAGTTACAGGCCGGGGACTTGGGCGCGCCTTGTCGAATCGTTGACGCGGTGGCCGGTCGTGTCCTTCTGGCCATGCGTCCTTCCCTTCCTACGGTTACCAGGGCTTCTGCACTGCGCCCATTCCCTCTGGTTGGGTCCAGACCGGTGAGCGCTGGGCGCTCTGGTAGAACGGTCAGGAGACGGCCGGCGTCACTCCCCTTGGGGTGCGCCTGTGGATGGAAGGCCAGAAGATGGGGCAGGTGAAGGGGGCGCGCGGCCAACGTCCGGCAGGCGAAGCGCTACGCGGAACGCTGGTGCGCGGCCCGGCTGTATCCCGAGCTGCCTCTGCGTGAGGCCGTCGCCCGGCTGACCGACAGCACGCCGATCCAGTTGCCCCCGCCACTGCCCGGTCTGCCGCCGACCCGCGAACAGCAGCAACAGGCCCGACGCCTGGCCGAGGCCAGAGCGAAGGCGGTTGAGCGGATCAAGGCAGCACTCGATCGGTTGGGGCGGTTGGGCCGGTGTCGCCTCCGCTCAGGCTATTGATGAGTAAGGATTTGATTGGGATTACAAATCCGTTTACAGCGGTTCGATTCCGCTTGAGGCCTCCAATTGAAAAGCCCTGACTCCGGGCAGGGCTTTTCGTTTTTCTGCGGTCTGGAATGTGCTGTACGAGCGCTATGATCGGGTCTGGGCCTTAGCGGACTTCATGCGGATGACTCCCAGACACATCGTGGAAACCTGGATCGAGCGCTTCAACGCAGGCGATGCTGCTGGCCTGGCGGAGCTGTATCACCCCGACGCGATCAATCACCAGGTCACCCAGGACCCGATCAAGGGCCGCGATGCGATCCGTGCCACCTTCGAGCGTGAATTCAGCACTGCTGAAATGGTCTGCATTCCCGAAGTCATCCATGAGGCCGGCAATGTCGCTGCGCTGGAATGACGCGACCCTCTTGGCCTGCGTGGATGCGGCTTCTTCACGGTTGACGGAGGATTGATCACGTTCCAGCGCGGCTACTGGGACAAACTCTCGTTCCTGAAGATGCACGGTCTTCCGATCGAGTGAGCCGCAAGGCCGGGCGGCATCCGTGCCGCCTTGGTCGTGGCCTGATCGGCTACAGCCTGGCCAGCGCCTGCACCGTGGCCTGCGTCAGCGGCTGGGGCAGAGCATCCCCGGCAAACCAGCCCAGCCCGGTCTGCACGCCCGGCTCCTGGATGGAAGCCTCGGCACCCGCAGGTGCCCGCGCCTCGTAGATCGGCGCGACCCAGTGCTGCGCAAGCGCCGGCTCGAAATGATCGGCCACGCACAGCAGGCGCAGCAGCTGCACTTCCAAGGCGGTCTCCTCGCGGACTTCGCGGACCACGGCAGCCTCCACCGTTTCCATCCAGTCGACTTTGCCGCCGGGCAGGCCCCAATGCCCGCGCTCCGGATCGCGTCCGCGCTGGATCAGCAGGATGCGGCCGTCGGCATCACGGACGACGGCGCCGCATCCAACGCGGGGAATCTGCAGTTCAGTCATGGCGGTGAATGAAGTAGGGACGGTTTTCATTCTTGCATGCACGCCGCATCAGGCGAACCCGCGCTAGGCTGGGCACCTGTGCATCAACAACCTCGCGGGTGTGTCGCATGGTCATCCGGCAACTTGGTGCTGACGACGCCGACATTCTCTGGCAGGCGCGGTTGCAGGCGCTTCGCGAGTCGCCCGCTGCGTTCCTGTCCACGCTGGCCGAGGCGCAGAATGAGACAGCAGACGTGATGCGCGCCCAGCTTGCTGATCCCGGGACGCGTTATTTCGGCGCTTTCATCGACGGCAAGCTTGCGGGCTTCCTGCGCTACGTACGCCCGATGCGGACGGCGCGACGGCATACGGCGGAAGTGCACAGTGTCCATGTGGGCACCGGCCACCGTGGCCAGGGTATCGCCCGCCACCTTCTTCTTGCTGCGTTTGCATCTGCGCGCGCCGAGGGCATTGAATCGCTCACCCTCACGGTGCTGGAGGACAATGCTGCTGCGCGCGGGCTGTATGAATCGCTGGGTTTCAGCGTACTCGGCAGGGAGCCGCGCGCAGTCAAGCGCGAGGGCATCTACACGGATATCGTCTCGTACTGGATCACATTGCACTGACAGTGAAACGTTACTGCGAGCCCGGTCATGTTTCCTTGGCACGAAGGGCCTGGACACACATTCATTCGACGAAGATAGGGCAATGCACGTTCAGGTATGCCGCTGGCAAAGCGTAGCGCCGCAACACCGTCAGCAGGCGGTGGATCTGCTCCGCCAGGCTTTCCCGGACATGCAGGGCGAGGGCTACGCCATCCCGGGGCCGGTCGCTCTAGTCCTGGCGATGGGAGGTGATCACGTTGTCGCACATCTCGCGCTGTACGAACGCAACGTACTGCTGGACGGCGAGCCGGAACGCATGGGCTTGATTGGCGGCGTGGTGGTGCGTGCCGACGTTCGCCGGCAGGGCATTGCCTCGCGGTTGATCGAAGCGGCCCATGCAGAGCTGCGCCGGCACGGTATCGATTTCGCCGTGCTGTTCGCCCTGGATCATCGGCACTATGCCTCTGCGGGCTATGTACCGATGCAGAACGAGACCTGCTTCATTGAAGACGGCCACGTACGCAGGTTCGTCTACCGCGGCGGCATGGTGGCCACGCTGGGAGCGCGCCGCTGGACCACGGCCTTGCTCGATCTGCAGGGCGAAACGGTCTGAACGGCGCCAGCGTGCAGTCACCACCAAACCACCGTATCGTGGCGGTTGTCCAATGAACCAGGGAGCGGTGCAGGATGAAGGGGAAGGTAGTGATGGCGATGATGCTGCTGGGGTGTTTCCCGCTGGCATCGGCCCAGGTCTACAAGTGCAAGGGCGCTTCCGGTGAAACGGTATACAGCCAGAATCCCTGTGCTGCCGGCGCTGAACCCATGAAGCTGCGTTCCAGCCGTTCCTCCATGGAAACGGCGGGGGAGGCATCGAACCGCGCGGCGGTGTACCAGAACACCGAACTGGCCGACGCTGGTATCGCCGAGCGCAACTGCGTGCAGGGCGAGCGCTCGCGCATCTACGGTCCGCTGGAGTCGCGCAGCCAGCAGATCGGTCGGCAGATCGCCGAGTTGAACCGGCAGATGGCCGCGTCGAGCAACAACCTGGCCGGCGCAACCCGTGACTCGGGCATCCGTACGCAGATTGCCAGCCTGCAGCAATCGTTGAGTGCCGAGCGGATGGCGGCGGATACTCAGATGGCGAGTGCGCGCGAACAGTGCGCCTCGACCCGGCGTGAACGCGAGCGCTCGGTGCGCGACAAGTTCAGCAACGTACCCGCGGGTACGCCATGAGTCGTTCCCGCTAGGCGGGAAGGCGCATGGGTGTCTCCGCACGGAAGTTGCGCCCGACCGGCGCGCTCACGCCCAGGTAGTGCCGGAACAGGTAGATCAGCGGTTTCCAGCGCGCCACATCGATGTGCTGGGTGCCGTCCACGGTGATGTCTTCGTGCGCATGCACGCAGCGGATGCGGCCTTCGACGATCACGAAGCCCTGGCTATCATCCTCGCCGGGTGGATGCATCGCCATGACGGTGGCCTCCACCTGCAGCGGGCACTCGGCAATGGCCATCGGAGCAACATGCGTCGACACGACGGCAGTGAATCCGCCCAGTGCGAACTTGTCGCGCACGTGCACGTAGCCCATCGCCTGCTTGGCGGTCGGCACCGGGTTACAGCCGGTTGCCCGCGCGATTGCCTCGACCTGTGCGGCCTGTGCGGATGAGGGGAAGTTCAGCACGCACTCGTTGCGCAGTTGCAGGTTGCGATAGCCCTGGCCCTGCGTACCGAGACCCAGCACTACCCGGTTGCCCAGCGCCCAGAACGAAGAAAGCGGGCTGATGTTGCTGCTGCCGTCGTCATTCAACGTGGTCATCAGCAGCACGGGCGTGCCTGGGTACAGGACCGAAGGGGTGATGCGGCGGCGATGGATCGAAGCGGTCTTCACGGCAGGTCTCGCGGTTGCGGGCGAGCACTGTGCCGCGCAGTCGGCTGCTGACGCTTCGGCCTGCATCGAACTGTTGGCAGATGACGGCATGCCACAATGGGGCATGGTCCACACCTCCGGTTCCCTTGTCAGTGTCGGTGCCCTGGTCGGGGACCAGGCGCGTGCCGCCATGCTGCTGCAGTTGATGGATGGACGGGCCTACACCGCGATGGAGCTGGCGCGCGTGGCCGGGGTAACGCCGCAGACGGCGAGCACGCACCTGCGCAGGCCTTGCCGGACTGGGCCTGCCGTTGCGCGAGCTCCTGCAGCAGCCGGTGGCGGCCAACCCGGCGCGCTACTGCCGTGGCTGCCTGGACTGCACCGAACGGCGGCCACACCTGGCAGGGCTGGTCGGTGAGGCGATGCTGGACAGTTTCGTGAACAACGATTGGCTGCGGCGCGTCGAGGGCCGGCGCGAACTACGGCTGACGCCACCCGGGCGCGAGGCGTTGTGGCGGCTCTTCAACCTGGCGACCTGAGCGGCGCGGCCAGTCTCAGTCACCCGCGACATGGCAAGGCGTTATGGTCGAGTTCCACGTCTCAGGGAGCTGCAATGGCGAGCAAGGACATCACGGGTCGCTTCGGGCACGGAGCGAATCGGAAATGAGCAAAATCATGGCAGATGTGCGTTGGCTGACCTTTCGGTTGAAGAACGGGCAATCCATCGGGCCGGAGCGGCTGAAGGACGGATGGGTGATAGCCTCGGAAACCGCCCGCTGCGAGGTCCGCCGCGAACATATCGAGGGATCGGGCCTGGTGTATGCCCTGTATGCGCCGGCCAACCTGGCCTCACCGCGGCGCGCGGAAATGCGCATGCGCGAATTCCTGATGAGCTCGGGCTACACCTTCACGATGGGCACGCTGGGCGGCTGATCCCCGCCTGCTGCGGCTACGGGCGCACGGCCAAGACCTGGCCGAGCGCGCCGATCTGACCGCGCGCATCGAACGGCACTGTGCTGGTCGGCCGACACCCGGGTGGCCAAACGGCACCGACATGTCGAAGCCCAGCCACTCGCCTTCGGGCATGCCGAACAGGTGCGCGGTCAGATCGAGGGGAGGCGGCACATGCTGCGCGGGTCCCTGCACCGTAAGCGTTACCAGCGTGGCGGACGCGTTTCGCTACGCGATGGACTCAGCGTTGCACTGTCTTCAAGGCATCGACAACCTGTGCTTCAGAGAAGCCACAATGTCCTTCGCCCACCGATGGCAGTACCCGTGGCGCTGGCCGCGCACCGGCGTGTGCGGCCAACTGCGGATACACCGTCTGCATGTGCGGCACGATGGTCGGGTCGTTGTGGTTGAACTGGATCACCAGCGGGCGCTGCAGTGCGCCGGTCAGCGCCAGCGTCGCGCGCACCCTGGCCTGCGCGGCAGGTACAGCATCGATGCGCCGCACCCCGGCGTTGAATGCGGCGTCATCGCCGAAGCCGCTGTAGACCATGCCCCTGTTGCCGACCGGCATGCCACCGCTGCGTGTGGCCAGCTCGTGCAGGACCAGGGCGTGCAGGCTGATCGTGCCGGCCACTTCATCGGGGGAAACCTGCAGCCGCTGCGCCAGCAACGCGGCATGCGCCGGGTCGCGTTGCAGCGCGGTGACGATGCCCTGGTAAAGCTCGCTCTGGGGCAGCATGGCTGCTTCGCGCGACGCCAACCCGGTGACCGGCAGCCCCTCAGCCTTGGGGAAGAAATAATCGAACGCGACCAGTGTGGTCAGCAGGTCGGCCGCGATCTGTTCGCCACTGAGATTGGCGCCGCACAGCGACACACCACCGGCATAGTGCTGCGGGAAACGCTCGAGGCTGCCAATGGTTACGGCACCACCCATCGAGAAGCCCAGCATCCAGGTGTGTCGCACGCGCTTGAGTTCACCCAGGGCATGCTGTCGCAGGTGTTCCATGTCGGTGATCGCCTCGGCCACCGCCCAGCCTTGGCTGGAATACGCGCTCTGCGCGACGGCGTAGCCCGCGCCCAGCAGTGCTGCGGTGCTGTCACCGGCGGCCATCGGCGTGGTGCGTGGCACGCCCACGGGCTCATAGCCATGGGCCAGCATCACCAGGTCGCCGTTCCAGTCTGCCGGTACATCCAGCCGCCAGGGGGCGCCCTGCAGCTCGCCGCTGAGCGTGCGTGGTGCCGTGGTTGGTGCTGCCAGCGATGCCGTCGAAGCATGCAGCAGGCCAAGGGCGAGGGCACATCGAAGCAAGGGGCGCATCGTGGTCATTCCATGCGGGAATGGCGCCGAGCATAGATGCCAGCGGAATGTTGCGCGCGCTGCACTGCCGCAGGGGATTGCGGGCCGTACAGGCGGCGCTCTACGCTGGTGGCATGGCTCCGCACGTCATCGCGTCGATTATCCGCATTCCCCAAGGGAAGGCGGGGTAGCGCGCGGTCGTCACGGCCCTGCAACCCGCCCGGGAAGGCGGATTGCATGCAGCGCTCTCCCGGGAACTGGAATCCACCGAGGAGATCGCAGATGCAACACCCTTCATCCGCCGATGGCGGCGCAACCCTGCACCTGCTGTGCGGCAAGATCGGCGCAGGAAAATCGACGTTGTCGCAACAGCTGGCGGCCAAGCCTCGCCACGTATTGATCAGCGAAGATGCCTGGTTGGCCACGCTGCACCCGGGCGAAATCCACTCCGTCGCCGATTATCTACAGCGCGCAGCCACGCTGCGCAGCGTGCTGACCGATCATCTGCGTACGCTGCTGCGGGCCGGCGTCTCGGTGGTGCTCGATTTCCCCTTCAACACGCCCGCAACCCGCGGGTGGGCGCGTGAGGTGTTCTCGCCAGTGGGCGCCGCGCATCAACTGCACTTCCTCGATATCGCCGACGAGGTCTGCAAGGCGCGGCTGCGTGCACGCAATGCATGCGGCGAGCATCCCTTCCAGGCCAGCGATGAGCAATTCGAGCAGATCACCCGCCACTTCGTTGCACCGGCCGCAGAAGAGGGTTTCATGGTGATGCGCTACACCGAGGCAGGCCCGGCATAGCGCGGTCGGCTCAGTCGCCGAATGCCGGCTTGCCTTCGGTGGCGGTGCGCACGAGCGTCCTGTGGAAGGTCTCGACCAGGGGGCGCAGGTTGATGCGGTGCCAGGCCGCCCACAGCGGTGTGCGGTAGCTGAACCACGGCAGCTCGCGCAGCACCACGCCGTCCGGCGCCTGGTGATCCAGGCTCTGCTGGACGGTGGTCAGGCCCAGGCCGGCGGCAACCAGGCCAAGCGCGGCCAGTGGCTCGGTCGCTTCCATGGCGATGGTCGGGGTGAACCCGGCTTTCGCACACGCGGCGATGAAGGTGTCGTGGCGCAGTGCGTTTTCCCTGTGCATCACGCCGATCCACTGCTGGCTGGCCAGATCCTCTGGCGTGATGGTCTTTGCACTGGCCAGTGGGTGGTCGGCCGGCACGGCCAGCAGCATCGGGTCGTTCAGCACCTGCGTGGCTTCCAGGTCCGGATCGTCGAACGCCGGTGGTTCGCAGACCAGGGCGATGTCCAGGCTGCGTTGCCGCAGGCCTTCCAGCTGCACGTCCGACTGCTGGTTGTAGAGCGCGATATGCACCGCCGGGCGATCGCCGCGCAGTTCGCGCAGGGCGGTGGGCAATACGCCGGAGTGCATCGCGTACTCCAGATAGCCGATGCACAGGCCGCCTTCGTCGCCGCGGCCGAGCCGGCGCGCCAGCGATTCCAGCCGGTTGGCATGGGTCAGCAGGGCCCGCGCCTCGGCCAGGAAGGTACGGCCATCGGCGGTCAGCCGGATGCGCTGCTGCGAGCGTTCGAACAGCTGCAGCTCCAGCCGTTCCTCCAGCTGGGCGATCTGCCGGCTGAGCGGGGATTGGGAGATGTGAAGGCGCTCGGCAGCGCGGCCGACGTGTTCATCTTCGGCGACGGCCACGAAGTAGCGCAGTTGGCGGAGGTCGAGCATAAGACCTTGCGGGACTCAAGATAATTAAATTATGTCTTGGACAGTCTTATCGGGCAAGCCTAGCCTGTGCGTCAACTTCAACAACCTCCCCAAGGGGGAACTCATGAGCATCAACACGCTGCTGGCTGGCAAGACCCTCGGCTTCGGTACCGCGCCGCTGGGCAACATGTTCCGTGACATCCCGGAAGCCGAGGCCCAGGCCACGGTGGACGCGGCCTGGGAACAGGGCACCCGCTACTTCGATACCGCCCCGTTCTATGGCGCAGGCCTGGCCGAGATCCGCCTTGGCGACGCGCTGGCCAAGCGCAACCGCGATGACTTCGTGCTCAGCACCAAGGTCGGCCGCCTGATCCTGGACGAAGTGGAAGACACCAGCGCCCGCGACCTTGGCGAGAAGGGCGGCCTGTTCGTCGCCGGCCGCCCCAACAAGCTGGTCAACGACTACTCGGCCGATGCCACCCTGCGCTCGATCGATGACAGCCTCAAGCGCCTGAAGACCGATCGCCTGGATATCGTCTGGGTGCACGACATCGCACAGGACTTCTATGGCGATGAGTGGCTGTCGTACTTCGAGACCGCACGCCGCGGTGCCTTCAAGGTGCTGACCCGCCTGCGCGAGGAGGGCGTGATCAAGGCCTGGGGCCTGGGCGTCAACCGTGTCGAGCCGATCGAGCTGACCCTGGACCTGGACGAAGCCCGTCCGGATGGCTTCCTGCTGGCAGGCCGCTACTCGCTGCTCGACCACGAGCGTGCGCTGCAGCGGGTGATGCCCAAGGCGGCCGAGCGCAACACCGGCGTCGTGGTCGGCGGTCCGTACAGCTCCGGCGTGCTGGCCGGTGGCAGCCACTTCGAGTACCAGAAGGCGTCGCCGGAGATCCTGGCCAAGGTCGAGCGCATCAAGGCCATCGCGGCCGAGTACGGCATCAGCATCAAGGCGGCCGCGTTGCAGTTCTCGCTGGCCAACCCGGCAGTGGCTGCGGTGATTCCGGGCGCCAGCCGTCCCGAGCGCATCGCCGAAGACTACGCCGCACTGAAGGAAATCATCCCGGCCGGGTTCTGGCAGGCGCTGCGCGCCCAGGGCCTGGTCGCGGCCAACGCCCCGCTGCCGATTGACAACATCTGAGTCCCGAAGGAGACATTCCCATGGCAACTGCTTCTGTATCCATCACCGTGCCGACCCCGGCCGACCAGGTCTGGAACCTCATCGGCGGCTTCGATTCATTGCCCGACTGGCTTCCGTACATTCCCCAGAGCACGCTCAGCGAAGGCGGTCGCGTGCGCCATCTGGCCAATCCCGATGGCGATGCCATCGTCGAGCGCCTGGAAGCCTTCGACCAGGCCGATCGCAGCTACACCTACTCGATCCTGCAGGCCCCGTTCCCGGTCAGCGGCTATCGATCCACCCTGCGTGTGGTCGAGCAGGGCGACGGTTCGCGGATCGACTGGTCCGGTGAGTTCACTCCGGTGGGCGTCAGCAACGAAGAAGCGTCCGCGCTGTTCGAGGGCATCTATCGCGATGGCCTGAAGGCCCTGGAAACCACGCTGGCCGGGTGAATGCCCGTGTGGCGTTGACCGCATGCAGGCGCCCCGGCCGGTCCGGGGCGTCTGCGTGTCAGGGTGCGGGCGTCGGTGCACCGCAGGCGACGCGATGCATGGGAAAGTCCATTGCCTGCTTCGGATTGTCCTGCGCGATCTCGATGCGCGCATGTGCGCGCTGGTCGTCGAGGCGCCGGTAGTGGATACGTTGTGGGAAGTCGTTGGCAGGATTCTCGAAGACCGCCTCGTTGGCATCGACCCGGGTGGCGTTGAAGTCCGTGGCGTTCTGGCCAGAGGGCAGGGCAGTCAGCACCAGGCGCCCATCATCGTGCTGGCGCAGTTGCATGAACTCGAAGCCGACGGTTCGCCCGTCGCGCAGGCTGCGGCTGCTGCCGAACAGGGTGTTTCCAGCCAGGCTGGTCCATTGCTCGCCGGCACCGGGTGGCTGCCCATCAAGCTGCCAGCAACCGGCCAGCCAGGCCAGGTGTTCGATCTTCGAGGGTGAGGCGGATAGCGCGTGCGGGGCCGCGAGCAGCAGCGGCAACAGGGCCAGGGCGATGCGGAGTGACATCGGTGCCTCCATGCGCGGGAACGTGCGGCCTGTATAGCGCCCGCCAGATCACGCGGCCAGTGCCGTCCTTTCCAGTGCTGATTCCGATACGATCTGTCACATTGAGCTTGTCTCGCTTGACCCGGAGTCCCGTCATGGTCGACCGTCTCGCCATTCTGCTTGAACGCTTCGCGGTCACCGCCTCGGTGTTCCATGCCGGTGCGCTGTGCGGCATCAACACGCTGGAGGGTGAGGATGAAGCCGGGCAGCTGCACCTGGTGCGACGTGGCCCGCTGCAGGTCAGTCATGCCCAGCAGACCGTACAGGTGGATGTGCCCAGCCTGCTGCTGTATCCGCGGCCGATGCCGCATCGCTTCAGTACCGACCCACAGCAGGGCGCCGACATGGCCTGCGCGAACCTGCATTTCGAAGGCGGCCGGCTCAATCCGATCAGCGCCGCGTTGCCGGATTTCATCTGCCTGCCGCTGGCTGGGCTGTATGGCGGCAACGCAGCGCTGGAGTTGTTGTTCGAAGAAGCGTTCGAGCAGCGTTGCGGGCGCGCGGCGATGGTCAACCGCCTGTTCGAGGTGGTGATGATCCAGGTGCTGCGCCAGCTGATGGAAGGTGGCGAAATGCGCGGCGGTCTGTTCGCTGGGCTTGGCCACCCGCGATTGCGGCTGGCGCTGGTGGCGATGCACGAAGCCCCGGCGCAGGGGTGGACGCTGGAAGATCTGGCCGAGGTGGCCGGCATGTCACGCAGCGTGTTCGCCGCCAGCTTCCGCGAAGCGATGGGGACCACCCCGGGCCAGTACCTGCAAGGCTGGCGGGTCGGGCTGGCACAGCAGGCGCTGCGCCAGGGCCGGCCGCTGAAGCGGATTGCCGACGAGGTGGGCTATGGCAGCGAGGCGGCACTCTCGCGCGCGTTCAAGGCGCACACGGGGCAGTCACCACGCGAATGGCGCGGACAGGCGCGTGCTGGCGCGGCCTGAGCCTCAGCCCAGCACCAGCCGGGCCAGCTTCATGCCACCGAACAGGCCGGCCAGGCCCAGCGCCACCGAGCCACCGGCATACAGCGCGGCCAGTCCGTGCTGCCCGCGCTGCAGCAGCAGGCCGATCTCCAGCGCATAGGTAGAGAACGTGGTGTAGCCACCAAGGATGCCGGTGGCGAGCAACAGGCGAAGCTGCGGCGAGGCACCATTGCGCATCGCGAAGACCTCGACCACCACGCCCATCAGCAGGGCGCCACTGATGTTGATCAGGAAGGTCGACCACGGCCAGGGGCTGCCGACGGCCACTCGGGCGCCGATCAGGTTGCAGGCGTGGCGCAGGCAGGCACCGATGCCGCCGCCGACGAAGACCAGGAAATAGTTGTTCAATGCTTGCATGGCGTGCCTCGAATGCGGGTTCGCAGGGTCAATGGCGAACGCCGAGGGCAGGCAAGACCTGCCGTCGACGAACACCGGGTTCGTCCTGGCAGGAGCCATCAGCCTTGTCAGGCGGTTATCGGGGGAGCCCCATCCCCATCGCGGTCCATGCTACCAGCGGCGGTGCATTCACGTCATCGAGGTCGTCAGCACGCGGGCCACCTTGCTGCGGCTGAAGCCATCCATCAGCAGTTCGAACGCGAGCAGGTCCAGCGCCGCGTGGCGGCGGTGGTCGATTTCCAGGCCATTCTCGGCCACCAGGTGACTGACCAGCTCGTAGGCGTCCTGCCAGACGTCAAGGTGGGCCTGGCTGGGAATGTAGGCGTTACCCGGCTCCCCGACGCCGCGCCCGTTCACTCCATACAGCAGCTCGCGTGCGTCCAGCTTGGCCGCATCGGCGATGCGGAACAGCTGCTCGGCTTTCACATGGGACGCACTGACATGGTCGTTGAGCCAGTTGCTGATGGTTGCCGTGGTGGATTTGGCGGCGCGGGCCAGATCGGCCGGGCGGGGGTGCCCGGCTTTCTTCATGGCGGCGGCGAGTCGTTGGCCGAGAGTATTCATCTATGCAAGCCAGCTTAACGCGTGGAATGCGAAGAATCCTTGCCGCAAGAATAAGTCTGGTTAACAAAAGGGCAGACCATGACCGAATTCTGGAACAAGCGGCAGGTGCGCACGCGGCTGGGGTTCCAGACCGATGCGGAGCTGGCGCGCTTCTTCGGCATCAGCCGTTCCGCAGTATCGCAATGGCCGAAAGACTTCCCGATCCCCGCTCTGCGGCAGTACATCCTGCATCAGCGTTACCCGAACCTGTTCCCCGCAACGGGCGCCGCCGAAGTCGAATCCGCCTGAATTACGCCGCCTTTTGTCGCATTTAGCGTGCTAAGCGCATTCTGTTAAGTACACTTAGCAAAATAGGAAAAACTGATCGTTTTGGCAGTACCTATTGTCGACGCCTACCGGCTGCCGGACAGGTGGCTGGGGCGCGTTGTCGGCTTCACCCCATCCGGGAGGGGCGGGGTCCCGGATGGGGTTTCGTGAACGATTAATAATTTCAATCGCGAAAGTCGCTGCATGTAATTGACCTGTCGTGAAATCTGTGACTAATTTGGATCAACCGGGCGTGAAGCCTGGGAGTCTTTCAGTAGCACGCAAGTGAGTCGGTAGACCGTCAACGATGCAGAACAAGTCCAACGGAGGTCGTATGGAATACGGCATGCATGGCTTGGCTGAACGGGTACGCCGCGAACTGGAAGCCAGCTATCACAAACACGGATGCGGTCCGGCGTTCTGGGATACCTACCAGCAGGTGCTGGACCGGCTCGTCCCGCAGGGGACCGAGCGTACCGAGTTCACCAACGAAATGGCGCTGATCATCGAGCAGCTGGGCATTGTCCGACGCGCGCAGCTGGTACCACCGCACGCCGACGGGCCGCGTTGATTCAGAGCAGGCGCCAGGCGCCGCAGGCAAGCAGCGCCAGCAGCAAAGACAGCAGGGCCAGGGTCCGGGGGCGCCACCAGCGCTTCGGTTGTCCGGCCATCGCCTGCGGACTGCAGTAGCGCACCAGCCCCGGACCGAACCCGGCCCGGTGCTGTTGCTGTGCGCAGGCCTCCAGACAGGCGCCGCAGGCCAGGCAGTCGGCCTGCGGCCCCTGGCGGATGTCCAGCTGCATCGGGCAGGCGCTGATGCAGGCCGCGCAATCGGTGCAGTCGCCAAGACGGTCGGCGCTGAAGGTCGGCATCGGTCCGGCCAGCAGCGGATGCGCGGCGCGGAACACGTAGTCCTGTGCAGTAGTCGGGTCGAGCAGGCCGCGGCCACGGCCCAGCACGCCGCCCAGGCCAGATGGGCGAGGTCCGCGTGGCTCGCCGCGGCGGGCGTCGTACAGCATGCGCGGCGTATGTGGATCGGTCAGCAGCGGCTGCATGCGTGCGAACGGGCACAGCGAACGGCAGACCTGCTCGCGCAGGAAGCCGGCGTTTGCCCAGGTGGCGGCGGCATAGAACAGCACCCAGAACGTTTCCCAGCCGCTCCAGCCGGCACGCGGCGCTGCGATCACCAGCTCGGCGATCGGGCTGAACAGGCCCACGAAGGTGATGCCAGTCCACAGCGAGAGCAGCCCCCAGGCCAGCTGTGTGGCCGCGCGCGCAACGCGTGCCGGAAGCGTGCGGGCCATGCCGTCGGCGATCCAGTCGAAGGCACGGCGCCACAGTGTCTGCGGGCAGGCGTGGCCGCACCAGATGCGCCCGGCGAGGTGGGTGAGCAGTGCCAGCCCCACCGCGAGCACCGCCAGCAGGCCGACCAGCACCCCGATGTCTCCCGGCCACAGCGTCCAGCCGAACAGATCGAAGCGGCGGGCGTTGATATCCAGCAGCAAGGCCTGGCGGCCATCCCAGCGCAGCCATGGCAATGCGTAGAACAGCACCAGCAAGGCGGCGCTGAGCGTGCCGCGCCAGTGCCGTGGTCTCGGTGTGCAGGTCGTACTCATCCCAGCGGCAACTCGTCGTCGTCACCGCTGGGCATCGGTCGCTGCAGGTACCAGGTGATCGCGCTGGACAGCGCCGTCACCGTCCAGAACATGAAGAAGCCGGCCGTGTAGCCCATTTCACGGCTGATCTGCGTGCCCGGGAAACTGATGGCCTGCAACCGCAGCGGGTCGACGAAGGCGAAGAACACCACGCTGGCCAGGCCGGCAGCGATGAAGCTGGGCCAGAGGATCGCGCCCCATTGCTGGATCAACTGCTGGCGACGGTTGGGAGAGGGTCTGTTCATGCTGTCCCGGATCGAAAAGTGGGCGGCGCGTATACTCGCCTGGGTTGGCGCGGCATCCGCAGGGCATGCTTCCTGCAAGCGTGCCAGCCTAGGTGCAGCGGACTGCGCCGACATTGATCTGGATCAACGGTGGTGCCGGCCGGCTGCGGCACACTGCCGGCACGCTTTGGGTACCCCGATGAACGCAACGCCGCCTGTCCTTCCTGTCGCCTCGCCCGAGCTGTGCACCGAGCAGGAAGTGACCCGCCTGGTGCACGACTTCTACGCCCGCGTGCGCGGGGAGGAGCGATTGGGGCCGGTGTTCGAGGCCCACGTCCACGACTGGCCGGAGCATCTGGCCCAGCTGGTCGACTTCTGGTCGGCGATGCTGCGCGGCACCCGGCGCTTCAAGGGTTCGCCGATGTCCAAGCACATGGCCATCGAGCTGGACAAGGATCTGTTCGACCGCTGGCTGGTGCTGTTCCGGATCACCACCGCCGAATGCGACAACCCGCCGATGCAGGAGCTGGCCAACGACGTGGCTGCGCGCATCGGTGACACCTTCTGGAAGCGCTACCAGATGCTGCGATGGCCGCAGGTCGGCCTGCCGGTGCTGGGGATGCCCGCCAAGGATTGATCTGGGTCAAGGCGGCGCAGGCCGCCCGGCGCGATGCTGGCGCCATGGACACGTTCTCTCCCGCCGCTGGTGGCCTGGCCTGGACCTTCGACCCCGACCTTCTGCGCCGGCACGACCGGCCGGGCCCGCGCTACACCTCGTACCCGACCGCGCCGCATTTCCATGATGGGTTCGACGCGCCGGCGCTGCGCCAGGCGATCGCCGACAGCAACCAGCTGGCCCGCGCGCTGTCGCTGTACGTGCATGTGCCGTTCTGTTCCAGCCCGTGCTTCTACTGCGGCTGCAACCGGGTGATCACCCGCGATCGCGGCCGTGGCCACAGCTATGTGTCGCGCGTGCTGGCCGAGGCCGATCTGCTGGCACCACAGTTCGAGGACGGTCGCGAGGTCATCCAGCTGCATCTGGGCGGTGGTACGCCGAACTTCCTCGATGCCGAGGCGATGACCACACTGGTGGAAGGGTTGCGCCGGCGCTTCGATTTCAGCGATTCACCGCAGCGCGATTTCTCGATCGAACTCGATCCACGCTTCATCGACACCCGTGACGTCGCCATGCTGGCGCGCCTGGGCTTCAACCGGGCCAGCCTGGGCGTGCAGGATTTCGACCCGCAGGTGCAGGAATCGATCAACCGCATACAGGGCGTGCAGCAGACACTGGACATCCTGCGCGCCTGCCGCGACAGCGGCATGCGTTCGGTCAACGTCGACCTGATCTACGGCCTGCCCGGGCAGAGCCTGGAAGGATTCGGCCGCACCCTCGAACGGGTGCTGGCGCTGCGCCCGGACCGCCTGGCGGTGTATGGCTACGCGCACCTGCCGCATCTGTTCCGGGCACAGAAGCAGATCGACGAAAGCCGGTTGCCGTCGCCGGAAGACAAGCTGGCGCTGCTGGGCCTGGCGGTGGAGAAGCTCTCCGCGGCTGGCTACCAGTACATCGGCATGGATCATTTCGCATTGCCGGAAGAGGATCTGTCACGCGCGCAGCGTGCCGGCCAGCTGCATCGCAACTTCATGGGTTACACCACCCACGCCGATACCGATCTGCTCGGCCTGGGCGTAAGTGCGATCAGCCATATCGGCGCCACCTACAGCCAGAATCCACGTGACCTGGCGTCCTGGGAGGACGCGGTGGACCAGGGGCAGTTGCCGGTCTGGCGCGGTGTCGCGCTGAGTGCCGACGACCAGTTGCGCGCGGAGCTGATCCAGCAGCTGATGTGCCAGGGCGAGGTGGATGGTGCGGTGCTGGGGCAGCGCCACGGCGTGGATTTCCAGCAGTACTTCGCCGAGGACCTGCGTTCGGTACAGCGGCTGCAGGAGGATGGCCTGGCCGAATACCGCGATGGCGTGGTGCGTGCGAGCGAACCCGGGCGACCGTTGCTGCGGTTGCTGGCAATGTGCTTCGACCCGTATCTGCGTGCCGCACATGAGCAGCCACGTTACTCGCGGGCGATCTGAAAGCGGGATGTGCTGCGTGCGTGTGGTGCCCGGAGCCGGAATCGAACCGGCATGGGGTTGCCCCCGGCGGATTTTAAGTCCGATGCGTCTACCAGTTTCGCCATCCGGGCCTGCAGCGCGGCGCCGATTGTAGCCTACCCGTGTCGCTGCAGCCGGATTGCGCGTGAGCGACGTGCTTAACTGTTATCCCTGTTCATGTCATAGTCCCAGCCACCGTTCCCAGGGGGGGAGCCACCCGATGTCGCTGCACGCGATTGCCTATGCCAGTGAGGCCCGCGCCGATCTGCGGACAACCGATCTTGATCGCCTGCTGGCCGACGCCACGGCATTCAATCGTGTAGCCGGTGTCACCGGTGTCCTGATGTTCGACGGCAGCCGCTTCCTGCAGTATCTGGAAGGCCCCGAAGATGGCATCGATTCGGTGTTCCAGCGCATCTTCAATGCACGCAGCCACGCGCAGATCAGGCTGTTGTGCCGCGCGCCGGTGGTGCAGCGTGCGTTCCCGCGCTGGTCGATGGGTACGCGGCGGATCGATGCGGACCTGCTGACCCAGATCGTTGACGCGGCGTGGCCGGGTTTCCTGCTTGGCAGCGGTGGTTTCGAGCGCCTGCTGCAGGCCTGGACCGGTGCCGACGGCGAGCTGGAACCCGCTGCGGTCGCGCTGGGTTCCTGAGCCCGCCTTGGCGGCGGGGTACCGGGGCCGGTAGGCTGTAGCCTTTCTGGTGCGGGTTTTCCGGAGTGGTACAGCGAATGAGTGGGTTGGCCCAAGCCATGGCGGCACGCATCCGGTTTCACCCGGTGCACGGGACATGCCGATGAGCGTGCCCGTTGCGGCGGCGGTGACGCCGCGTTTCGCCGTGATCGGCCTGGGTTACGTCGGCCTGCCATTGGCGGTGGCGTTTGGCCGGCACTGGCCGACACTGGGCTTTGACATCGATGCCGGCCGCATCGCGGAGCTGCGCGGTGGCCGCGATCACACGCTGGAGATGGAGGCCGACGAGCTGGCCGAAGCCACGCATCTGCAGTACGGCAGCGATCCTTCGCTGCTCGATGCCTGCAACGTCTATATCGTCACCGTGCCGACCCCGATCGATGCATACGAGCAGCCCGACCTGGAGCCCCTGCGTTCGGCGACACGGCTGATTGCCAGTCATCTTCGCGCCGGCGATCTGGTGATCTACGAGTCCACGGTGTACCCCGGCACCACCGAGGAAGTGTGCGTGCCGCTGCTGGAACAGGGTTCGGGCCTGGGCTTCAACGAAGACTTCTATTGCGGGTACAGCCCGGAACGGGTCAGTCCCGGTGACCGCCAGCGGCGCCTGGCCGACATCCGCAAGATCACGTCTGGTTCGACCCCGGAAGTCGCTGCGGTGATCGATGGTCTCTACCAGCGCATCATCGACGCCGGTACGTTCCCGGCGCCGTCGATGCGCGTGGCCGAAGCAGCCAAGGTGGTCGAGAACATCCAGCGCGACGTCAACATCGCGCTGGTCAACGAGCTGGCGCTGATCTTCGACCGGCTCGGCATTGATACCCAGGACGTACTGGACGCCGCTGGCAGCAAGTGGAATTTCCTGCCGTTCCGGCCAGGCCTGGTTGGCGGTCACTGCATCGGCGTCGATCCGTACTATCTGCTGCACAAGTCCGAAAGCGTGGGCTACCACCCGGACCTGATCCACACCGCGCGGCAGGTCAACAACCGCGTCGGCGAGCACGTGGCGGCGCGCGTGCTGGCGATGCTGGCCGAGCGTGGCCGTGCACCGGCGGAGGCACGCATCCTGGTGCTGGGCGTGACCTTCAAGGAGGATTGCCCGGACCTGCGCAACAGCCGCGCGCTGGAACTGGCCCAGCGCCTGCGCGATGCGGGGGCGCAGGTGGAGGTGAGCGACCCGTGGGTCGGCCCGGCGGCATTGACCGGCGAGGGCCTGGATTGGCTGGCCGAGCCCGGGGCGGGGCGCTATGACGCGGTGGTACTGGCGGTGGCCCACGCCCGTTTCAAGGCAATGGATGAAGACGCAATCCGGGCGCTGCTGGCGCCAGGCGGCCTGGTCTACGACGTCAAATCGGCCTGGCCGCGCAACGTGGTTGACGATCGTTTGTAAGCCTTGGCAGCGAGCGGCGCGGTAGACTCGGGAACAGTTGCAACCGAGGAAAGCCATGCACCGGTACATCGTCTACCTGCTCGCCATCCTGATGTTCCCGATATGCCTGTGGCTGGCCACGATCTGGCCGGCCTGGTACTGGGGCGTCGGCCTGACTGCCGCGATGGTGGCATTGGGGACCTGGGACCTGCTGCAGAAGCGCAGCACGCTGCGCCGCAACTATCCGGTGATGGCGCACTTCCGCTACGGGCTGGAATCGATCGGCCCGGAGATCCGCCAGTACTTCGTGCAGAGTGACCTGGAGGACGTGCCGTTCTCGCGCCAGCAACGTGCACTGATCTACCAGCGCGCCAAGAACGAGATGGACACGGTACCGTTCGGCACCCTGCGCAGCACCTATGCGGTGGACTACGAATGGATCAACCATTCACTGGCGCCGACTGCCATCGCCAAGCATGACTTCCGCGTGCTGATCGGTCCGAACTGTGCCAAGCCCTATTCGGCCAGCGTGTTCAACATCTCGGCGATGAGCTTCGGTTCACTGTCGGCCAATGCCATCCGCGCACTGAACGAAGGCGCACGGCGTGGTGGTTTCTACCACGACACCGGCGAAGGTTCGATCTCGCCCTATCACCGTGAGATGGGCGGCGATCTGGTCTGGGAAATCGGCTCGGGCTACTTCGGTTGCCGCGACGAGAAGGGTGGTTTCAGCGAGGAACGCTTCGTTGCCAATGCCACCCATGACCAGGTCAGGATGATCGAGATCAAGCTGTCGCAGGGTGCCAAGCCGGGTCATGGCGGCGTGCTGCCAGCGCCGAAGGTGACTGCCGAGATCTCGGTGACCCGTGGCGTGCCGATGGGCGTGGACTGCGTGTCGCCGTCGCGTCACTCGGCGTTCTCGACACCGGTCGAGCTGCTGCAGTTCGTCGCCCGCCTGCGCGAGCTGTCCGGTGGCAAGCCGGTCGGTTTCAAGCTGGCGATCGGCCACCCGTGGGAGTGGTTCGGCATTGCCAAGGCGATGCAGGAAACCGGGTTGCTGCCGGATTTCATCGTGGTGGACGGTGCCGAAGGGGGCACCGGCGCGGCGCCAGCCGAGTTCGTCGACCATGTCGGCGTGCCGATGCACGAAGCGCTGCTGCTGGTGCACAACACCCTGGTCGGCCTCGATCTGCGCGAGCGCATCCGCATCGGTGCAGCCGGCAAGATCACCAGTGCGTTCGACATTGCGCGCACCATCGCGCTGGGTGCCGACTGGTGCAATGCCGGCCGCGGCTTCATGTTCGCGCTGGGCTGCATCCAGTCGTTGAGCTGCCATACCGACAAGTGCCCCACCGGCATCGCGACCCAGGACCCGGCGCGCTGGAAGCATCTGGATGCACCGGACAAGGCCACCCGTGTGTACAGCTACCACGAGCACACGCTGCATGCCTTGAAGGAACTGCTGTGTGCCGCGGGCCTGAACGACCCGGCGGAACTGGGCCCGGAGCATATCCTGCGTCGGGTTTCGCCTGTTGAGATCCGTTCGCTGGCCTCGCTGTACCGCTACCTGGAACCGGGCGAGCTGCTGCACAAGGTGCCGGACCACGCCGTGTTCCATGCGTTCTGGGCCGATGCGCGCAGCGATTCCTTCCAGCCGCCGCCGAAGATCCAGGCGCTGCGGGCCAGCAAGTCGCGATAACGTGTTGCTGTAGAACCGAGCCCATGCTCGGCTGCTTCTCTCATCGCGATGTTGGAACGAAGAACCGTCGAGCATGGCTCGACGCTGCAAGGAGATGCCATGCGGTTCCGGTTCGGCACCACGGATGACGTGGCCACGCTGTGGGCGTTGCGCACGCGTTGCGTGCGCGAGACCTGCAGCAGCCATTATCCGCCCGAAGTGATTGCGCCCTGGTCGGCCTCGCCGCCGCCGTCGCAGTACGCGCGGTTGCTGGGGCAGGGCGGCTGCGTGGTGGCCGAGGATGGGCGGGGTGGCCTTCTTGGCTTCGGTGTGTTCGATGCCGATGCCAATGAAGTCGACGCGTTGTTCGTTGATCCTGATCGTGGCGGCCAGGGAATTGGCCAGGCGCTGATGCAGCGCCTGCTGGCAATGGCCGATCGTGAGCGTGAGGTGGTGCTGTCGGCCTCGCTCAACGCGGTGCCGTTCTACCAACGGCAGGGATTCATCAGCGTGCGCGAAGAGGTCTACCCGCATCCCAGCGGCGTGGCGCTGGCTTCGGTGAGCATGCGCAGGCCATGGTGAGCGCCGGGGACTGTAAGGCAGTCGAGGATGGCTCGACTCCACAATGCAGGCGTCACCGCCCGGCCAGCCACCTGATCACGCCCTCGGCGGCACGCAGGCCACTGGCGTAGCACGCGGTCAACAGGTAGCCACCTGTCGGCGCCTCCCAGTCCAGCATCTCGCCGGCGCAGAACACGCCGGGCACGGCCCGCAGCATCAGGCCATCATCCAGCGCATCCAGGCGCACGCCGCCGGCGGTGCTGATCACCTCGGCCATCGGCCGGGGACGCAGCAGGCGCAGCGGCAGGCGCTTGAGCGTAGCCGCCACGGCAGGCAGGTTGTTGCCGGCTTCCTTACCCAGAATCTCGAACACCAGTGCGGCCTTCACCGCATCAAGGCCCGCCTGGCGACGCAGGTGCTCGCCGAAGCTGCGGCCCTTGCGCGGGCGTGACAGATCGGCCAGCAGGCGCGCCTCGTCGCGGCCCGGCACCAGATCCAGCCACAGCATCGCGTGGCCATCGCGGTTGATGGTCTCGCGCAGGTCCGCCGCCAACGCATAGATCAGGCTGCCTTCGATGCCGTACTCGCTGGCCACGCATTCGCCCTGCAGCGACTGTGGCTGTCCGGCCAGGTCGATCCAGTGCGCGACGACCGGCTTCAACGGTGCACCGGCATTGCGCTGGGCGAAGAACGGGGTCCAGTCCACGTCGAAGCCGCAGTTGGCTGACTGCAGTGGCGCGATGTCCACGCCACGGGCCTGCAGTGGTGCAACCCAGGCGCCGTCGCTGCCCAGCTGCGGCCAGCTGCCGCCGCCCATCGCCAACACGGTGGCATCGGCGTGGACATCGATCTCGCCGGCTTCGGTGGCGAAGCGCAGCGCGCCGTCGTTGCTCCAGCCGATCCAACGGTGGTTGGCATGCAGGCGCACGCCCTGTTCCTTCAGCCGGCGCACCCAGCCACGCAGCAGCGGCGCGGCCTTGCGGTCGACCGGGAACACGCGGCCGGAGCTGCCCACATAGGTCTCCACCCCAAAGCCGCCGGCCCAGTCGCGCAATGCCTGCGCATCGAAGCCATCCAGCCAGCGGCCCACGGTCGTGGACTGCTCGCGGTAGCGGCTGTCGAACAGCGGACGCGGATCGGAATGGGTGAGGTTGAGCCCGCCCTTGCCGGCGATCAGGAACTTGCGGCCGGGCGAACCCTTGGCCTCGTACAGGTCCACCTCCAGACCGGCGGCGCGCAGGCGCTCGGCGGCGAACAGGCCGGCCGGGCCGCCGCCGATGACGGCGACCCGCGGAAGCGGTGCGGCATTACGGTTTGACATCGAGCAGCTCGACATCGAACACCAGCGACGAACCGGCCGGAATCGGGCCAACCCGGCGGTCGCCATAGCCGTAATCCGGCGGGATCATCAGGGTGCGCTTGCCACCGACCTTCATGCCGGCCACGCCCTCATCCCAGCCGCGGATGACCTGGCCGGCGCCGAGCGCGAAGGTGAACGGTTCGCCGTGCTTGAAGGAGCTGTCGAAGGTCTTGCCGTGCTTGGTTTCGGTGCGGTTGTCGTAGATCCAGCCGGTGTAGTGCACGGTGACCTTGCTGCCGGCAACGGCTTCGGTGCCGGTGCCGGGCACGGTATCGATGCGCTCGAAGGTGGTCAGGGTGCCGCCGGGCGGTGGGCCGGACGGTTCGGTTGTGCAGCCAGCGGCGGCGAGGGACAGCAGCAGGGGAAGCAGCAGGCGGCGCATCGGGCGTCTCCGGAAGGGCGCAGGGCGAGGGCGGCAAGGGTAGCGCATCGGCGCCGGGTATCATGGGGGCATGGCAAAACTCCTGCTCAATCTGCGCAATGTCGGCGACGACGAATATGCCGATGTCTGCACGCTGCTCGACCAGCACGGCATCGCCTGGTATCGCACCGAACCCAGCCCCTGGGGCATCTCCAATGGTGGTCTGTGGCTGCGCGAGGACGCCGATCATCCACGTGCGAAGGCGCTGATGGCGGAATACCAGGCCGAACGCGGGCCGCGCATCCGTGCCGAGCGTGAGCAGGCATTGCGAGATGGCACGGCGGAGACCTTCGGCAGCCTGTTCCGGCGGCGGCCGGTCTACGTGGTGCTGGTGCTGCTGGGGATGGCCGGTGCGGCGGCGCTGGTGCTGCTGCCGTTCGTGCTGTTGCGGGGGTAATGGGGCTTCTGGCCGGGTTGCACCCGGCACCCGCAGACGCAACGGCAACAGCAACGTCAAAAGCCGGGCTTCAGTGGGAGGGCGGGGCGGTGTGGACAGGCGGGGGACGGCAAAAGCTGCTCCTGCGTGCCTCGTAGAGCGCCATCCATGGCGCTCTGCGCCCCCGCCTGCCCACACCGCCCCACCCATGACAGATTCCGGTTGCTTGCCGGGCTTGGGGTCGGGTCCCTCTGCTGCGCAGAGGGCTCTGACCCCTGAATCTGCCCGGAGGGGCGGGAGGCGCTAAAATGCCAGGATGATCGCCAATACCGCTGCCTATCATTTCGCCGTCATCGACGCTCCCCAGGCCCTGTGCGACCAGTTGCTGGCGCGTGCCGAGGCGGCGCAGTTGCGGGGCACGATCCTGGTGGCGGGCGAGGGGCTGAACCTGTTCCTGGCGGGTGCGCCGGAGGCGGTCGAGGGTTTCTACGCGGCGCTGCGTTCTGACGTGCGGTTTGCCGATATGCGGGTCAAAACCAGCTTCAGTGAACATCAGCCGTTCGCGCGGCTGAAGGCCAAGGTGAAGGACGAGATCATCAGCTTCCGCCGTGACGACGGTCAGCCGCTGGACTATCCGCGCGCGCCGGCGGTCGATCCGGCCACGGTGCAACGCTGGTTGCGGCAGGGGCATGACGACGCCGGCAAGCCGGTGGTGATGCTCGATACCCGCAACCTGCAGGAAGTGGAGTACGGCACCTTCAAGGATGCGCTGGTGCTGCCGATTCACAAGTTCACCGACCTGCCCGAGGCGCTGGCGCCGCACCGCGAGGCGCTGAAAGACAGCACCGTGGTCAGCTTCTGCACCGGCGGCATCCGCTGCGAGAAGGCGGCGCTGTGGATGGTCAACGACGGCATGGACAACGTGCTGCAGCTGGACGGTGGCATCCTCGGCTACTTCGAGGAGGTGGGTGGCGAAGGCTACGAAGGCCGCTGCTTCGTGTTCGATGAGCGCGTGGCGCTGGATGCCGAGCTGAAGCCGATGGTCGACCAGCCGCTGCCGGAGCCGCGCCCCAGCGCGTTCTGACGCTTCCGCGGTAGAGCCGGCCGCTGGCCGGCTGCGAAGCCATCTACCTGTATGCCGGCCAGCGGCCGGCACTACCAATCGCGCTTGGCGCGGACCAGGGCACCCCGGATCGGCCCGGTCAGCCCTGAACCCGCCACACGGGAATCAGCATCCCGCCACCGTCACTGGCCGCGGCGCCTGGCCGACCCCATGCATGGGGGATCCTGTGACGGAAAAACGCCTGATGATCCCGTTGTCGATCCTTGACCTGGCCCCGGTCTGCGAGGGCAGTGACACCACCGCCGCTTTCGCCAACATGCTGGAACTGGCCCAGCACGCCGATGCGCTGGGCTACCGCCGCTACTGGCTGGCCGAACACCACAACATGCCGGGCATTGCCAGCGCGGCCACCGCCGTGCTGATCGGCCACGTGGCGGGTGGCACAAAGCGCATCCGCGTTGGTGCCGGCGGCATCATGCTGCCCAACCATGCCCCGCTGCAGGTGGCCGAGCAGTTCGGCACGCTGGCTTCGCTGTATCCGGACCGCATCGACCTCGGCCTGGGCCGTGCACCCGGTACCGACCAGCCGACCGCGCGTGCGCTGCGCCGCTACTTCGACAGCGCCGACCAGTTCCCGCAGGACGTGCGCGAGCTGCTGCATTACTTCGAGCCGGTACAACCCGGACAGGCGGTGCAGGCGGTTCCGGGTGGCGGCCTGCGGGTGCCGACCTGGATCCTCGGTTCGAGCCTGTTCGGTGCGCGCATGGCCGCCTCGATGGGCCTGCCGTATGCGTTCGCCTCGCACTTCGCACCCGACGCGATGGATGAAGCCGTTGCTGTATACCGGCGCGAGTTCCGCCCCTCGGCCACGCTGAAGCAGCCGCACGCGATGCTGGCCCTGAACGTCGTTGCCAGCGACAGCGAAATCGAATCGCGGCGCCTGTTCACCAGCCAGCAGCAGAGTTTCGTGAACCTGCGTCGCGGCCGACCGGGCAAGATTCCGGCACCGATCGACGACATCGAGTCCTTCTGGGAGCCGCACGAAAAACTGGGCGTGGAGCGGGCGCTGGCCTGCACCGTGCTGGGCGATCCGCAGCAGGTGGCGGAGGGCATCGCCGCGTTCGTCGAACGGCACAAGCCCGACGAGCTGATGCTCACCGCCAACCTGTACGACCACCGCGCGCGCCTGCGCTCGTTCGAACTGACCATGCAGGCCTGGCACGCCCGCCACGCGGGCTGAACAATTGCGTCACGGCCCATTGCGGCCGAACCGCGTCTGATGGGGGCTCATATCGAAGGAGCCCCCACATGGCCGACACCCGTGCCGAACACATCGCCCAGCTGGCCGAACTGATCAAGGACGTGGAGGTGGCGATGTTCACCACCACCGGCGTCGATGGCCGCCTCTACAGCCGGCCGTTGGCCACCCAGCAGGTCGCCTTCGACGGTGACCTGTGGTTCGTGATCACCGGCGACAGCCCCAAGGTGGCCGAGATCGCGCTCGACCCGCGGGTCAACGTGGCGTATGCCTCGCCCTCGAAGAACACCTATGTGTCGGTGGCGGGGCGGGCACGCGTGGTCGATGATCGCGCGAAGATCGAGGAGCTGTGGTCACCGGCGATGAAGCTGTTCTTCCCCGGTGGCAAGGATGACCCCAACCTTCGCCTGATCCATGTGCGCGCCGACAGTGCCGAGTACTGGGACGGTCCGGGCACGCTGCTGGGCAAGGCGTTGACGTTCGTGCTGTCGGCGGTGCAGGACGAACCGGCGGCGCTGGCCGACAACGGTTTCATTGATCTTCGGTGATGACCGATGTCCGGTATTGGTAGTGCCGGCCGCTGGCCGGCAAACCTGGAAACGTGGCAGCCGGCCAGCGGCCGGCTCTACCGGATTCCGGATCAGAACCAGCGCTGGAACAGCTCCACCGTATAACCCACCAGCTGCCCCGAACTGAAACCGAAGAACGCGATCGCTGCCACGGCGGCGATCCAGTTGAACAGCATCAGCGCGCCATCGCGTTCCAGCAGCGCCAGCGAGAACAGCAGCAGCTGGAAGCCGAACAGGAAATTGGTGAAGGGAATCGGCAACGACAGCAGCAGGCCCAGCAACACCAGCAGCAGGCCACTGAAGGCGTGGGCGGGCAGCGGTGTCAGCAGTTGCGGCAGGCGGGGTTTCAGCATCTTGTCCAGGCGCCGCAGCGGGCGGTCGATGCGGTCCAGGAAACGATGCATGGTGCCGCGCTTCGGCCCGCGGCGGGCAATGAAGCCGGGCAGCCAGGGCCGGCGCAGGCAGAACAGCATCTGCAGGCCGATCA
Organism: Stenotrophomonas sp. YJH_SMC_64; assembly: GCF_059371375.1. Classification (NCBI taxonomy): domain Bacteria; kingdom Pseudomonadati; phylum Pseudomonadota; class Gammaproteobacteria; order Lysobacterales; family Lysobacteraceae; genus Stenotrophomonas; species Stenotrophomonas sp. YJH_SMC_64. Next base: position 25,096 of record NZ_JCAFUN010000002.1, on the reverse strand, counting down.
GGACCACCAGTGGGCCGCTGACCGCGCCGCCCATGCCCGGGATCGGGATGAACGACGGCAGGATCGCCACGAACAGGAACACGCCGAACGCGCTCTGCTGCAGGTTGCCGAGGATCTGGCCCAGCGGCATGTGCTCGGCGGGATCGCCAGAGGCGAACATCTCCAGCAGGGTACGGATGCCCTCGTTACGGTAGGCCGGGCGCTCGTCGCCCGGACCCTTGCCGGGCTCAGGCGGTGAGCTCATCGGCCTGCTCGTCGGACAACGTGCGCAGCAGCAGCTTGTCCACGCGCGCACCATCCAGGTCAACCACTTCGAAGCGCCAGCCCGCCCAGTCGAAGTACTCGCCTGCGTGCGGAATGCGGCCGAAGTAATGGATGCACATGCCGGCCAGCGTGTAGTAGTCGCCGTCCTCGGCGTCGGGCAGGTCGTTGCTGCCGATCAGTTCGCGCACGTCTTCGATCGGCAGCGAGCCGTCCACCAGCAGCGAGCCGTCTTCGCGGGTCACCACCAGCGCGTCCTCGTCGGCGTTCTCCACCGCCTGCAGGCGGCCGACCACCGCGCCCATCAGGTCGCTGATGGTCACCAGGCCCTGGATCTCGCCGTACTCGTCCACCACCAGCGCCATCGACTGCTGTTCCTCGCGGAAGATCTCCAACAGCTTCATCGCGTGGGTCGATTCGGAAACGTACAGCGGCTCGCGCAGGGTCTGGAACAGCGCGTTGTCACCGCGCGCCATGCGCGTGGCCAGCGACTTCAGTTCCAGGATGCCGACCACGTCCATGTCGTTGTCGCGCAGCACCGGGTACCGCGAGAACTCGTGCTCGGCCATGATTTCGAGGTTGCGCTCCAGCCCGGCCTGGGTGTCGAGCCAGGCGATGCGGTTGCGCGGGGTCATCAGGCTGTCGGCGGTGCGGTCGCCCAGGCGCATTACACGGTTCATCATGTCGCGCTCGTGGGTGTCGATCACGCCGGCCTCGTGGCTCTCGGCCACCAGCATGCGGATCTCTTCTTCGGTCACCTGGGCAGCCTCGTCCTGGCCCAGGCCCATCACCTTCAGCATCAGCTGGGTGGTCTTGGACAGCAGCCAGACGAAGGGCAGGGCCAGCTTGGCCAGCCAGCTCATCGGCATGGCCACCAGGCCGGCGATGGCCTCGGACCGGGTCAGGGCCAGGCGCTTGGGCACCAGCTCGCCGAAGATCAGGGTGATGAAGGTGATCAGGCTGACGGCCAGCACCGTGCCGATCTTGCCGGCATAGGCAAAGCCGGGCATCAGCCCCTCGATCCAGCCGCCGAAGGCTTCGCCCAGTGCCTCACCGCCCAGATAGCCGGTCAGGACGCCGATGACGGTAATGCCGATCTGGACGGTAGACAGGAAGCTTTCAGGCTTCTCGGAGAGCTCCAGCGCCTTGGCTGCGCGCTTGGAGGTGGCCGCCATCTGCTTCAGGCGGCTCTTGCGCGAGGTCATGACCGACATCTCGGACATGGCAAAGAAGCCGTTCAGAAGAACAAGCGCGAAAACAATCAGGATCATTTCAAACACGGGCGTCGTCCCCGGTTGGTGGCAGGGAGGGCGGGTGCTTGCAGTGGCGGCAGGCGCTCAGGAACGGGGTCCGGCGCGGCGCAGGGGGGTAAGGGTCGTCGTCCATAAGGTGCGCCCGGGGGCGCGCTGGCATCTTAGCAAAGGCCCATGGCAGGGTGGCAACTACCTGTTCAGGTTGGGGGTTTCCACCCCCTCTTGGGGGGCGGGGATACCCGGAATGGTCATCTAGCCGTCATAATTCGTCCTGGTGCCGTCCTTCCCGCGACGGCTGACAGGTTTCTCAATGTTCTCTCTGCAGACCATTTTCGGTTCCGGCAAACAGTTCTACACCCTGCTTGATGAGGCCGCCGTCGCGGCCAACGACGCCGCCAAGGCACTGCATTCGATGCTGCGCGAGGCCGACCGCCAGCCGGCGCTGGACGCCTTCAAGCTGGCCCGCCTGCGCGAGCGCGCGGCCTCGGACAAGATCAGCCAGGCGCTGGTGGACAGCTTCATGACCCCGATCGAGCGCGAAGACATCGAAGCGCTGGGCTCGGCCCTGTACAAGATCCCCAAGCAGATCGAGAAGTTCGCCGATCGCTATTCGCTGGCCACGACCCACCTGGAGCACATCGACTTCGCGCCGCGCGCGGCGATGCTGGAACAGGCCGCCGGCGTGGTGGTGGAGATGGTGGCCGACCTGCGCCACATGAACCTGGACCGGATGACCGCGCTGAACGAGAAGCTGCGTTCGCTGGAGAACGAGGCCGACCGCCTGATGCTCGAGCTGTACCGCGACATCTACTCGGGCCGCCTGGACAACCTGCAGATGTTCCTGCTGAAGGAATTCTTCGAGATCCTGGAAAAGGCCATCGACCGCTGCCGCGAGGCCGGCGTGGTGGCGTACCAGATCGTGTTGAAGAACAGCTGACGGACGCCGCCGCATGTTGACCCTTGTCCTGGTGGTGATCCTGGCCGCACTCGTCTTCGAGTTCATCAACGGCTTCCACGACACCGCCAATTCCATTGCCACCGTGGTCGCGACCAAGGTGCTCTCGCCCGGCTGGGCGGTGATGCTGGCCGCCTTCATGAACCTCATCGGTGCGCTGACCGGCACCGCGGTGGCGCTGACCATCGCTTCGGGCCTGCTCAACACCAACGTGGTCGAGGTCACCCCGCAGGTGATCCTGTGCGCGCTGCTGGGCGGCATCATCTGGAACCTGATCACCTGGTGGAAGGGCCTGCCGTCCTCGTCCTCGCATGCGCTGATCGGTGGCCTCTGCGGCGCCGGCCTGGCGGCCGCCCACAACAACTGGGACGCGCTGATCTGGTCCGAGCGCCTGGGCAGCTGGGCGCAGAACAAGGGCCTGCTGTGGAAGGTGTTCGTGCCGATGATCACCTCGCCGATCGCCGGTTTCCTGCTCGGCATCGTGGTGATGGTGCTGCTGTGGGGCCTGATCGCCGGCCTGGCCAGGATCGGTGGCGCCATCGGTCGCCTGGCCCGCCCGCGCATCGTCAATGCCTTCTTCGGCAAGGCCCAGATCGCCTCGGCGGCCTACATGGGCTTCGCCCACGGCCACAATGATGCGCAGAAGACCATGGGCATCATCGCCATGACCCTGATCGGTGCCGAGGCCACCGGCGCACTGGATGACCTGCCGTCCTGGCTGGCCTTCATGCACCCGGACGCCCACGCCGGTGACGGCATCGCGATGTGGATCGTGCTGACCTGTGCGGTTGTGATGGCCGCCGGTACCGCTTCGGGCGGCTGGAAGATCATCAAGACCCTGGGCCACAAGATGGTCAAGCTGCACCCGATCCACGGCTTCGCCGCGGAGACCAGCTCGGCCACCATCCTGACCCTGGCCGCCCACTTCGGCATGCCGGTCTCGACCACGCACAGCATCTCCACCGCGATCATGGGCGTCGGCTTCGCCAAGAACCCGCGCTCGCTGAAGTTCGGCGTGATCGAACGCATCGTCTGGGCCTGGATCCTGACCATCCCGGCAGCCGGCGGCTGTGCGTACCTGATCCTGAAGCTGTTCGAGCTGTTCGGCTGGACCTGATCGCCACGCCAAGGTTGCAAACGAAAAAGCCCGCCGGTATCCGGCGGGCTTTTTTCATGGGCAGAGAGTTCTTCCGGACACATCGTGTCGACCAAGGTCGACACCTACCAGAGCAGAAACAGGGATCCGATCCCGTGCCGACCAACGGTCGGCACCCACCAACAGCAGCAGGAACCTGTCAGCGGCGGGGTGGCGTGGGGTTGCAGGACCGTTGGCGCCATGGATGGCGCCATCGAGCCCCCAGGGACGGGTTTACGGCGTGTCCTGCAACCCCACCCCACCTCGCCAGCCCACGGAAACCCTGCTTTTGCCGTCGCCGTTGCCGTTGCCGTCGATCCGGCGGGTGCCGGGCCGCAGGCCCGGCCGAACCCCTCAATTACGCTGGAACAGCGCCTGCACATCCTTGCGGAACGCCGCCTGGCTGTCCGTCCGGCTGTAGAACATGTGCCCGCCCGGATAGCTCCGCACCTGCACCCGGTCCGGGTTGCTGCCCATCGCCGGCATCTGGTCCACCGTCAGGATCGAGCCCATGAACGGGCACGACAGGTCGTTCCAGCCATGCACGATCAGCACCTGCAGATGCGGATCGATCGCCACCGCCTGGCGCAGCTGGGTCACCGCACCCTGGCGCAGCTCGCCGTTGCGGTCCCACAAACGATTCACGTCGTAGTTCAGCGCCTGGTAGCGTGCATCCACCTTCCAGCCGACCACGCGCGTCACGAAGTCGACCATCGCCGTGGTGGTCGGCGCAATGATGCTGTCCAGCAGCGGATCATTGGCGCGCTGCTCCGGGTCATTCGGGAATGGATCGAACGCGGTCACATTGGAGTCGTAGCGGCTGCCCAGCGTGCCCTTGTCGCGGAATACTTCGCGCAGGTAGGCCTGGGTTTCAAGACGGCCACCGGCACGGCGCACGAACTGCGGGTCAAGCCCGGTCAGCTCGGTCACCCGGCGCAGCATCGCCTCGGTCGCCTGCGGATCGCTGCGGCCCTTCATCAACGCGGTGGCGTAATCGCCACGGGTGTACTCCACCACCTCGCGCATTGCCGCGTCGGTGAGCCTGCCCTGGCGCTCCAGGTGCGCCGCGGCGATCGACGGCAGCGTCTGCATCCATGCCATCGGCGAGACGTCGGCGTTGTCTTCCAGCGTCGGGCTCAGGTACGGCGAGACCAGCACCAAACCGTTCATCGCCACGCCCAGCCGGGTCTGCAGGAAATGGGTGATGCGCGGGCCGCGATAGCCGCCGTAGCTCTCGCCGGTCAGGTACTTGCGTGACGCCATGCGCTGGTTGCGCAGCAGCCAGTCGTAGATCGAGCGCGACAGGTACTCGATGTCGGCGCCGGGGTTGTACAGCTGCTTCTTCGCCTCGTCATCGCCGATGCGCGCGCGGCTGAAACCGGTGCCGACCGGATCGATGAATACCAGGTCGGTGAAATCCAGCCAGGTGCCCGGGTTGTCATGCAGGGTGGCGGGCGCCGAGGCGCTGTCGCCTTCCGAGCCGAAGGTGACCACCTTGGGCCCGATCGCGCCCATGTTGAGGTACACCGACGAGGCACCGGGCCCGCCATTGAGCGCGAACGTCACCGGCCGGTCCTTGCCCGGCATCGTGTACGCAGTGAACACCACATCGGCGATGACCTTGCCCTTCTCATCGCGCACCGGCAGGGTGCCGACGGTGGCGGTGTAGTCCAGGGTGCGGCCGGCCAGGCGCATGCTCTGGCGCGCCGACGCATCGGCGGGCAGCGCAGGCGCGTCGGTCCTGTCGTCTTTCGAATCGAGCTTGGTGTCAGCGGCGGGCGCGGCCAGCACGCTGGTGGGGGCGATGAGCAGGCCGACGCAGAGCGCGGCAGTGTGCAGCAGGGACTTCATGGCACCGGATCGGCAGCGGAAGGGGGTTCCGATGCTAGGCCGGTGGAGCACCACGCCGTATGTGTCCAAAGGCATGGCCACGTTCTGCAGCGGCTTGCGGCCAGATTGGATCAAACGGGCAGGGCGGCTGCCGCTTCGTCGTTGGCCAGCAGGCCATAGACGGCCGAGTCCGAAAGCTCGCCCTGAATGCGCCAGCGCTGGCGTAGCACCCCCTCGCGGTGGAAGCCGAGGCGGTCAAGCACATGTGCCGAGGGTACGTTGCGTGGATCGATCTCGGCTTCGATGCGGTGCAGGTGCAGGGTGTGGAACAGATAGCCCAGCATCTGCTGCAGGGCCTCATGCATGTAGCCCTGGCCCTGGCGGTCGGGCGCCAGCAGATAGCCGATCTCGGCCCGCATAGCCTCACGATCAATGGCGAATGCGACGCAGACGCCCAGCAGTGGGCCGTTGGGTGATTCGCGCAGGGCCAGCTTCAACTGGGTGCCGATCGCGTGCGCGGCAAGGTCGTCGTCGATCTGTTCGCGGGCTTCGGCCGGTCGTGTCCAGGCCGGATGGTTCCACCAGCGCATCACGTCCGGATTGGATTGCAGCGCGAACAGCGCGGCCGCGTCGTCACGGCGGATCGGGCTCAGCACCAACCGCGCGCTGTGCAGCGGCAGGGCGGGGAACAGCAGCGAGTGGCTGGCCAATACGATGGTCCACACGGGTGGACGCGCATTATGCCGCCGCCGGGTTTGCCGATGGCGGCGTAATGCCAAGGGCGCATGAGCCGGTGGTGCCGGGCGCTGGCCGGCAGTCGAGGTTGCCGGCCAGCGGCCGGCACTACCGGGCAGCGGGTCAGAGCCCTTTGCCAGGCAAAGGGATCCGACCCCGTGCCAGGATCAGACCTCCAGCGAGGCCAGATCGCCCTTCGACTCCAGCCAGCCCTTGCGGTCGGAGGCGCGCTTCTTGGCCAGCAGCATGTCCATCAGCGAGCTCGTCTGCTCGCGATCGTCCACGGTCAGCTGCACCAGGCGGCGCGTATCCGGGTGGATGGTGGATTCACGCAGCTGCGGCGGGTTCATCTCGCCCAGGCCCTTGAAGCGGGTCACGTTGATGGCGCCCTTGATCTTCTCGCGTTCGATCTTGTCCAGCATCGAGCGCTTTTCTTCCTCGTCCAGGGCGTAGAACACCTGCTTGCCCACGTCGATGCGGAACAGCGGCGGCATCGCCACGAACACGTGGCCGGCATCGACCAGCGCCGGGAAGTGCTTCAGGAACAGTGCGGTCAGCAGGGTTGCGATGTGCAGGCCGTCGGAGTCCGCGTCGGCCAGGATGATGACCTTGCCGTAACGCAGGCCGCTGATGTCGTCCTTGCCGGGGTCGCAGCCGATGGCGATGGCCAGGTTGTGTACTTCCTCCGAGGCCAGCACGCTGTTGGATGAGACTTCCCAGGTGTTCAGGATCTTGCCGCGCAACGGCATGATGGCCTGGAAGTCCTTGTCGCGGGCCTGCTTGGCGCTGCCCCCTGCCGAGTCGCCTTCCACCAGGAACAGCTCGGTACGCGACAGGTCCTGGCTGATGCAGTCGGCCAGCTTGCCGGGCAGGGCCGGGCCCTGGGTGACCTTCTTGCGGACGACCAGCTTCTCGGTCTTCAGGCGTGCGCTGGCGCGCTCGATGGCGATCTGCGCGATTTTCTCGCCCAGCTCGACGTTCTGGTTCAACAGCAGGCTGAAGGCATCGTGGGCGGCGCCTTCAACGAAGCCGGCGGCCTGGCGCGAGGACAGGCGTTCCTTGGTCTGGCCACTGAACTGCGGGTCGGTCATCTTCAGCGACAGCACGAACGACACGCGGTCCCATACGTCTTCCGGGGCCAGCTTGACGCCGCGCGGCAGCAGGTTGCGGAAGTCGCAGAACTCGCGCAGCGCCTCGGTCAGGCCGGTGCGCAGGCCGTTGACGTGGGTGCCGTGCTGGGCGGTGGGAATCAGGTTGACGTAGCTTTCCTGCACCAGCTCGCCTTCCGGCAGCCAGGCCACGGCCCAGTCCACCACCTCGGTGTCCTTCTTCAGGTTGCCGACGAACAGGTCGGCCGGCAGCGATTCGCGTTCGCCCAGTTCCAGCTTCAGGTAATCGCGCAGGCCGTCTTCGTAGTACCAGGTGTCGACTTCACCGGTGGCCTCATCGGTCAGCTTGACCGTCAGGCCCGGGCACAGCACGGCCTTGGCGCGCAGCAGGTGCTTCAGCGCGCGCACCGCGAACTTGGGCGTGTCGAAGTATTTCGGGTCCGGCCAGAAGCGCACGCGGGTGCCGGTGTTCTTCTTGCCGACGCTGCCGACCACTTCCAGCGGCGTGGCGCGGTCGCCGTTGCGGAAGGTGATGCGGTGCTCGGCACCTTCGCGCTTGATGTGCACTTCCACCAGGGTCGACAGCGCATTGACCACGCTGACGCCGACGCCGTGCAGACCGCCGGAGAAGGTGTAGTTGTTGTTGCTGAACTTGCCGCCCGCATGCAGGCGGGTGAGGATCAGCTCGACACCCGGGATCTTCTCTTCCGGGTGGATGTCCACCGGCATGCCGCGGCCGTCATCGCTGACCTCCACGCTGCCGTCCTTGTACAGGGTGATCTCGATCGAGCGGGCGTGGCCGGCGAGGGCCTCGTCCACCGAGTTGTCGATCACTTCCTGCGCCAGGTGGTTCGGGCGCGCGGTGTCGGTATACATGCCGGGACGGCGCTTGACCGGGTCAAGGCCGGACAGGACTTCAATATCGGCGGCGTTATAGCGGGCGTTCATCTGTCTTCGAAAGCTTGGAGCGACGGGCAAGTGTGGGGTCTGGCACGGGATTTTGCACGCCTGCGGTTCAGTCTCGGCGACGCAGAGGGGGTAAAATGGCAGCCGCTGGAATCTGAATGCCGGCGACCCCCGTTGGGTCGAAACATCCAAGCCATACCGCGAGGAGGACCTCATGAAGAAGTTGCTGACCATTGCGATCCTGGCCGCTGCCGCCGTTGCAGTGCCGCTGGTGGTGGCGCAGAACGCCGGCCAGCCGGCCCCGCAGCAGGGTGGCCAGGCCGACAAGGCGCAGGCCGAAGCCGATGCCAAGGCCAAGCGCCGCGCCCAGGCCAATGCCGAAATGAAGGCGCAGGGCCAGCCGGCCCCGCAGCAGGAAGAGGAAGAAGAGGCGCGGAAGAAGAAGTAATTCTTCCGCCCTCCGAAGCCCTTGCCGCAAGGGATTCGCCCCCCGACGCCCCGCCCAGCGGGGCGTTTCTTTTGGGTGATGGCCGCAACTGCCCCTTGGGTTGGCGGCCATCAATCTGTAAACTATGGCTTTCCGGGAGTAAGTGCGTGTCCACCCTTTGCGAATGGGCTGGCACGGCCATGCGTGGTCGCCAGCAATGCGGGTCGCAGGTGACGGTCGATTTGACCGGCACGGCCGCCCCGACCTCGCAGGGTGGTCCCCGTCCGGCGCCTGCCGCCGCACGGCCCAGCACCTCCCTCGCTGCCCCAGCGAACCGGAAAACCCCCTTCAAGCTCCATGCCCGCCCTCCGGGTGCGCGTGGTGCTGCCGTTTTCCATTTCCAGACAGGATGCTTGCAGCCATGACTCCCTTGATTTTCGTAACCGGCGGCGTGGTGTCCTCGCTCGGCAAAGGCATTGCCGCTGCGTCACTGGCCGCCATTCTCGAAGCCCGTGGCCTGAAGGTCACGATGATGAAGCTCGACCCGTACATCAACGTCGACCCGGGCACCATGAGCCCGTTCCAGCACGGTGAGGTCTACGTCACCGACGACGGCGCCGAGACCGACCTCGACCTGGGCCACTACGAGCGCTTCGTGCGCACCCGCCTGAGCCGCAAGAACTCGGTCACCACCGGCCGCATCTACGAGAACGTGATCCGCAAGGAGCGCCGTGGCGACTATCTGGGCGCGACCGTGCAGGTCATCCCGCACATCACCGACGAGATCCGCCGCTGCATCGATGAAGCCACCGAAGGTTACGACGTGGCGCTGGTCGAGATCGGCGGTACTGTCGGCGACATCGAGTCGCTGCCGTTCCTGGAAGCGATCCGCCAGGTGCGCACCGAGCGTGGCCCGGAGAAGGCGCTGTTCATGCACCTTACCCTGGTGCCGTACATCGGCGCCGCCGGCGAGCTGAAGACCAAGCCGACCCAGCATTCGGTGAAGGAGCTGCGCTCGATCGGCATCCAGCCGGACGTGCTGCTGTGCCGCTCCGAGCAGGCGGTGCCGGATTCGGAGCGCCGCAAGATCGCCCAGTTCACCAACGTCTCCGAGCGCGCGGTGATCAGCGTGCCGGACGTGGACGTGCTGTACCGCATTCCGTCGGGCCTGCACGCGCAGGGCCTGGACGAGATCGTGGTCAACCAGCTGAAGCTGGCCGACAAGGCCGGCCCGGTCGACCTGTCGATGTGGGAAGACGCGGTCGACGCGACCCTGCATCCGCTGGACGAAGTGACCATCGCCGTGGTTGGCAAGTACGTCGATCACCAGGATGCCTACAAGTCGGTCGGCGAAGCCCTCAAGCACGGTGGCCTGCGCCAGCGCACCAAGGTCAACCTGAAGTGGCTGGAAGCACAGGACCTGGAAGGCACCGACATGGCCGCACTGGCCGATGTCGACGGCATCCTGGTGCCGGGTGGTTTCGGTGACCGTGGTTTCGAAGGCAAGGTGCTGACCTCGAAGTTCGCCCGCGAGCAGCAGGTGCCGTACTTCGGCATCTGCTACGGCATGCAGGCGGCCGTGGTCGACTACGCGCGCAACGTGGTCGGCCTGGAAGGTGCCAACAGCACCGAGAACGACCGCCAGTCGCCGAACCCGGTGATCGGCCTGATCACCGAATGGCGCACCGCGACCGGTGACGTGGAAAAGCGCGACGACAAGAGCGACCTCGGCGGCACCATGCGCCTGGGCCTGCAGGAACAGCGCCTGAAGCCGGGCACGCTGGCCCGCGAGCTGTATGGCAAGGACGTCGTCGCCGAGCGTCACCGCCACCGTTACGAGTTCAACAACCGTTACCGCACCCAGCTGGAAGATGCCGGCCTGGTGATCGCCGGCAAGTCGATGGACGACACCCTGGTGGAAGTGGTCGAACTGCCGCGCGACGCGCACCCGTGGTTCCTGGCCTGCCAGGCGCACCCGGAATTCCTGTCCACGCCGCGTGACGGCCATCCGCTGTTCATCGGTTTCATCCGCGCCGCACGCGAGCGCAAGGCCGGCGGCAAGCTGCTTTCCGAAGCGCGCGCCTGACTTGTGAATGGGGGCTTCGGCCCCCATCCTGCATGCTTCAACCCCCAGCGCACCGGCCCGGCCGGTGCTGCGGACAACAAGGAAACGCCATGAAACTGTGTGGATTCGAGGTCGGGCTGGACCAGCCCCTGTTCCTGATCGCCGGCCCCTGCGTGATCGAGTCGATGCAGCTGCAGCTCGATACCGCCGGCAAGTTGAAGGAAGTCACCGACAAGCTCGGCGTCAACTTCATCTTCAAGTCCAGCTTCGACAAGGCCAACCGTACTTCGGGCACCGCGTTCCGTGGCCCGGGCATGGAAGAGGGCCTGAAGGTCCTGGCCGAGGTCAGGAAGCAGATCGGCGTGCCGGTGCTTACCGACGTCCACGAATACACCCCGATGGACGAAGTGGCCTCGGTGGTGGACGTGCTGCAGACCCCGGCGTTCCTGGTCCGCCAGACCGACTTCATCCGCAAGGTGTGCTCGGCCGGCAAGCCGGTCAACATCAAGAAGGGCCAGTTCCTGGCGCCGTGGGACATGAAGCCGGTCGTGGAGAAGGCCAAGGCCACCGGCAACGAGCAGATCATGGTCTGCGAACGTGGTGCCAGCTTCGGCTACAACAACCTGGTCAGCGACATGCGTTCGCTGGCGGTGATGCGCGACACCGGTTGCCCGGTGGTGTTCGACGCCACCCATTCGGTGCAGCTGCCGGGCGGGCAGGGCACCAGTTCCGGTGGCCAGCGTGAGCACGTGCCGGTGCTGGCGCGTGCCGCCGTGGCGGTGGGCATCTCCGGCCTGTTCGCCGAGACCCATCCGGATCCGTCCAAGGCGCTGTCCGATGGCCCCAATGCGTGGCCGCTGGACCAGATGGAAGCACTGCTTGAAACCTTGATGGAACTCGACGCAGTGACCAAGAAGCACGGCTTCTCGCGCTTCGCGTGAGTCGTGACCCGTGGCTGGCGCTGGAAACCCAGCGCCGCCGCCGGCACTGGAAACAGTGGCCATGGGGCCTGATTGCACTGGGCCTGGCCGTGCTGTTCACTGTGGGCATGTTCGGGCTGGTGCTGATCGGTGCCGCGTCCGTGCGGCCGCCGGGTGATGGCAGCAGCGCACTCGATCTGCGGGCGTACTTCATTGCGCTGCTGGTGGCAGAGCTGCTCGGTGCAGTGGGATGCGTCGCTGCTGCTGTGCAGGCCTGGAGGCTGAATCGCGGCAAGGTGGCCGCTCGCCTGGCGATCATCCTGCTCTCGCTATGGCTCGGCGCCCTGTTCTACGGAGTGCTTTGATGAATGCGACCACATCGGCGCGAGGCTGGCCCTGGGGCCTGATCGCCCTGGGGCTGTCCGTGTTGACCTGGATCGCCCTGGTGGTGGGCGTACTGGCCTTCACCGCCGGTTTCCGGCCGCCGGGGGACGGGAACAACGGCGTGCAGGCCACGCAGTGGTGGTTGCTGGGCGCACTGGTCACGATGGTGCTGTCCTTCCTGGGCAGCCCGGTGGCGATGGTGCTGGCCTGGCGACGGCGGCGTGGCCCCATCCTGGCGGCGCTTGCTGGTGCATTGCTGGTGATGCTGGTGTCGATGGTCCTGATCGTGATCGGGTCCAGCTGGGGCTGAAGCCGCCCACGCCATTTGGCAAGTGGCGGGCAGCCGGGGATAATCACGCGGCATTCGTTTTGTCGCCCCCTCTCCAGACAGGTAACCGGTCCGACCATGAGCACGATCCGCAGCATCCACGCCCGTGAAATCCTCGACAGTCGTGGCAACCCCACGCTGGAAGCCGAAGTCATCCTGGAGGACGGTTCGTTCGGTCGTGCCGCGGTTCCCTCCGGCGCCTCGACCGGCACCAAGGAAGCGGTCGAGCTGCGTGACGGCGACAAGACCCGTTACCTGGGCAAGGGCGTGCGCAAGGCCGTCGACAACGTCAACACCACGATTGCCGCCGCGCTGAAGGGCTTTGAGGCCACCGACCAGGCCGGCCTCGACCGTCGCCTGATCGACCTTGACGGCACCGAGAACAAGGGCCGCCTGGGTGCCAACGCGCTGCTGGGTGTTTCGATGGCCGCTGCGCACGCCGCCGCCGCATCGAACAAGCAGGCGCTGTGGCAGTACCTGGCCGCCAGGACCGGCGTGACCCCGTCGCTGCCGGTGCCGATGATGAACATCATCAACGGCGGCGCGCACGCCGACAACAACGTCGACTTCCAGGAATTCATGGTGTTGCCGGTCGGCTTCACCTCGTTCTCCGAAGCGCTGCGTGCCGGTACCGAAATCTTCCATTCGCTGAAGTCGGTGCTGAAGGGCCACGGCCTGAGCACGGCGGTCGGCGACGAAGGCGGCTTTGCTCCGGACTTCCGCAGCAACGTCGAAGCGCTGGACACCATCCTTGAAGCGATCGGCAAGGCCGGCTACACCGCCGGTGAAGACGTGCTGCTGGGCCTGGACGTCGCCTCCAGCGAATTCTTCGAGAACGGCAAGTACAACCTGGTCGGCGAGAACAAGCGCCTGACCTCCGAGCAGTTCGTCGACTTCCTCGCCGACTGGGCCGCGCAGTACCCGATCATCACGATCGAAGACGGCCTGGCCGAGAACGACTGGGCTGGCTGGAAGCTGCTGACCGACCGCATCGGCAAGAAGGTGCAGCTGGTCGGTGACGACCTGTTCGTGACCAACCCGAAGATCTTCCAGGAAGGCATCGACTCGGGCACCGCCAACGCGATCCTGATCAAGGTCAACCAGATCGGCACCCTGAGCGAAACCCTGGAAGCGATCGCCATGGCCGACCGCGCCGGTTATGCCGCGGTGGTCTCGCACCGTTCGGGCGAAACCGAAGACACCACCATCGCCGACATCGCAGTGGCTACCACCGCCACCCAGATCAAGACCGGTTCGCTGTGCCGCAGCGATCGCGTGGCCAAGTACAACCAGCTGCTGCGCATCGAGGAAGCCCTCGGTGCCGGCGCGCGTTACGCCGGTCGTGACGCGTTCGTTTCGCTGAAGCGCTGAGCCGATGCGCGACTGGCGCTGGATGCTGCTGGTGCTGGCCCTGCTGCTGGGCTGGCTGCAGTACCGCTTCTGGTTCGGTCCGGGCAATTCGGGCGAAGTGATGATGCTCGAAGCCCAGGTCGCCAACCAGGAGCGGGACAATGAGGGTCTGCAGCAGCGCAACGACGCGCTCGCTGCCGAAGTGAAGGACCTCAAGGAAGGCCAGTCCGCCATCGAGGAGCGCGCACGCAGCGAGCTGGGCATGATCAAGCCCGGCGAGAAGTTCTATCGTGTGGTCGAGGATGCGCCGGTCCACCCGGCGCAGCCTGCGGCAGGTGTCAGTGCGCAGGTTGGCGACCACCCGGCGGACGTGCCATGAGTGCGGCCATCTGGGTCGTGGTTCCGGCTGCGGGCCGTGGCACCCGCTTCGGCGCGCCGTTGCCCAAGCAATACCTGCAGGCAGGGGGACAGATCCTGCTTGCCCATACCCTGGACGCCCTGCTGGCGCACCCGGCCGTGGCCGGGGCGATGGTGGTGATCGGCCAGGACGACGCCGACTGGCCCGGCTGGAACGAGTGGGCGGGCAAGCCGGTGCTGACCTGCATCGGTGGCGCGACCCGTGCCGCTTCGGTGCTGGCTGGCCTGCAGGCGCTGCCGGAGACGGTGCGCGCTGATGAGTTCGTACTGGTCCACGATGCCGCGCGGCCGAACCTGTCGCCGGCCGATCTCGGCCGCCTGCTTGAAGTCGGTCGTACCGACCCGGTGGGGGCGATCCTGGCCGCACCGGTACGTGACACGCTCAAGCGTGCAGGCGACGACGGTGGCATCGATGGCACCGAGCCGCGTGAGCGCCTGTGGCGTGCACTGACCCCGCAGCTGTTCCGCCGCCACCAGCTCAGCCGCGCGCTGTCCGACGCCGCTGCCGCCGGTGTTGAAGTCACCGACGAGGCGATGGCCATGGAGCGCCAGGGCCAGCGCCCGCTGCTGGTAGAAGGCAGCGAGGACAACTTCAAGGTCACCACCCCGGCCGATCTGGACCGGTTCGAATTCGTACTTTCCCGCCGCGCCGGCTGACCGTCCGCGTGGCCCTGCTGCAAGGGTTGCATCCATGAGCACCGCACCGTTCCCGCCCGTCCGCATCGGCCAGGGCTACGACGTCCATGCCTTCGGCGAAGGCGATCACATCATGCTTGGCGGCGTGAACGTTCCACACAGCTGTGGCGTGCTTGCGCACAGCGATGGCGACGTGATCCTGCACGCCTTGTGCGATGCGATGCTCGGTGCGCTTGCGCTGGGCGACATCGGCCAGCATTTCCCACCCAGTGACGACCGCTGGAAGGGCGCCGACAGCAGCGACTTCGTGCGTCATTGCGACAGCCTGCTGCGCGAGCGCGGCTGGCGCGTCGGCAACACCGACATCACCGTGATCTGCGAGCGGCCGAAGGTTGGCCCGCATGCGCTGGCGATGCGTGAGCGCATCGGCGGCCTGCTGCAGTTGCCGCTGGATGCGGTCAGCGTCAAGGCCACCACCTCGGAAAAGCTGGGCTTCACCGGCCGTGGTGAAGGCATTGCCGCACAGGCGGTCGTGTTGCTGGTGGCGGCATGATTCCGCTGCCGTTGGCATTTGGTGCGCCGTTGTTGACGGCGCGCATCCGCACCACGCCAGACGATTTCCAGGTTGACGAGCTGCCGGCCTTCGAGGCCACCGGCGAAGGCGAGCACCTGTTGCTGCACATCCGAAAGCGCGGTGCCAACACCGTGCATGTGGCCAAGGTGCTGGCCAAGTGGGCGGGCCTGCCGGAAATGGCGGTGAGTTACGCCGGCATGAAAGACCGCCACGCGGTCACCACCCAGCGTTTCAGCGTGCACCTGCCCAAGCGCATTGCGCCGGACTTGGCCGAGCTGGCCAGTGACGAGATCGAAGTGCTCGAAGCGACCTGGCACAACCGCAAGCTGCAGCGTGGCGCACTGGCCGGCAACCGCTTCAAGCTGGTCCTGCGCGAGGTGCAGGGCGATGCCGCAGCGATCAGCGAACGCCTGCAGCAGATTGCCGGGCGCGGCCTGCCGAACTGGTTTGGCGAGCAGCGCTTTGGCCGCGACGGCGGCAACGTGCCGGCGGCACTGGCGATGTTCGGTGGCCGCCGCATGCGCAAGGACCAGCGTTCACTGCTGCTGTCTGCCGCCCGATCGGCGCTGTTCAACCGCGTGCTGGCTGCGCGCGTGGAGCAGGGCAACTGGGATCAGCCACTGGACGGCGAGGTGTGGATGCTGGACGGCAGCCGCAGCGTGTTCGGCCCGGAGCCGTACACCGACGTGCTGGCCGAGCGCCTCGCGCGGTTCGACATCCATCCCAGCGCACCGCTGTGGGGCGAAGGCGAGCTGCGCAGCACCGAAGCGGCACGCGAGCTGGAGCTGGCCGCGCTCGACGACGAGGAATCGAAGGCACTGCGGGCCGGCCTGGAAGACGCGCGCCTGAAGCAGGAGCGCCGCGCGCTGCGCCTGCGCCCCGCGTTGTTGCAGCACCAGTGGCTGGGCGATGACGTGCTGGAGCTATCGTTCGCGCTGCCGCCGGGCTGCTACGCCACCGCCGTGCTGCACGAGCTCGGCCCGGTCGAAGACGCCTCGCAGGCCTGAGCAGGGCGCGCGGTAGAGTCGACTGTCAGTCGACTTGCGCGCGCAGCGCGGGGTATTCGCTTGCCGCTGGAAGAGCAGTCGACTGACAGTCGACTCTACCTGGACTCATGGCGTCCCCTTTTTTCAGCGCCGCGCCAGCAGCACCAGCACCGCGCCGGTGCCGCCTTGCCCGGTCGGCGCCGAATGGAATGCCAGTACGTCGTTGCGCAGCCGCAGCAGGCGGTCGACCAGGTTCTTCAGTACCGGTGCACCGCCGTCGGACTGCAATCCCTTGCCGTGGATGATGCGCACGCAGCCATACTCGTGTGCATGCGCTTCCAGCAGGAACTGGCGCAGCAGCGTCTCCGCCTGCGCGGCGGTGGCGCCATGCAGGTCCAGTTCGTCCTGCACCGAATACTGGCCACGCTTGAGGCGCTGGAACAGGCGAGGTGGCAGGTTGTCGCGGCGATAGCTGGCCACGTCGCCGGCTTCCAGTGGCGTGCTGTCGCGCAGCAGCCGGGCGAACTCGCCGGCGGCTTCGGCCTCGTCACGTTCGGCCATGCGCGCGCGCGGCTTCGGCCGGGGCGCAGCCGGTGCCGGCTCGGCATCCTTGCGCAGCGGCGTCACTTCGCCGATGGCCGCGCGGAACAACGCGGCCGGATCTTCGTCTTCAGGGTGCGACATGCGCACAGGGTAAACCGCTGGCGCAGGTCTGCCTATGACGGTTCGATGTCGGCCGTGACCGCCGGCAGGGTAGGACCGGCGGCTCGCATGCGGCACAATAGACGATGCCCTTGCAGGGTCGACGGCTTCCGCAGGGGAGTACGACGGTCCCGCCCACACTGCACGGTGATGGAATCGAATTCTTGGAAAATCAAGCGGTTAAATCGAAGATGCGAATCCTGGTCAGTAACGACGATGGCGTCGACGCCGCAGGCATCCGGATGCTTGCTTCGGTGCTGCGTGAGGCCGGTCACGAAGTCACGGTGGTCGCGCCCGACCGCGATCGCTCCGGCGCCAGCAATTCGCTGACCCTGGACCTGCCGATCCGCCTCAAGCGCATCGACCATTACACCGTCTCGGTGGCCGGTACCCCGACCGACTGCGTGCACCTGGCGCTGACCGGGCTGCTCGAGTTCGAACCCGACATTGTCGTGTCCGGCATCAACAACGCCGCCAATCTCGGCGATGACGTGATCTATTCCGGCACCGTCTCGGCGGCGATGGAAGGTCGCTTCCTCGGCCTGCCGGCGGTGGCGGTCTCGCTGGTTACCCGCAACCACGATCCGAAACACTTCGAGACCGCCGCGCGCGCTGCGGTGGAGATCGTCGCCCGGCTCAAGGCCGATCCGTTGCCGGCTGACACCATCCTCAACGTCAACGTGCCGGACCTGCCGTGGAACGAGGTCAAGGGCTTCGAGGTCACCCGCCTGGGCAACCGCCATCGTGCAGAAGGCTGCATCGCGCAGAAGGACCCACGCGGCAACGAGGTGTACTGGATCGGCCCGGCCGGTCGTGAGCAGGACTCCGGCCCCGGCACCGACTTCCACGCGGTGCGCACCGGGCATATCTCGATCACCCCGATCCAGGTCGACCTGACCCGCTACCAGGCACTGGAGAAAGTGGCCAGCTGGGTCGGCGGCCTCAGCGCCGCGCTGGACCAGCCGGCATGAGTCCACGCCTGCGCCTGCAACCGGAAGCCGTCGGCATCGGCATGACCTCGCAGCGTGTGCGCGACCGCCTGGTCGATCGCCTGCGCGAGGCTGGCATCGTCGACGAGTCGACCTTGAATGCGATCCGGGTGGTGCCACGTCATCTGTTCATCGACGAAGCGCTTGCGTCACGCGCCTACGAAGACACCGCCCTGCCGATCGGCCACGGCCAGACCATCTCGCAGCCGTGGGTGGTGGCGCGCATGACCGAAGCCGTGCTGCAGGTCTCGCCGAAGAAAGTGCTGGAGGTCGGTACCGGCTCCGGCTACCAGGCCGCCGTGCTCGGCGCGCTGGGCCTGGAGATCTACACCGTCGAACGCATCGGCGACCTGCTGCGACAGGCGCGCAAGCGCTTCCGTGCGCTGGGCATGAATATCCGCACCAAGCATGATGATGGCCGCGCGGGCTGGGCCGAGCACGGCCCGTTCGATGCCATCGTCGTCACCGCCGCGGCGCCTGCACTGGTCGATGAACTGGTCGGGCAGCTGGCCGAGGGCGGCCGCCTGGTGGCGCCGGTCGGCGGGCCGGGTGGGCAGTCGCTGGTGCAGCTGGACCGCAGGGCTGACGGCAGCATCGAACAACGCGTGCTTGCGCCGGTCACCTTTGTGCCGCTGCTGTCCGGCATGCTCGACTAATCCACGGAGCAGGGTTGCATGAAGATTTTCGGGCCGCTGTACGAGCGGGCGATGAAGTGGGCGGCGCACGAACGCGCGCCGACCTACCTGACGGTGTTGAGCTTCTTCGAGGCGATCATCTTTCCGGTGATGCCGGAAGTGATGCTGGCGCCGATGTGCGTGGCCCAGCCGAAACGCGGCTGGTGGTTCGCCACCCTCAGTCTGGCCGGCTCGATGGTCGGCGCGCTGATTGGCTATGCATTGGGTCATTACGCCTTCGAAGCGATCAAGCCGTTGTTCGAAGCACTGGGCATGCTGCCGGCCATCGAGCAGGGCATCACCACCGTGCAGGCCAAGATGGCCGAGTCGCCGTGGGCGGTGTTCACCTTCCTGGTGCTGGGCGGCTTCATGCCCATCCCGATGAAGGTCTTCACGTGGGCATCGGGTATCGTCGGCGTGCCGATGCCGCAGTACCTGTTGAGCATGCTGATCGGTCGCGGCAAGCGCGTGTTCGTGCTGGCTGCGGTCATCCGTATCGGTGGTGCGCGTGCTGAAGCGGCACTGCGTCGCTGGATTGAACCGCTGGGCTGGATCGCCACCGCGTTGGTGGTGGTGCTGATCGCCTGGCTTGTATGGAGGTCGAAGTTCGCATGAATCCTGATCGTCTGAGCAAGGGAGTGCGCATCGGCGCGCTGGCGTTGCTGGTTTCCACCCTGGCCGCCTGCGGCACCGCAACCGTGGTTCGTCCTGGTGGTGGCAGCACCGGTGGCGGTGTGACCACGCCGAAGACCTCGGTGCCCAAGCCCGGGCAGACCGTGGTGGTGCGCAAGGGCGATACCATCTATGCGCTGGCCCGCATCCATGACATCACCCCGGCCGACCTGATTGCCTGGAACAGCCTGGACAACCCCTCGACCATCCATCCGGGGCAGGTGATCCGACTGTATCCGGCCGGTGCCAGCGGCGGCCGCGCGCCGACCACGGTGGTCACCCCGCCACGCTCGGGTGGCAGCAGCGGCGGCAGCACCACATCGACCCCGGCCCCGGCGCCGGTGGGTCCGGTGAAGAGCAACATCGCTTGGCGCTGGCCGGCCGATGGCGCGATCGTCGGTCGCTACGTGGCCGGTGACGCGACCAAGCAGGGCGTGGACATCGCCGGTACCAGCGGCCAGCCGGTCAAGGCCACCGCCAACGGTGTGGTGGTGTACTCCGGCGCCGGCCTGGTTGGCTACGGCGAGCTGATCATCATCAAGCACAGCGACCAGTGGCTGTCGGCCTATGGCCACAACCGCAAGCGCCTGGTGAATGAAGGGCAGAGCGTGAAGGCCGGTGAGCAGATCGCCGAGATGGGCCGCACCGGTGCGAACCGCGACATGGTCCACTTCGAGATCCGTTACAACGGTAAGCCGGTGGACCCGCAGCAGTACCTCCCGGCACGCTGATCGTCGATTCGCCATCTGGGCGGATCCCCGGCCCGGCGCAGCGCGCCGGGCGTTCGCCAACGGTGCGGCCCATGGGCCGCAAACACCGCCGGCTCACCCGCTACAACGGCAAGCCGGTGGACCCGCAGCAATACCTGCCGGCGCGTTGAGACTGTGGGATCGGGTGGCGCCGGGCAATGCTCGGCGTTGCCGACCTGTAGCGTCGAGCCATGCTCGACTCGCTGTACGCTGGCCGCCGTGGGTGGCCATTTGCGACCATGAGTGGCGCATCTCAAGCTTCCCGGCGAGCCAGGGAAGCGGCATGCTTCAACGGCCCCCCCACTCCGGTGCCGCATGTCTCGCCCAACAGCCCTTTTCGTGCTGCTCATCGTCGCGCCATTGGCGGCCGCCGCCAGCAGCGATCCACGTGACGTGGTCACCCGCCTCTACGACGCCATCCAGGCACCGACGTCGAACGAAACGGCCATTTCCCCGCTGCTGGGTGAGGCCCTCCGCTCAGCCATCGCTGGGCAGCGTGCATATGAACAGGCCTGCACCGCACTGGCGGCGCCTGATGAAAAGCCGCACATGCTGGACCAGAGCCCGTATCTGCTGGCGCCGGATCGACCGGAAACGATATCCGTGGGAATGCCCGGATCGAGCGGTGACGCCACCTGGATCCATGTCGACATGGCCGTGGGCGACTATCGCTGGACCGACCGGGTCCTGCTGCAGCGGCAGGACCGGGACTGGAAGGTCATGGATATCCGCTGGGGGCAGGGCGGCAACCTGATTGGCCGGCTCAAGGCGTTCTCGGCATTCCGCTGCACACCTTCGCGCAGCTAGCCGGGAGCCACCCGGCGACTCGAACTCAGCCTTCCAGAATGAAGGCGGCGGCGACCTTGCGGCCTTCGCCGGCCAGGATGTTGAAGGTGCGCGCGGCGGCTGGATTGTTCATCACTTCCAGACCGATGCCGCGTGACAGGCAGGCGGCCATCACCACCGCCGGCGGGAACACCTGACGGTCACCCGTGCCGAGCACGATCAGCGCCGGATTCAGCGCCAGGATCGGCTCCAGGTCAGCCAGCTGCAGCGCAGTGGCGCTCACCACCGGCCATTGCGTGACCAGCTGGTCCGGGGTCAGGAAGAAACTGCTGCCCAGCGCCTGGTCATTCACCTTGGCCGAGCGGCCATCGGCGGCACGGAGGCTATAGGCGTAATCCGGCGGTTCGTGGTTCAGCTGCATGGCAGTAGGGCGATCAGCCGCGCGGCAGCACGATCTGGCGCTGTTCCTTGCTCGGGCGGTACAGCACGGCGACGTGGCCGATGCGCTGCACCAGCGCGCTTTCGGTGGCTTCGACGATCTCGCCGATCATCACGTCACGGGCGTCGCGGTCTTCGGCAGCGACCTTCACCTTGACCAGCTCGTGGCGCTCCAGCACTTCGTTCAGCTCAGCGATGAAGGCCGGGGTCACACCCTTGCCGCCGGTCTGCAGCAGGGCCTTCAGGTCGTGGGCTTGGCCGCGCAGGAAACGGGTCTGGGAGGCGGTCAGGGCGATGGACATGCAGGAAAACACGGTTGAATGGGGCGATCAGGGTATCATGAGGACCCCATCAGCCCCTATTTTCAATGGCTACCCGCAGCAAAAGCAGCCAGCGCTGGCTCAAGGAACACTTCTCCGACCCCTTCGTGAAGAAGGCCCAGGCCGAAGGCATGCGCTCGCGCGCCGCCTACAAGCTCGAAGAGCTGCTGGAACGTGACCGGTTGCTGAAGCCGCACATGGTGGTGGTCGACCTCGGTGCCGCCCCGGGCGGCTGGTCTCAGCAGGTGCGGAGACAGATCGGCGACACCGGTCGCGTGCTGGCGCTGGACATCCTGGACATGCCGCCGCTGGCCGGCGTGGAGTTCCTTCATGGTGACTTCAGGGAAGAAGCCGTCCTATCGCAGTTTGAAGCCATGCTCGGGGATCAGCCGGTAGACCTTGTGCTGTCGGACATGGCCCCCAATAAGAGTGGTGTAGGCGCGGTCGACCAGCCGCGGATGATGCACCTGGCGGAGCTGGCCCTGGATTTTGCCGACAACCACCTGAAGACCGGTGGGGCGTTCCTGATCAAGCTGTTCCAGGGTGAAGGCTTTGACGACTACGTGCGCGACATGCGCCGCCGGTACGACAAGGTCTCCATCCGCAAGCCGGAAGCGTCGCGCAAGCGCTCTCCCGAGGTGTATGCCTTGGGTCAGGGAAAACGCGCCCACATGAAGTAAGCTCGCAACGTACGCAAGTTCGACCCCAACGCAACGCCAGCACTGAGAGGAACACCGGAGCCAATGAGGATGAACGACTTGACCAAGAACCTCCTGCTATGGGTGGTCGTCGCCGTCGTGCTGATGGTGGTCTTCCAGAGCTTCTCGCCGAAGTCCTCCGGGGCCGGCGCGCAGGGCGCGTCCTACTCGCAGTTCCTGGACCAGGTGGACAGCGGCAACGTGCAGAAGGTCGCCTTTGGCGGCGACATGCGTGGCGGCACCAGCCAGCTGACCTACACCACCCGCGGTGGGCAGTCGTCCACCATCACCGCGCCGTTCGATCGTGACCTGATCAACGTGCTGCGTACCAAGAACGTGGAGATCGTGCAGGAGGAGCCGTCCAGCGGCATTTCCCTCGGCGCGATCCTGATGAATTTCCTGCCGGTCATCCTGATCATCGGCTTCTGGTTGTTCATCATGCGCCAGATGCAGGGCGGTGGCGGCGGTGCCAAGGGCGCGATGTCCTTCGGCAAGTCGCGCGCCAAGCTGCAGGGCGAAGACCAGATCAAGGTCACTTTCGCCGACGTCGCCGGCTGCGACGAGGCCAAGGAAGAAGTGGGCGAACTGGTCGACTTCCTGCGCGACCCGTCCAAGTTCACCAAGCTGGGCGGCAAGATTCCGCGCGGCGTGCTGATGGTGGGCCCGCCGGGTACCGGCAAGACGCTTCTGGCCAAGGCCATCGCCGGCGAAGCCAAGGTGCCGTTCTTCTCGATCTCGGGTTCGGACTTCGTGGAAATGTTCGTCGGCGTCGGCGCCAGCCGCGTGCGTGACATGTTCGAGCAGGCCAAGAAGCACGCGCCGTGCATCATCTTCATCGACGAAATCGACGCCGTCGGCCGCCACCGTGGCGCCGGCCTGGGCGGCGGTCACGACGAGCGCGAGCAGACCCTGAACCAGCTGCTGGTCGAAATGGACGGTTTCGAGGGTGGCGAAGGCGTGATCGTGATCGCCGCGACCAACCGTCCCGACGTGCTGGACCCGGCGCTGCTGCGCCCGGGCCGTTTCGACCGCCAGGTCGTGGTCGGCCTGCCGGACGTGAAGGGCCGCGAGCACATCCTCAAGGTCCACATGCGCAAGCTGCCGCTGGCTGACGACGTCGAGCCGATGGTGATCGCGCGTGGTACCCCGGGCTTCTCCGGTGCGGACCTGGCCAACCTCTGCAACGAGGCGGCCCTGTTCGCCGCGCGCGGCAACGAGAAGGAAGTCCGCATGGACCACTTCGACCGTGCCCGCGACAAGATCCTGATGGGTGCCGAGCGCCGCTCGATGGCCATGAGCGAGGACGAGAAGACCCTGACCGCGTACCACGAGGCCGGCCACGCCATCGTCGGCCGCCTGGTGCCCGAGCACGACCCGGTCTACAAGGTCACCATCATTCCGCGCGGCCGTGCGCTGGGTGTGACCATGTACCTGCCGGAAGGCGACAAGTATTCGATGAACCGCGTGGCGATCCAGTCGCAGCTGTGCTCGCTGTACGGCGGCCGCGTCGCCGAAGAGCTGATCTTCGGCGAGGACAAGGTCACCACCGGCGCCTCCAACGACATCGAGCGTGCCACCAAGATGGCCCGCAACATGGTCACCAAGTGGGGCCTGTCCGAGCAGCTCGGCCCGATCGCCTATGGCGAAGAGGACGACGAGGTGTTCCTGGGCCGTTCGGTCACCCAGCACAAGAGCGTGTCCAACGACACGGCGCGCCGGATCGACGAAGAAGTGCGCAACATCCTCGACAAGGCCTACGCCCGCACGACCCAGCTGCTGACCGAGAACATCGACAAGCTGCACGCGATGTCGCAGCTGCTGCTGCAGTACGAGACCATCGACGCGCCGCAGATCGACGCGATCATGGAAGGCCGCGATCCGCCGCCGCCGGCGGGCTGGAGCAAGTCGAACAAGGATGGTGGCAACGACAAGGGCGGCGACGCCCGTCCGCTGCCGCCGATCGCAGGCCCGGCCGAATCGCACTGACGGCCCGCTGCAGGTGACACCAGACGAGGCCGGGGCAACCCGGCTTCGTCGTTTCCGGGCCACTGGCCCATCCCGAAGATCCGATCTGACGCTGGAGCCCGCATGTCCGCCCCGAAGCCCGAACCGATTTCCCACACTGCCGAAATGGTGATCGCCACCGTGGTCGGCGTGGGTGTGGGCCTGGGGGCCGACAACCTGCTGCTGGGCTGCGTGGTGGGTATCGGGGTCGGCATCGTGCTGAGCATCGCCAAGACCCTGTACGTGGACCGCAAGCGCCGCCGCCGTTGAGGGGGTGTCGGCAGGGCTTCGCCCTGCACCCGTAGTAGTGCCGGCCGCTGGCCGGCAACCTCAACAGCAACAGCGACAGCGGCATTCCGTGGTTTGGCGGGGCGGTGTGGGTTAGCAGGACACGCCGTAAACCCGTCCCTGGGGGCTCGATGGCGCCATCCATGGCGCCAACGGTCCTGCCAGCCCACACCGCCCCACCTCTGACAGATTCCTGCTGCTGTTGGTAGGTGTCGACCTTGGTCGACACGGTAGATCCACGCCATGCGTGGATGCATTTCGATTCCAATTCGAAATATTCGATTCCGATGGAGATTCATCCACGCATGGCGTGGATCTACTGCAGATCGCGGAGATCTGTCGAAGGCGGGGCGGGTCCGGTTGCGGGGGCGTGAGCCGCATGGATGCGGCGACCGAGCCTTATCTGATGAAAATCTGTCAGCGTAGGTGTCGAGAGCCGGCGTGGGCCGCCGTACGAGCCTGGATCTCGACGATCGCCATGTAGCTTGGCGCCCACGCCGGAATC